>NZ_KI911783.1:1735520-2050084 GCF_000515415.1 Bradyrhizobium sp. WSM1417
ACCGGGGTCACCGCGACGCGGGCTGGGTCGCGCAGCATGGCGTCGGCCAGCTCGGCGATGTCCTTCGGCATAGTGGCCGAGAAGAACAGCGTCTGCCGCTTGATCGGCAGCTTGGCGACGATTTTGCGGATGTCGTTGATGAAGCCCATGTCGAGCATGCGGTCGGCCTCGTCGAGCACGAGGAATTCGACGCTTCCAAGCTTCAGTCCGTTGCTCTGCACGAGGTCGAGCAAACGGCCGGGGGTGGCGACCAGCACCTCGACGCCCTGCATCAGCGAGCGGACCTGACGGCCCATCGGCACGCCGCCGATGGCGAGCGTCGAGGACAGGCGGATGTGGCGGCCATAGGCGTTGAAACTGTCGAGGATCTGGCCGGACAGTTCGCGGGTCGGCGACAGCACCAGGACGCGGGTCGTCTTCGGCTGCGGCTTGATGCGATTCTCGAGCAGGCGGTGCAGGATCGGCAGCGCGAAGGACGCAGTCTTGCCGGTTCCGGTCTGGGCGATGCCGACGACGTCGCGGCCGGTCAGTGCGGTCGGAATCGTCTGGGCCTGGATGGGGGTGGGGGTGACGTAGTTCTCTTCGGTGAGAGCACGAGCGATGGGTTCGGCGAGGCCGAAATCCTGAAACGAAGTCAAAAGATGGGTTCTTTCCATGTCAAAAGCGGGCGCCCGGCGCATTCGGCGCGGCGCGCGCAAAAGGGTGTCGAGAGGGACACCTGCGTGTTTGGGGTGTCGGATGGCTTGATGGGATGGGGCAAGCCAGACGCCCGTAAGGGCTTAAGAACACGCGGCTCGCAACGGTCTCTGATTCGCAAGAAACCTCGGCCCCCATATGGAACATTGAGGCGGCGCTTTCAAGGCAGGCGCTCCACAAATGGTGATCGCGGTGCAGAAATAGTTATGCCGGAAATTTAGCCAGAGTGAGAAAGTTGCTCAGAAAATAGCCTGCCTGCCGCATTCGCATACATTTGAATTGCTCAATGTTTAGGCGACGCGGCCATGGCAATGCTTCGTTTTCTGTCGATTTCTCCAGCGAAATCAATGGCCTAAGATGTGTCTGATCCATGGCACGGTTCTTGCGAATCCGTTAATCGCAGGCGGCCGTTGGGGCCGTTTCGCAGCGTTTTTCACGTCTGCGTCAGGGAGATGAGACACTCATGCATAGCAAATCCACTCACGATATAGCGGCGCCATTTAGCCGCCGTGGCGTTCTCGCCGCGACCGCCGGACTGATGCTTGGTCTGGCTTCCATTTCCGGTGCGAAAGCCGCGGACGACACCATCAAGGTCGGCGTGCTTCATTCTCTCTCCGGCACCATGGCCATCAGCGAGACCACGCTGAAGGACACCATCCTCTTCCTGATCGACGAGCAGAACAAGAAGGGCGGCGTCAACGGCAAGAAGCTCGAAGCCGTCGTCGTCGATCCCGCTTCGAACTGGCCGCTGTTCGCCGAGAAGGCGCGCGAGCTGATCACCAAGGACAAGGTCTCGGTCGTGTTCGGCTGCTGGACCTCGGTGTCGCGCAAGTCGGTGCTCCCGGTATTCAAGGAGTTGAACAGCATCCTGTTCTACCCCGTGCAGTACGAGGGCGAGGAGAGCGAGCGCAACGTGTTCTACACCGGTGCCGCGCCGAACCAGCAGGCGATCCCCGCCGTCGACTATCTGATGAAGGACGAGAAAGTGAAGCGCTGGGTGCTCGCGGGCACCGACTACGTCTATCCGCGCACCACCAACAAGATCCTGGAAGCCTATCTGAAGTCCAAGGGTGTCGCCCAGGAAGACATCATGATCAACTACACGCCGTTCGGTCATTCCGACTGGCAGACGATCGTGGCCGACATCAAGAAGTTCGGCTCGGCCGGCAAGAAGACCGCGGTGGTCTCGACCATCAACGGCGACGCCAACGTTCCTTTCTACAAGGAGCTCGGCAACCAGGGCATCAAGGCGAAGGACATCCCGGTCGTCGCGTTCTCGGTGGGTGAGGAAGAACTCGCCGGCATCGACACCAAGCCGCTGCTCGGCCATCTCGCCGCCTGGAACTACTTCCAGTCGATCAAGTCGCCGGAGAACGAGAAGTTCATCAAGGCGTGGCAGACCTACACCAAGAATCCGAAGCGCGTGACCAACGATCCGATGGAAGCGCACGTGATCGGCTTCGACATGTGGGTCAAGGCGGTCGAGAAGGTGAAGTCGACCGATCCGGACAAGGTGATCGATGCGCTCCCGGGCATCGAAGCCAAGAACCTGACCGGCGGCACCTCGAAGATGCTTCCGAACCATCACATCACGAAGCCGGTGTTCATTGGCGAAATCAAAGCCAACGGCCAGTTCGACGTGGTGTGGAAGACCCCGGGTCTTGTCGCGGGCGACGCCTGGTCGAAGGAGCTCGACGGCTCCAAGGACCTGGTCGGCGACTGGGTCGGCAAGAAGTGCGGCAACTTCAACACCAAGACCAACAAGTGCCTCGGCTCCGGCTCCTGATCCGGATCTGACGCTCCATTGCGCGATCGGAGAAGGCGGCGATCCCGCCGCCTTCTCCACCCTTTTCTGCCGGGGTCTTTCACAGTGCCAGCCAATTTGTCCGCCCGCCTCTGTTCGCTCCTACTCTCGTTGTTCCTGATCGCGTTCGCACTTCCGGCCCTGGCCGGCCCGTTCGAGGATGCGGTCGCCAAATTCGCCAACGACGATTATTCCGACACGGAAGAGGCCATCGGCGTGGTGGCGAGCAGCGGCAATACGCTGGCCTTTCCGATCATCAGCGCGCTCCAGGACGGCCGGCTCATGGCCGATCCTGATAGCAAGAAGGTTTACGTCACCGGTACCGACGGCAAGTCGATCGATGCCGCGACCGGTCAGGCCGTGGCCAGCGTGCCCGACAGTGCAAGCGCGGTCCGCCTCAACAACCGCCTGCGCCGCAGCGTGGATGCCGCGATCGGCAGCCTGACGCTGCAGTCACCCGACATCGGAGCGCGGCTCCAGGCTGCGCAATCCGTCTTCAAGTCGCATGAGGAGACCTCGCTCGAAGCCGTGGATGGCGCGCTCGCCAAGGAAACCAACCGATCGGTCAAGGCTGCGCTGGGCGACGCCCGCGCGGCGATCCTGTTGTTCAAGCCCGATGCCACCGAGGTCGAGAAGCTCGAAGCCGTTGCCACCATCAAGGCGCGCGGCGACCAAGAGGCGATGGCGCTGCTCACCGGCATGGGCGACCAGCCCGCCTCGGTGACCAAGGCTGCCGCGAGTGCAATCGGCTCGATCCAGAGTTCGCTCGCGGTCTGGTCGATGGTGCAGAATGCCTGGTACGGCCTCTCGCTCGGTTCGGTGCTGCTGCTTGCCGCGATCGGGCTTGCCATCACGTTCGGCGTGATGGGCGTCATCAACATGGCCCATGGCGAGATGGTGATGATCGGAGCCTACACCACCTTCGTGGTGCAGGAGGTGATCCGCACCCGCTATCCCGGC
Source organism: Bradyrhizobium sp. WSM1417 (assembly GCF_000515415.1). Lineage (NCBI taxonomy): Bacteria > Pseudomonadati > Pseudomonadota > Alphaproteobacteria > Hyphomicrobiales > Nitrobacteraceae > Bradyrhizobium > Bradyrhizobium sp. WSM1417. Next base: position 1,738,981 of record NZ_KI911783.1, read on the forward strand.
CTGTTCGACTATTCGCTGCTGATCGCGGTGCCGCTCGCCTTCCTGGTGGCCGGCGCGCTCGGCGTCGTGATCGAGCGCAGCATCATTCGCTTTCTTTACGGCCGTCCGCTGGAGACGCTGCTGGCGACCTGGGGCCTGTCGCTGGTGCTGCAGCAGGCGGTGCGCACCATGTTCGGCCCGACCAACCGCGAGGTCGGCAATCCATCCTGGATGAGCGGCGCGTTCGAGCTCGGCCAGATCACCATCACCTATAACCGGCTCTGGATCCTGGTCTTCACGCTCGCGGTGTTCGTCATTCTGCTCGCGATGTTGCGCTACACGGCACTCGGGCTCGAGATGCGCGCGGTGACGCAGAACCGCCGCATGGCGGCCTCGATGGGTATCGCGACCTCGCGCGTCGATGCGCTGACCTTCGGCCTCGGCTCGGGCATTGCCGGCATCGCCGGCGTGGCGCTGTCGCAGATCGACAATGTCAGCCCCAATCTCGGCCAGAGCTACATCATCGACAGCTTCATGGTCGTGGTGTTCGGCGGCGTCGGCAATCTCTGGGGCACGCTGGTCGGCGCCTTCACGCTCGGCATCGCCAACAAATTCCTGGAGCCGGTCGCCGGCGCCGTGCTCGGCAAGATCGCCATCCTCGTTCTCATCATCCTGTTCATTCAAAAGCGGCCGCGCGGTCTGTTCGCGCTCAAGGGCCGTGCGGTGGAAGCATGACCCCTCACATGCTGACGCGATCGCTGGACCGCGGCGCGACAATCTTCCTTGCCGTCGTCGTGGCCTGCGGCATCCTCATCCCGCTCTCCAACCTGCTGCTGCCCGCGGGCTCGTTCCTGCAAGTGCCGACCTATCTGGTCGCGCTCTGGGGCAAATACGTCTGCTACGCCATACTGGCGCTCTCGATTGACCTGATCTGGGGCTATTGCGGCATCCTCTCGCTCGGCCACGGCGCCTTCTTCGCGCTCGGCGGCTACGCGATGGGCATGTACCTGATGCGGCAGATCGGCAGCCGCGGCGTCTACGGCAACCCGATCCTGCCGGACTTCATGGTGTTCCTGAACTATTCGAAGCTGCCCTGGTACTGGTACGGCTTCGACATGTTCTGGTTTGCCGCGCTGATGGTGCTGATCGTGCCGGGGCTGCTCGCCTTTTGCTTCGGCTGGCTCGCCTTCCGCTCCCGCGTCACGGGCGTGTATCTGTCGATCATCACGCAGGCGATGACCTATGCACTGCTGCTTGCCTTCTTCCGCAACGATTTCGGCTTCGGCGGCAACAACGGCATGACCGACTTCAAGGACATTTTGGGCTTCAACGTGCAGGCCGAGGGCACGCGTGCTGCGCTGTTCGCGCTGAGCTGCCTGGCGCTGATCGCCGGCTTCCTGATCTGCCGCGCCATCGTCTCGTCCAAGCTCGGCAAGGTTCTGATCGCCGTGCGCGATGCGGAATCGCGCACGCGCTTCCTCGGCTACCGCGTCGAATCCTACAAGCTGTTCGTGTTCACGGTGTCGGCCTGCATGGCCGGCGTCGCCGGCGCGCTCTATGTGCCGCAGGTCGGCATCATCAACCCGAGCGAATTCGCGCCGGGCAATTCGATCGAGGCGGTGATCTGGGTTGCGGTCGGCGGCCGCGGTACGCTGGTCGGCGCTGCGCTCGGCGCCGTCGTCGTCAACTACGCAAAGACGTTCTTCACCTCCGGCATGCTCGCACCTTACTGGCTGTTCATGCTGGGCGCCATGTTCATCCTGGTGACGCTGCTGCTGCCCAAGGGCATCGTCGGCACGTTCAACGCCTGGTGGGACTCGTCGACGGAAAGGCGCGACGCCGCGACCATTGCGAGCGCTGCGGCCGAGGACGGCGTGACCGAACCCAAAATGGCGGAGGAAGCGCAATGAACGTCATGGACACCCGCGCGACCTCCGCAATGCTGTATCTCGACGGCGTGCACGTCTCGTTCGACGGCTTCCACGCCATCAACAACCTCTCGCTGACGCTCGAGCCCGGCGAGATGCGCGCCATCATCGGCCCGAACGGCGCCGGCAAGACCACGATGATGGACATCATCACCGGCAAGACCAAGCCTGACGAAGGCACCGTGCTGTTCGACGGCGTCACCGATCTGACGCGGCTGGACGAGACCCGCATCGCCGAGCTCGGCATCGGCCGCAAATTCCAGAAGCCGACCGTGTTCGAGAGCCAGACCGTGCAGGACAATCTGTTGCTCGCGCTCAATGTCGACCACAGCGTCAAGGGTACGCTGTTCTGGCGCGGCAGCCGGGCAGAATCCGAACAGATCGACAAGGTGCTGGAGACGATCCGTCTCACCGATGCCCGCAACCGTCTCGCCGGCAGCCTCAGCCACGGCCAGAAGCAGTGGCTCGAGATCGGCATGCTGCTCGCCCAGGATCCAAAACTGCTTCTCGTCGACGAGCCCGTCGCTGGCATGACCGACGTCGAGACGCATCTCACCGCCGAGCTGCTCAAGGAAATCAACAAGACCCACACCGTGATGGTGGTCGAGCACGACATGACGTTCGTGCGCGAGCTCGGCGTCAAGGTCACTTGCCTGCACGAGGGGACCGTGCTCGCGGAAGGCACCATCGACCAGGTCTCGTCCAACGAGCGGGTCATCGAAGTCTATCTGGGGCGGTGAGCGATGCTTGAGGTCAAGGACATCAACCTGTTCTACGGCGCGGCGCAGGCGTTGCGCGGCGTGTCGATCGCGGCCGAGCCCGGCAAGGTCACCTGCGTGCTCGGGCGCAACGGCGTCGGCAAGACCTCGCTCTTGCGCGCCATGGTCGGGCAGTACCCGATCTCATCAGGCGCGATCGTGCTCGACGGCAGCGATATCACGGGCCTCAAGCCCTATGAGCGCGCGCGCAAGGGTATCGGCTTCGTGCCGCAGGGGCGCGAGATATTTCCGCTTTTGACGGTCGAGGAGAATCTCAAGACCGGCTTCGGCCCGCTCAGGCGCGAGGACAAGCACATTCCGGACGATGTGTACTCGCTATTCCCGGTGCTGCAATCCATGCTCGGCCGGCGCGGTGGCGACCTCTCCGGCGGCCAGCAGCAACAGCTCGCAATCGGGCGGGCGCTGGTGATGCGGCCAAAGCTGCTGCTGCTCGACGAGCCGACCGAGGGCATCCAGCCCTCGATCATCAAGGACATCGGCCGTGCCATCTCGTACCTGCGCAATCTCGGCAACATCGCCATCGTGCTGGTCGAACAATATCTCGACTTTGCCTGCGAACTCGGCGACAGTTTTGCGGTGATGGATCGCGGCGCGGTGAAGTTCACCTGCGATCGCTCCAATCTCGACGCGAGCGAAATCAGCCGCCAGATGGCGCTGTAGGCCATTCTGCCGCGACCGGCTGGGGAGGCGGATGCGCAGCGACGTTTTAGCGACATCTTCGGTGTTCGAAGCCAACCGTGCCCGCGGCGCGGTGCGCTTCGACGTCCACGCGCGCGACGGTGTGACGCGTCGCGGGATCTTGCATGAGTCCGGCTCCCTGCGCGTGCGCTTCCCTTCGCCGGAGGACGAGGGGCTCTCCGGCGTGTTCGTCAACACGGCCGGTGGTGTCGCCGGCGGCGATCGCTTCGACATCGAGATCGCGGCCGCAGATGGTTCGAAGCTGACGATGACAACGGCGGCCGCGGAAAAGGTCTACCGCGCGCCTGGGCAGGCGGCGGAGCTTAATATAGCGCTGAAGGTTGCCGCAGGCGCACATCTCGGCTGGCTGCCGCAGGAGACGATCCTGTTCGACCGGGCGCGCGTGCGGCGCCGCTTCGATATAGATCTCGATGCGACTGCCTCGCTCCTGCTGTGCGAGATCGTGGTGTTCGGCCGTACCGCCATGGGCGAACGGATGGCGCAGGGCGAGTTCGTCGACCGCTGGCGGCTGCGTCGCGGCGGCAAGCTCGTGTTCGCCGAGACCGTCAGGCTCGACGGCGATATCGGCGCAAAGCTTGCGCGATCGGCGGTGGCGAAGGGCGCGGCTGCGATCGGCACGGCGCTGATCGTGCCCGGCGACGGGGCCCTGATCGAGCGTCTCCGCGAGGCCTCGGAATCCTTCGCGGGCGAGGTCGGGATATCCGCCTGGAATGGCTTTGCAATGGCGCGGTTCTGTGCCCAAGATGCTGCGCGCCTGCGCGCCGAAATGATGACCGTGCTGGCGCGCACCGGTGCGCCGCTGCCGCGGCTCTGGCTGAATTGACGAAGTGAACGGAAGAGATTTCGTATGAACCTGTCTCCCCGCGAAAAGGACAAGCTTCTGATCTCGATGGCGGCGATCGTGGCCCGCCGCCGGCTGGATCGCGGCGTCAAGCTCAACCATCCCGAGGCAATCGCGCTCATCTCCGATTTCATCCTCGAAGGCGCGCGCGACGGCCGCACCGTCGCTGAGCTGATGCAGGCGGGCGCGCAGGTCCTCACTCGCGACCAGGTGATGCCGGGAATCCCAGAGATGATCCACGACATCCAGGTCGAGGCGACCTTTCCGGACGGCACCAAGCTCGTCACCGTCCACGAGCCGATCAGGTAGGAGTGAGAGCATGATTCCCGGCGAACTCTTCATCCAGGACGGCGAGATCGAGCTCAATGCCGGCCGCAAGACCGTGACGCTGACGGTTGCCAACACCGGCGACCGCCCGATCCAGGTCGGCTCGCACTACCATTTCTTCGAGACCAACCCGGCCCTGAAGTTCGACCGCAAGAAAGCCCGCGGCATGCGCCTCGACATCGCCGCGGGCACCGCGGTCCGCTTCGAACCCGGCCAGACCCGCGAGGTCCAGCTCGTCGCTGTGGCCGGCAAGAAGACGATCTACGGCTTCCGCGGCGACGTGATGGGGAAGCTGTGAATTCCACAGGAACGAGCGTGGCGCGGCACGGTTGAGGCGAATACGGAGGACTTTGCCATGCTCTCACCTGTCCGCCTCGTCTCCGAAGCCGCCGAACTCGCCGCGCGCCGCCACAACGGCATGGCGCGCAAGGGCCGCGGTCATGAGCCTTACATCAACCACCTCGCCGAGGTCGCGAACCTGCTTGCGACCGCGACCGACGGCACCGACGCCGAACTCGTTGCCGCCGGCTGGCTGCATGATGCGATCGAGGACACCGACACCACCCGCGAGGAGCTCGCGCAAAAATTCTCCGACCGTGTCGCGTCGCTTGTCGAGGAATGCACCGACGATATGAGCATGCCGAAGCCGGAGCGGCGGCGGCGTCAAGTGCTCGACGCACCGAAAAAATCGGCTGGCGCCAGGCTGATCAAGATCGCCGACAAGATCAGCAATATCGGCGCGCGCGTACATTCCGATCCTACGGCCGAGGAACGTGACGATCTCGTCGATTACACCGACTGGGCCGAGCAGGTTGTCGCCGGTTGCCGCGGCGCCAACTCCTGGCTCGATACGACATTCGACGACACGGTGCTCACAGCGAGGGCCTCGCTGTGAGCACCGATCCAAAATTCAAACGCAAACGGGGCTTGTGATGTCCGTCAAAATAAAGCGTTCCGTCTATGCCGACATGTTCGGCCCGACCGCCGGTGACAAGGTGCGGCTGGCCGACACCGACCTCATCATCGAGGTCGAGAAGGATTTCACCACCTACGGCGAGGAAGTGAAGTTCGGCGGCGGCAAGGTGATCCGCGACGGCATGGGCCAGTCGCAGGTCACCAACAAGCAGGGCGCGGCGGACACCGTCATCACCAATGCGCTGATCGTCGATCACTGGGGCATCGTGAAGGCCGACGTGGCGATCAAGGACGGCATGATCGCCGGCATCGGCAAGGCCGGCAATCCCGACATCCAGCCCGGTGTCACCATCATCATCGGCCCCGGCACCGACGTGATCGCGGGTGAAGGCAAGATCCTCACCGCCGGCGGCTTCGACAGCCACATCCATTTCATCTGCCCGCAGCAGATCGAGCACGCGCTGATGTCGGGCGTCACCTCGATGCTAGGGGGCGGCACCGGCCCCTCGCACGGCACGTTCGCCACCACCTGCACGCCGGGGCCGTGGCACATGGGGCGGATGATCCAGTCGTTCGACGCCTTCCCGGTCAATCTCGGCCTCTCCGGCAAGGGCAACGCCTCGCGGCCCGCGGCGCTGGTCGAGATGATCAAGGCCGGGGCCTGTGCGCTGAAGCTGCACGAGGACTGGGGCACCACGCCGGCCGCGATCGACACCTGCCTGTCGGTCGCCGACGACTACGATATCCAGGTGATGATCCACACCGACACGTTGAACGAATCCGGATTCGTCGAGGACACCATCAAGGCGTTCAAAGGCCGCACCATCCACGCCTTTCACACCGAGGGCGCCGGCGGCGGTCACGCCCCTGATATCATCAAGGTCGCGGGGCTGAAGAACGTGCTGCCGTCGTCGACCAACCCGACGCGGCCGTTCACGCGCAACACCATCGACGAGCATCTGGACATGCTGATGGTGTGCCACCACCTCGATCCCTCGATCGCGGAAGATCTGGCATTTGCTGAAAGCCGCATTCGCAAGGAGACCATCGCCGCCGAGGACATCCTGCATGATCTCGGCGCGCTTTCGATGATCTCCTCGGATTCACAGGCCATGGGCCGCCTCGGAGAGGTCATCATCCGGACCTGGCAGACCGCCGACAAGATGAAGAAGCAGCGCGGCTCGCTGCCGCAGGATAAGGGCAAGGACAACGACAATTTCCGCGTCAAGCGCTACATCGCCAAATACACGATCAATCCCGCGATTGCGCATGGCGTTTCGAAGCTGATCGGCTCGGTGGAAAAGGGCAAGCTCGCCGATCTCGTGCTGTGGTCGCCGGCCTTCTTCGGCGTCAAGCCGGATTGCGTCGTCAAGGGCGGCATGATCGTCGCGGCTCCCATGGGGGATCCCAACGCCTCGATCCCGACCCCGCAACCGGTGCATTACCAGCCGATGTTCGGCGCCTTCGGCAAGGCGCGCACTGCGTCTTCTGTGGTGTTCACCTCGAAGGCCGCGATCACCGGTGGCCTCGCGCGCAAGCTCGGCATCGACAAGAAGCTCTATGCAGTCCAGAACACCCGCGGCAGGATCTCGAAGAAGAGCATGATTCACAACGACGCCACGCCCAATATCGAGGTCGATCCGGAGACCTATGAGGTCCGCGCCGACGGCGAACTCTTGACCTGCGCCCCCGCCGAGGTGCTGCCGATGGCGCAGCGATATTTCATGTACTGAAATAGCGCCCAACGCATGTCCCAGGAATATGTCTTGGTCGCATATCGGAGACAGCTTTTCCGGTTTTGCGTTCGATCCCGCCTGGTCTAAGGTCCCGCCGGGTATCTGAAGCCCAGAAGAAAAGCCGGGAGGATTTCTCGTGATCTACGTCGTCGCCACCTTGACCATCAAGCCTGAAACGCGCGCCGAATTCATTGCAGCCGCCACCGCCTGCATCAAGGAGACGCGGAAAGAGCCCGGCAATATCGCCTATGATCTGCATGAGAGCGTCACCGATCCCGCCAAGATGGTGTTCGTCGAGCAGTGGGAGAACGCCGAGGCGCTGGTGCCGCATCGCGCCATGGAGCACATGAAGACGTTCGGCCGCGTCGCGGTGAAGTGTTTTACGGCGCCGCCGAAGATCGAAGTGATCACGCCCGAGAAGGTCGAGACACGGTAACGGGGTAAAAGCGCATGATCCGGGCGACGCAGGTCAGGGGACAACATCGCTTCGCGGAAGCGCCGGCGGATACGGTCGTGCTCGATTTCGACGATCGACACCGCCGCCGCATGGCGATGACGGGAACGCGGGGGCTCGAGTTCCTGCTCGACCTGGAGAATGCCGTCGCGTTGCGCGGCGGCGATGCGCTGGTGCTGGAGGACGGCCGGCTGGTCGAGGTGGTCGCCGCGCCCGAGCCGCTGCTCGAGATCCGCGGCCACGATCCGCACCACCTCATTCGCGTCGGCTGGCATCTCGGCAATCGCCATCTGCCGACGCAGATCATGGCCAAGAGCCTGCGTATCCGCCGCGACCACGTCATCGAAGCCATGGTGAAGGGCCTCGGTGCGCGCGTGATCGAGATCGAGGCGCCGTTCGATCCCGAAGGCGGCGCCTATGCCGATGCCGGTCATGCGCATGGACACGACGACCACGCGCATCACGATCATGGCCACGATGATCATCATGATCATCATGGTCATGATCGCCACCATGATCATGCCGCACATGGCGACGGTCACGATCACCATCACCACGACGAGCATTGCGATCACCACGGCCATAAGCATGCTCATGACCATAAATGAGCCGGTCGCGGCCCGCGACCTCGCGGAGCGCGAGGCGGCGGCGCTGTACCGGCTGATGACCTGGCTGTCGCCCGCGTTTCCCGTCGGGGGCTTTTCCTACTCCAGCGGCATCGAATGGGCGGTCGAGGCCAGCGACATCTCCGATATCGCGTCGCTGGCGGACTGGCTCGATGCGATGCTTCGCGATGGCTCGGGCTTTTGCGATGCGACGTTTCTGGTCCACGCCTATCGCGCCACTGAAGCGGGCGAGGGCGACACCTTGAGCGAAATCGCCGAGCTCGCCGCCGCCTTCGTGCCGTCGCGCGAGCGGCAGCTGGAAACGACATCGCAGGGCCGTGCCTTCATCGACATCGCCCGCGCCGCGTGGGATGCCGACGGGCTGGATGCCATGGTTGCGGCATGCCGGACGCCACTGGTCTATCCCGTGGCCGTTGGCGTGGTCGCCGCGATGCACGGCGTGCCGCTCGCGCCGACGCTGCACGCCTTCCTGCATGCGCTGGTCTCGAACTGGATCTCCGCGGCCAGCCGGCTCATTCCGCTCGGCCAGACCGACAGCCAGCGCGTGCTGGTGAAGCTGGAAGCTGCGGTTGCCGCGACGGCGAATCGTGCGCTGAACGCGACGCTGGACGATCTCGGCGGCGCGACGTTTCGCGCCGACCTCGCCAGTCTGCGGCACGAGACGCAATATACGCGACTGTTCAGATCTTGAGCACGAGCCTCACTCTGTCGTCCCGGCGAAGGCCGGGACCCATAACCACAAGTCTTTGTGGCTATGGGAGGATGTGGCCACAGCGCACCTCGTCAGCTCAGTACGGCGGCTATGGGTCCCGGCCTTCGCCGGGACGACATTAGGAGAGAGCATGTCGAAATCTCACGGCCCCTTGCGTGTCGGCATTGGCGGTCCGGTCGGATCGGGCAAGACTGCGCTGATGGACCTGCTCTGCAAGACTATGCGCGAGCGCTACGATATCGCCGCGATCACCAATGACATCTACACCAAATGGGATGCGGAATTCCTGGTGCGCTCGGGCTCGCTGACGCCGGATCGCATTGCCGGGGTCGAGACCGGCGGCTGCCCGCACACCGCGATCCGCGAGGACGCCTCGATGAATCTCGCCGCGGTGGCGGATATGCGCGCCAAGTTTCCCGGGCTCGATCTCGTGCTGATCGAATCCGGCGGTGATAACCTCGCTGCCACGTTTTCCCCAGAGCTCGCCGATCTCACCATTTACGTCATCGACGTGGCGGCCGGCGACAAGATCCCGTCCAAGGGCGGCCCCGGAATCACCCGGTCCGACCTCCTTGTCATCAACAAGATCGACCTGGCGCCCTATGTGGGCGCCTCCCTGGAAAAGATGGAGACGGACGCCAGGCGCATGCGCGGCGCGCGGCCGTTCGTCATGACCAACCTGAAGAAAAGCCAGGGGCTGGACCGCATCATCGGCTTCATCGAGGCCAAAGGCGGCTTGAAACGGGCCGGCTGACCTGCGCGACGACCTAACGCAGGCGTTTCCCCCGTTAACGCCATCGGCAGAGCCGTGTCCGCGGAACAAATTTCGGTCACGGCAATTGATTACCTCCGGTGCCCGGAGCAAATCCATCCCGGCCCGACCATCGGCCGGGCGGCTTTAAGCTTCTCAGGCGACCCAAGTTGCGTATCGATGCCTCCTCCTCCATTATCTCGGCCATTGGGGTTCACCCTGTTTCGGCACGTGCCCGTTCGAGCGGCGTCCATATGCTCCGTGTTTATTGCCGACCTCCTGCTTTCGCCTGAGTAGTCGCGTGGTCAGGCTGGGTTTCATCATCGGCTTCATTGCTCTTCTCGGAGCCCTGCTCTCCGGGCTTGCGGCTTATCGCGTCCACGACCAGGAGCTGGCGCTGGACCGGATCGCGCTGGCGCGCGCGATCGACGTCCATGCAAGCCTGGTCCAGGACCGGCTCACCGAGCGCGAGCTGCTCGCGCGGGTTGCCTCCGGCCTGTTCCGGGCGCCGTCGGTGCTCAAGCCCAACATGCTCGAGCCGCTACGCTCGGCCATCTACGCCTTCAAGACCGACTTCGTGGTGGCGGGCTGGGTCGCCCGCCTGAAGCCGAACGAGCTTGCCGCAGCGCAAGCCGCCATCGCGAGCGCCGGCTTCCCCAATCCGCGAATCCGCACCTATGACGACAAGCCGATCGATCCGGCAGGTGTCACCCAGCCGATCGACGTGCTGCTGGATCTCGAGCCGCGCAGCAACGAGACCAAGGGGCTGCCTGGCCGCAGTTACGACCAGGACCAGGTGCGCAGCGCCATGCTGACGCGCGCCAGAGTGGAGAAGAGGTCGGTTGCCTCAGAACCGGTTGCGCTCCTGCGTGGCGACGGGTCGATCGGCATCATTGTGGCGGCTCCGGTCATCCCCGAGGGCGCGACGGAACCGGCGGGCTTCATCACATTTTCCTACGAGCTCTCTTCCCTGATGCTGACCAACGACGACATGTCGTTGTTCGCGGTCGCGCTGAAGGATCCGCGCCGGGAGGGTGGTGAGCTCGTCGCCAACGATCAAGGCGTGGTCTCGGCCCGCCCGACGGCAGCCGATGGGCCGGCGCCGTCGGCGACGCGCACGGTGAGCTTCGGCGGGCGCGACTGGCAGCTCGGCTATTACGCCAAAACCAATTCGGCGCGTCGCGCCGAGCAGACTGCGATCATCGTGGCGGCGATCGGCTTTGCGATCACCGCGATGGTATGCGGCCTGTTCGGCTATGTCGCCTACAACAATTTGCGGCTCAGCCGGGAAATCCAGGTCAGAATCGGCTTCGAGCGTCGGTTGACGGCCGTGATCGACGAGCTCAACCATCGGGTCAAGAACATCCTGGCGGTGATCCAATCGATCGTGACCCGTACGCTGCGCCATGGCTCCGACATCGATGTTGCGCGCGAGCTCCTGATCGGCCGCATCCACGCCATGTCCAACGTCGTCTCGCTGCTCAGCGAGAGCCAATGGCAGGGCGTCAAGCTGAAGGGCCTGTTCGAGGCGCGCGCCATCCCGCATGCCGACCGCATCGCCGTCACCGGCCCTGATATCGCAGTCAGCGCGCGCGCGGCGCAGAGCCTGTCGCTGCTGTTCTTCGAGCTCGCCTCGCACTCCGACGAGGGCCTGTCGCTGGTCGGCAAGCATCCGCACATCACGGCCAATTGGACGGTGACGAACGAGGGCGCGGGCGAGGTCTTCTATTTTCGTTGGGAGGAATTCAACACCAGCGAAGCGACGCGCCGCCCCGATTCCGATTTCGGCCTGATCCTGCTCGACCGCGTCGCGCCGGAGGCGCTCGGCGGCACCGCCAAGCGCTATTTCACCGACGTCTCCTATGTCTACGAGCTGACCGCGCCGATGGAGACGGTCGAGGACATGACCGAGCGCGACCGCACCGACAAGCTTTCAGCACCGATCCGGCCGGTGCGGTGATTCCAGGTTAGCTGTTCGGCCGCAGCACGAGGTCAACCAGATTGCGCGCGTAGGCCGGCGTGATCGGCGCGATGCCGAAGACGTAGCGGTAGAACAGGCTGCCATAGATGGCGTCGTAGAGATCCTGGGGCGGTGCTTCCGCCAGAATGCTGCCGTCGTTCTGGCCCGCGGCGATCATCTCGACCAGCGCGTCGCGGCGGAATTGCAGATAGCGGGCGTAGAACAGCTCGGCCGAGCCGGTCTTGGAGATGCATTCGGAGATGACGGCGAGTTGGACCTTGCCGAACTCGCCCTGGAGCGCTTCGGCATAGGCCGCGGCATGGCGGCGTGCGCGCGCGGCGGGGCTGCCCGAGCTTGCAGGCGGCAGCGGCAGCATCTGCGCGGCATGGTGAAGGAAGCCGTCGATCAGCAAGGCTTCGCGGGACGGCCACCATTTGTAGATCGTCATCTTGGAGACGCTGGAGTGGCGCGCGATCGCGTCGATGGTGGTGGCGGCAAGGCCGGTGGTGGCCATCAGCGCATAGGCGCTTTGGAGAATGGCGTTGGTGGTCTCGATCGACCTTGGCCGGCCGCGCCGGGGCGCGCTGTCGGCTCCCCCACCCCCGCCATTCGCCATCGCCACGCCCGGCCTCCTCGCGCAATCCGCTGCCGCTCCGCTTAGCCCAGCCGCGATGGCAGGCCTAGGGGAATCGGAAGGTGCCGGGTTAGGCCTGCTGCCGCAAGGCCGCGGGCAGGTCCTGCCGCTTCGACCAGCCGATGTAATATGCGACCGCGGCCATCGCCGCGAAGCCGGCCAGGCTCACGGCAATCTGCATCACCACCAGATTGGCGCCGGTGATCAGGATGAGATGGCCGGCAAAGGACAGGAACACGCCGACGCAGAACACCGCGAGCCATTCCTCGCCGCATCTGATCACCGCCTGAAGCGGCTTCAGTCGCAGCCCGGGATGATCGGCTGGGACGAGATATGTCGCGAGGAAAGCGAGCGCGAGAAAGTGGACCACGCGATAGGGGGCGAGGTCTTCCTTGTCGGTCGGCGTGATGGTGTTGAGCACGATATCCGGCAAATAGGCCGCTAGCGTCGGCGAGTGGCGCATCAGCGTGATTGCCATCGCGACTACGAGATAGGCGCCTGCGAGCACGCGCAGCCAGGACAGGCCGTGCAGCGCGCGGCCCGACGTGCCGGTCACGGCAAACCAGCCGCCCAGCACCATCAGCATCTGCCAGCAGAACGGGTTGAAGGTCCACTCCTGGTCCGGATAGACCCGGAAATTCCAGTCGAACCAGCGCGCCGCAACGTACAGCGCGACCGACGCCCCCAGCGTCAGGTTCGGACGCCGCAACAGCCCCCACAGCGCGAGTGGAAGGAGGGCCATCAGCGGGATCATCAGTTGAAGAAGATCTAGGTTCAGCGGCTCTTCCTGAAGCACCAGTCCGCGTACCAGGATGCGCAGCGGATGCTCGATGATGCCCGAGATGTTGTATTCGTTGATGATCTCAGGCGCCATCGATTGCGAGGCGACATAGGCGATGGCATCGATGTAGATCACGAACAGGACGACATAGGCCGCGTAGAGCCGCCACATGCGCTGGAAGATGCGCGTCGCCGCGACGACGTAACCGCGCTCCAGGGCGATCTTGCCGTGAATGATGGCCATGCCATAGCCGGCCACGAACACGAACAGGTCTGCGGCGCCGCTGAAGCCGAAGTTTCGCAGTGTCAGCAAATTGACGACGTTGTTCGGGATATGGTCGACGAAAACCGACCAGTTGGCGATGCCGAGCGTCAAATAGAGCCGGGGGTCGTGATGGAATGCGGCGAGGTTCGCCTGGACGGACGGTTTCATCGAAAAAATGGCTTTTGGAATCAGGGGCGCTGCTTTTAGCGGCAACCGTCTGCCTATCCGAGTAGCGTTTGCGTGATGGCGCAGGCAAACGGGGCAAAATCGGCGCGGGGCCGCCTGCGCCGATTCGATGATGCGTTCGCGGGACTTCTGGCGAAATTTTCTAACCCGGTAGCTGCTTACTCGGCAGGCTCAGCCGAGGCCTCGTCTGGTACGCCGGCGCGGCTCGCCATGATTCCAAGCGCGACGCCACCGATCGCCAGGATCGGCACCAGCCGCTTGATTCCGATGGCGCGAACGATCTGAAGACCGGTGGCGAGCAGCATGGGGTCCGCCAGCATGCTCGAGGCCGCCGACTTCGTGGCGCGCTCGGCTGCGATATGAGCTTGCTTGCGCAGCTGTCGTTTGTAGACCCAATAGCTCACCGCTGCGGTGAGGGTCAGCAGAAAGAAAATGCCTGCACCGGCGAGGCAGGCCTGCACCGGACCATACTTGTTGAGCACCGAAATGAACGCCGCCGCGCACAGGAAACATGTGGTGATGAAGAGTGCGAACGCCGCGCCCGCTGCCAGCGAGGTCAGCCGCACAGTGGTGCCGGTGGATGCGCTGATCCCGTCGATGATGCGCTGAAACATGGCCTTGCTCCTCAGATCCCCACAAGTCGGCACCGGCGGCGCCGCTGCGCCACCGTCTCGATACCCGTTCGCGACCTCAGCGGCGCCAGGCTGCGCCGATCAGGAAGCCGATGCCGAGCGCGAGCCCGACGGTCGCGAGCGGCCGCTGGGCGATCGCGTCCTCCAGTGACTCCTCGATCGAGCCATAGGCATCCTGTGCCGCGCCCAACATCGCGCTGCCGCGCTCCGACATGTCGTCGATCGCGGAATCCACGTTTTCGCGCGCTTGGCTATAGCCGCGGCGGGCTTGCTTGCCGGAGGAGTTGGCAAAAGTATTGAGCGCGTCGGTGATCTGATCGGTGAGGGCGGCGATATCGCTTTTCACGGCTGCTACATCCTTCTCGAGGCGTTCTCTGGTGGCTTTGTCGGTCCAGTCTCTCATCCCGGCTTCGGCATTGGTGGTGGACATCAGGGGCTCCGAGCTGTTGACTGTGAGACAGCCGGGAAACGTTTCGTCGTCGGGTAAGTTCCGTTCACGGAAACCGGTCAGTCCTGCGGGAGCTGCGGCGAATCCTGCGGCAACAGATGCTCCTTCAGGATCAGGGCGACGATCAGCAGCGGCGACGACAGGAACGCGCCCATCGGACCCCACAGCCAGGTCCAGAACGCCAGCGCCAGCAGCACCGCCAGCGCATTGAGCGCCAGCCGTCGGCCGATGATGGTCGGCGTGACGAAATGTCCCTCCAGGAAGGTGATGCCGCCGAAGGCGAGCGCCGCCATCAGGCCGCCGCTGACGGTCGGGAAGGTGACCAGTCCCACCACGACCAGAATGGCGAACATGGCGACCGGTCCGATGATCGGAATGAAATTGAGGGTGGCCGCCAGCGCGCCGAGGCCAGCCGGATTGGGCATTCCGGTGAGCGCGCAGACGATGCCGGCGGCGACGCCGACGCCGACATTGATGAGGGTCACGGTCAAAAGATAGTTGCCGAGATGGACCTCGATCTCGTTGAGGATGCGAAGCGTGCGCAGCCGTGCCTCATGATCGCTGAAGGTCATGATCATCGCCCGTCGCAGGTCCCGCCAGCTGGCGATGAACAGGATCAGGGTGACGAAGAACAGCAGGAATTCGGTAAAGGTCGGTGACAGGAATTCGATCGTCGGCTGCACCCAATCGAATTTCGGCAACTGGAAACTTGGCAATCCCTCCGAGCCGCCGAGCATCATCTGCAGCTCCCGCCACAGCGCCAGCGGCCGGTCGAACACGTGGACCTTGTCTTTCAACTGCGCGCCGAGTTCGGGCAGGCGCGAGCTCCATTCCATCGCTGGCGAGGCGATCAGCGCGACGATGAAGCCGACTACGGCGGTCACCGCGAACACGATCAGTGCGGCGGCGAGGCTCCGCGGCACTTTCCGTTTCTCCAGGAAGGTCGCTGCAGGTGAAAGCATCGTGCCGGTGACGAACGCCATCGCGACCGGCAGGAAGAACGCCTTTCCGACATAGAGCACCGCGACGATTGCGATGAGGAGCAGTCCGGCGAGCGAGAAGGCGACGAGCTCGGTGCGGCGGATCACCGGCGGAAGTTCGCCGTGGCTCTCGGGAAGCGGAGTGCCTTCGCCACTGCCGGAAGTCATACGTTCACTGGGAAGGACGCGCACAATACCTCTCCGGCACGGAGTCTTCGGTCCGCGCGCCCACGACCAGGAGAGAACGTCCAAGCGCCCTGCGGGTTCCATCGCGGCCTCGTGAAGAAGCGCTCGCTTGACTGTGACGCCGCTGCTGCATCCCGCCGCGGAACTTGTCGCGGTTGGACCGCGTTGAACGAACCAGCGCATCACCCTGATGCAGGCATCCAACGGGGCAGCACATGACGAAGTTCTCTGCAGTCCGACGCCGCTTATCGCCGCGCCGCATCACCGCTTTCGCGTTCGCAACCGTTTTGCTGGCAGTGCCGTTCGGCGCCGCAAGCGCACAGACGCTGGGCTACACCTATCCGCAGGATCAGGCTTACCCGCAGGACCAGGGCTATTCGCAGGGTTATGCAAACCAAGGCTATGCAAGCCCGAACGCGCAGGCCTCCGACGAGGATGCCGCGCTGCCCGATCGCCTGCGCAAGCAGATTGTCAGCTTCGACCGCAGCGAGCCGGCCGGTACCATCGTCATCGATACCAACAATACTTATCTCTATTACGTTCTCGGCCAGGGGCGCGCCATTCGTTATGGCGTCGGTGTCGGGCGCGAGGGTTTTACTTGGTCGGGCGTGCAGAGCGTCAGCCGCAAGGCGGAATGGCCGGATTGGCATCCGCCGGCTGAGATGATCGCGCGCCAACCCTATCTACCCCGCTTCGTCGCAGGCGGCCCCGGCAATCCGCTCGGCGCACGTGCGATGTATCTCGGGTCGAGCGAATACCGCATCCATGGCACCAACGATCCCACCACCATCGGCAAGTTCGTCTCGTCCGGCTGCATCCGCATGACCAACGAGGACGTCACCGACCTGTTCGGCCGCGTCAATGTCGGCGCCAAGGTCGTCGTGCTGCCGAAGAACGCGCCGCTGATGGCCAAAGGCAGCGATTCCGTGCGCAAGCGTCCGGCCGTGACGGCGCTGCCCTCGGGCCGTCAGGCGCTGAACATTTCGAATTCGGCCGTGAACTAAGGGTCGAGTGAGGTCACATGAAGAGACGTTCGATCGGCAAACTCGCCGGTGGCGCGGCGGCATTCGTCGCTATTGCCTCCTTCGGCCTCGCGCTGACCCCATCGGCCCATGCGGAGGATTTTTTCTCGGCGCTGTTCGGCGGCTTCCGCGGGCGGCCGGCGCCCGAGATTCGCATGCCGTTCCAGACCGATGACACGCCGCGCTACGACACGCCGCGCCAGCGGGCCTCCTATGGCGGCGGCACGGCCTATTGCGTGCGTGGCTGCGACGGACGTTATTTCCCGGCGCAGGGAAACGATTCCGAGAGCAAGGCGCAATCCTGCAAGAGCTTCTGTCCGGCCTCGGAGACCTCACTGGTCTATGGCGGCAACATCGACGACGCCACGACGGACAAGGGGAAATCCTATTCCGACCTGCCCAACGCGTTCCGCTATCGCAATGAGATTGTCGCAGGCTGCACCTGCAACGGCAAAGATCCGGTCGGGCTCGCTCAGGTCAAGGTCGACGACGATCCCACCTTGCGCAAGGGCGACATCGTCGCGGGCGCCGACGGCTTGGTGGTCGCCAGCCGCAATGCCAACGACCGCCGCGGTGTCGCGATGAATTTCTCCCCATTGCCGGATTCGGTGCGCGCAAGATTCCGCCAGGTGCCGGTGGTGGCGAAGGAGTAGCCCTCAACGTCGTCTTGGCAAAAGCCAGGACGACACCGAGGGGGTGGGCGCGGCTCTCTCTTTAACGGCCTACGCTATGCCGCGCGGATCTTGCCGAGGAAGTCGCTGACCTCATGGCCGAGCTGGCGGCTCTGGCTCTCCAGCATCTCGGAGGCGTGCTTCACGTTGTCGGCGGCAGCGGCCGCAGCGTCCGCATCGGATTTGACGCCAGTGATGTTGTCCGAGACATTCTTGGTGCCCTGCGCCGCAAACTGGGTGCTGCGGGTGATCTCTTGCGTGGCCGCTCCCTGCTCCTGCACGGCGGCGGCGATCGCGGTCGCGACCTCGTTCACTTCGCCGATGATGCCGCCGATGGTCTGGATCGCGCTGATGGCATCGGCCGCGACCTTCTGGATGTCGGCGATCTGCTCGGAGATCTCCTCGGTTGCCTTGGCCGTCTGGCTCGCCAGCGACTTCACCTCGGAGGCGACCACGGCAAAGCCGCGCCCGGCTTCGCCGGCCCGGGCGGCCTCGATCGTGGCGTTGAGCGCGAGCAAATTGGTCTGTTGCGCAATGGTGTTGATCAGGCCGACGACCTCGCCGATGCGGCCCGCCGACTTCTGAAGTCCCTGCACCGTGCCGTCGGTGTCGCGCGCCTGGGCCACGGCGCGGCTGGCGATGCCTGCGGCATGCGCGGCCTGCTGGCTGATGTCGTTGATCGAGGCGCTGAGCTCTTCCGCGGCGGCGGCGACGCTGTCGACGCTCATGGAGGCGTCATTGGAAGCCTTGCCGGCGACCTGCACGCGGTCGTTGGTCTGCCGCGACACCGCGGAGAGATCGCCCGAGGTCTTGCGCATCTCGCCGGAGGCCTCGCTCAATTCGCCGAGCGTCTTGCGCACCGCGCCCTCGAACTCGCCGACATAGGTCTCGACCGCGCGCTGGCGCGCCGAGGCGCCCGCATTGCGTTCGCGCTCCTGCGCCTCGATCGTGAGCTTTTCGTTGGCCTGCTGTTTGAAGGTCTCCAGCGCGCCGGCAAGCGCGCCGATCTCGTCGTTGCGATCGAGATAGCCGCTGTCGACGGCAAGGTCGCCGCCAGCAACCTTCAGCATGGCGTCGCGGATGGTGTTGAGCGGAGTGATGACGCGGCGGCTGACCAGCATGATTGCGCCGACGGCAAGCCCCACGGCGAGCGCCAGCAGCGTCAGCTGCACGATCAGTGCGCGCTCCGCGGCGCCGCGCTGCTCCTGCGTGTGGATCCTGGCAGCATCGAGTGCACCTTCTGCCACTGCGACCGCGCTCGCCATGCGGCCGACCGTGAGCGGGCTCCATTGGTTCGCCGTCATCTCGGGCTTCTCACCCTTGACCAGCGCGTCCGCGAGACGGTCGCGCAAGGCCAGATATTGGGGCTCGAAATAGGAGGATTTTGCAGAGGCCATCGCGGAGGCGAGCCCCGCCGGCAACTGCATGCCGGAGGTCGACAATTCCAGCGCCTTCCACATCGCGCTCGTGCCGCCGACATGCTGGGTATAGGCGTAGCGGCCTTCCGGCGTGATCTTGCCGGCGGCAAGCCCGGTCGAGACGATCAGCGACGCCTCGCCTGCGGTGTTGCGGAGCAGCCAGGCGTTCTGCTTGATCGACAGGAGCTGGTCGATCGCGGCGTCCAGGTGATTGACGGTCGCGGCCAACGTGTTCGAGAGCTTGTCGAGCGTGTCGAGCAGGCCCTGCGTCGTCTCCATGTATTCCTTGGGCAGGCCGGCGCGGCGCTGGTCCTTCGGCTTGGCCACATCCTCCCAGAACTGCTTCTGCTCCTCGATCAGCAGCTTGTAGAGGCGCGCGAGTTCCGGCACCAGCGTACCCGATTGCGGAAAGTCCATCGTCGGCAGCAGCTCGAGCGCGCGTGCCATCGCGGGCATTTGGGCATCGCGCAGGGCGCGCAGATATTTCTCGATCTCGCCGTCCATCGGCTCGGTCGCGTTCAGGAGGCGGACCGTGGTCGAGCGATCGGTGCGCAGATTGTGCATCGCCTTGAACAGATCGGCGGACGTGTCGGCGATCTGCGAGATGCGGTTCGCGGTCTTCAGTCGATCCCAGGACTCGTAGGCGGTGAGCGAGAGTGCGATCACCACGCAGACCGACGTGATCGCGATCACCGCCTTCAGCAGCGCGGACACGGTCAGACGATTCAGCATCGAAGTCCCCCAATTCCCATTACAAAACTCGTGAAGTCGCCCCGGCAACATCGGAAAAGTGGGCGCACGCAAGACCAGGCAATCGCATGCCGTTTGTGGCTCAGGGGCCCAAACGGTGACTGCATCTGAAAGGAAAAGGGTAAAGTTTTAGGCAGGCCGGCTGACGGTAGAAGTACGTATTTACTAGAAGTTGCAGAGGGTTGCGTCGATGGAACCAAGCCGGGAGTTACGCGTTAGCAGACTGTCAGCAATTTTGCCTAAAGGGGGGTCCTAGCGATGCTGGTCGGCGTACTCGTCACCTTTCTCGTCGTCATTCTCGTGCTTTACCTCATCAACATGCTGCCGATGGACGGCCGCGCCAAGCAGATCGCGCGCGTCGTCGTCATCATCATCGGGATCGTGTCGCTGCTGAAATATCTGGCAGTGTTCTAGCCGGGCTTTCGTAGCCCGGACGGATCGCAGCGCAATCCGGGTCTTTGCCCCAAGCCATAGCGGCCCCGGATTACACTTCGCTCCATCCGGCTACTGCTCCAACAAAAAAGCCCCGGCGTGAGCCGGGGCTTTTGGTGCTCGCTATTCGGGCCTACCCCGCCGCTTTGGCCTCGCGGCGGCGGGCAGTGAGGATGTATTCGGTGTAGCCGTTCGGCTGCTCGCGGCCCTTGAAGATGAGGTCGCTAGCCGCCTTAAAGGCTGTGCCGTCGAAGGCGGGCGCCATCGGCTTGTAGATGGGATCGCCCGCATTCTGCTTGTCGACGACGACCGCCATACGCTTGAGCGATTCCATCACCTGCGCCTCGGTGATAACGCCCTGGTGCAGCCAGTTGGCGAGGTGCTGGCTGGAGATGCGCAAGGTGGCACGGTCTTCCATCAGGCCGACGTCGTGGATGTCAGGCACCTTGGAGCAGCCGACGCCCTGGTCGATCCAGCGCACGACATAGCCCAGAATGCCCTGGCAGTTGTTGTCGATCTCCTGCTTGACGTCGTCGGGTGCCCAGTTCGATTTCGACACCGGGATGGTGAGGATGTCTTCGAGCTTCGCGCGTGGGCCGCCCTTGGTGAGCTCCTGCTGGCGCGCGGTGACGTTGACCTGGTGGTAGTGCAGCGCGTGCAGCGTCGCCGCCGTCGGCGAGGGCACCCAGGCGGTGGTGGCGCCGGCCTGCGGATGGGCGAGCTTCTGTTGCAGCATGTCCGCCATCTTGTCGGGCGCGGCCCACATGCCCTTGCCGATCTGGGCATGGCCGGGCAGGCCACAGGTCAGGCCCATGTCGACGTTCCAGTCCTCATAGGACTTGATCCAGGGCTGCGCCTTCATCTCGTTCTTGCGGATCATCGGGCCCGCTTCCATCGAGGTGTGGATCTCGTCGCCGGTGCGGTCGAGGAAGCCGGTGTTGATGAACATGATGCGCTTGGAGGCGCGCTGGATGCAGGCCTTGAGGTTGACGGTGGTGCGCCGCTCCTCGTCCATGATGCCGACCTTGAGCGTGTTCTCGGGCAGCGACAGCATCTTCTCGACGCGGTCGAAGATCTCGCAGGTCAGCGACACCTCATCGGGGCCGTGCATCTTCGGCTTGACGATATAGGCCGAGCCGGTGCGGCTGTTCTTGACCTTGGAGTTGCCTTTCAGATCATGCACGGCAAGAAGCCCGGAGACGGCGGCGTCGAGCAGGCCTTCCGGAATTTCCTCGCCCTTGTCGTCCAGCACCGCGTCGGTGAACATGTGGTGACCGCAATTGCGCATCAGGAGCAGGCTGCGGCCGTGCAGCTTGATCTCGCCCTTGCCGTCAGGCGTCTTGTAGCTGCGGTCGGCATTGAGCGAGCGCGTCAGCGTCTTGCCGCCCTTCTCGAAATCGGCCGACAGCGTGCCGTTCATCAGGCCGAGCGTGTTGCGATAGACCAGCACCTTGTCCTCGGCATCGACCGCCGCGACCGAGTCCTCCATGTCGAGAATCGTGGAGACCGCGGACTCCATGACCATGTCCGCGACGCCGGCCGGATCGTCCTTGCCGATCGCGCTGGTACGGTCGATCTTCACCTCGACATGCAGGCCGTTGTTGGCGAGCAGCACCGCGCTCGGTGCGGCCGCATCGCCCTGGAAGCCTGCGAATTGCGCGGCGTTCTTCAGCGCGGTGGCGTTGCCACTCTTGAGCTTCACCGCGAGCTGGCCTGCGACCACGCTATAGGCGGTGACGTCGGTGTGACTGCCGGTCGCCAACGGCACGGCGGCATCGAGGAAGGCTTTCGCTTTTGCGATGACCTTGTCGCCGCGCGCCTTGTTGTAGCCCTTGCCGCTCTCGGACGGGTCGTGCGGGATCGCGTCGGTGCCGTAGAAGGCGTCATAGAGCGACCCCCAGCGCGCATTCGCCGCATTCAGCGCGTAGCGTGCGTTGGTCAGGGGCACGACCAGCTGCGGGCCGCAGATCGTGCCGATCTCTTCGTCCACGTTGGCGGTCTCGACCTTCTGCGTCGCCGGCTCCGGGACGAGATAGCCGATCTCCTTCAGGAAGGCGGTATAGGCGCTGAGGTCGAACGCCTTGCCCTTGTTGGCGCGGTGCCAGTCGTCGATCTTGGCCTGCAGCGTGTCGCGCTCCGCCAGCAGCGCGCGGTTCTTCGGCCCCAGCTCCTTGATGATGGCGGCGAGCCCGGCCCAGAACGCATCCGGTGCGATTCCCGTCTTCGGGGCCGCTTCCTTGGCGATGAAATCGAACAGGACGGGAGCAATCTTCAATCCGTGGGCGTCGACGCGTTTCATGATGGGCTTTCTCGTTGGAAATGGCTGTTTTTGGCTGCTTTTGACCCGACAGCAGCAAAATGCGCTCCAAGGAGCGGCTTTCGGGGTCTTATTAGCCCCAAAATCGGGGCCGTGAGAAGGCCCCCAAAAGTTGTCAAAATGTCAAGGCGAGGTGGGCGGCCGACGCACGGTCTCATTCCCCGCGAAGGCGGGGAATCCAGTACGCCGCGGCCTCTCGGCTGAATCACTGCTCTCCGTGGAATACTGGGTCGCCCGGTCAAGCCGGGCGACGACAGCGGGGCAGCAGCCCGGCTTCAAATATTCGCGGCGAGGTCCACGACTTCGTCGAACAGCACGCCGGTCGTCTTGAGCATCTGTTCGATCTCGTCCGCCGCCTCGGCGACCGTCCGCGTCGAGGTGTCGATCACGAGCTCAGCGGCTTGCGGCGTCTCGTAGTCGTTGAGGATGCCGGTGAACGACGCGAGCGTGCCGGCGCGGGCCTTCTTGTAGTGGCCCTTGGGGTCGCGCTCCTCGCAAATTTCCGCCGGCGTCGCGACGTGAATCTCGCGGAACGAAGTGTCGGCGATGCGGCGCGCGGTGGCGCGGTCCTCGCGGGCGGGCGAGACGGCGGCGACAATGGCGATGTGGCCGTTGCGGGCGAGATGCGTCGCGACTTCGGCGAGGCGGCGGATGTTCTCGCTGCGATCGGCGGTCGAAAAGCCGAGATCGCTGTTGAGTCCGGCGCGCAGCGTATCGCCGTCGAGCAGGATCGGCGAGCCACCATTGCTGAACAGCCGCCGCTCCAGCGCTTTTGCGAGAGTCGACTTGCCGGAAGCGGGGAGGCCGGTGAGCCAGACCACGGCGCCGTTGTGACGATAGCGCGCGGAGCGTTCGTCGGGGCGCAGCGCGGATTCCACCGGCACGATGTCGACGGGCACGGCGCGCTGGCCGGCATCGACCGACAGCACGAGACCGCCCCCGGCGATGCGCCCGGACACCTCGATCACGAGACGGCCGGTGCGGGGATTCTCGGTGTAGGGATCGGTTGCAATCGGATTCGAAAGGGAAATGTCGATCTCGCCGACATGGTTGCGGCCGATTGCCTTGTTCTCGACGCTCGACAGCTCGCCGGGATCGACCGCCTTCTCGATTGCGACGACGGTGGCGCGGCTTTCCTTCGGTCCGCAGCGAACCAGGAGCTGGTCGCCCTTGGCCAGCGGCTTGTCGTGCAGCCAGAAGATCCGCGCGCGCAGCCGCCGCGTCTCGCGCGGCGCGCTGTTGGTATGCGCGATGATATCGCCACGCTCGAGGAACAGCTCGCGGTCGAGCGTGATGCCGACCGAGCGGCCCGCACCCTGGCGGCCCGTGACCGGCGTCACCGGCCAGCTCTCGACCGTCTTGATCCTGGCGATCTTGCCGGCCGGCATGATCACGATTTCGTCGCCGGCGATGAGGCTACCGGATTCGATCCGGCCCGCGACGATGCGGCGGTCGTCGAATTTGTAGATCGCCTGCACCGGCAGGCGCAGCGCCAGCGCTTCCAGCGGCCGCGCCGGTTCGAGCCTGTCAAGCGCCTCGACCACTGTCGGACCCTTGTACCAGCCGATGCGGTCGGTGCGCTCGGCGACGCCGTCGCCGTCGCGAGCGGAAATCGGGATCACGGCCGTGGGCTTCACGCCGAGGCCTTGCAGATGCGCCGAGATCTCGTCGCTGATGTCCTTGAAGCGCTCGGCGGAGAAGTCGACGCGGTCCATCTTGTTGACGACGACCGCGACCTGCTTCACGCCGAGCAGATGCAGGAGATAGCCGTGCCGCCTTGTTTGGTCGCGCACGCCTTCGAGCGCGTCGATGATCAGCACCGCGCCGTCGGCCTGCGAGGCGCCGGTGATCATGTTACGCAGGAATTCGGCGTGGCCGGGTGCGTCGATCAGCACGATGTCGCGCGAATTGGTGCGGAAGCGGATCTGCGTGGTGTCGATGGTAATGCCCTGGTCACGCTCGGTCTGGAGCGCGTCAAGCAGGAACGACCATTCGAACGGCATGCCGCGCCGCGCGCTGACGGCCTTGAGCATGTCGAGCTTGCCGTCGGGCAGGCTGCCGGTCTCGTGCAGCAGGCGGCCGACCAGCGTCGACTTGCCGTGGTCGACATGGCCGACGATGACGATGCGGACCTGCGGACGCGTGGTGCCGTTCGGAGTGGCAGGCGAAGCGGGGGTGACGATCATGTTCATACGACGCTCGCGTCCTTG
Source organism: Bradyrhizobium sp. WSM1417 (assembly GCF_000515415.1). Taxonomy (NCBI): domain Bacteria; kingdom Pseudomonadati; phylum Pseudomonadota; class Alphaproteobacteria; order Hyphomicrobiales; family Nitrobacteraceae; genus Bradyrhizobium; species Bradyrhizobium sp. WSM1417. Next base: position 1,763,619 of record NZ_KI911783.1, read on the forward strand.
ATCAGAGATAGCCGGCGACACGCAGGCGCTCGAAAGCGTCCTCGGTCTCGTGGTCGAGCGCGCGGCCGGAACGTTCCGGCACCTTGGTCTGCTCGAGCTCGATCAGGATCTCGTCGATATTTGACGCGTTTGAGGCGACCGGATTGGTGATGTCCTGATCGCCCAGCGAGCGATAGCGCTTGCCGTTTTGCGACAGATACAGCGGAATGATCGGGATGTTCTCGCGCTTGGTGTAGGCCCAGATATCGGACTCGGTCCAATGCAGGATCGGATGGATGCGCAGATGCGCGCCCTGCGGCGGCGATGCGTTGAAGTGATCCCAGAATTCCGGCGGCTGGTCGCGCACGTCCCAATTGCCTTCGAGCCCGCGCGGCGAGAACACGCGCTCCTTGGCGCGCGTCGCCTCCTCGTCGCGGCGGATGCCGGCGATCAGGCCGTCAAAACCGTATTTTGCGAGCGCCATTTTGAGGCCTTCGGTCTTGCGCGCGGCGGAACGGGCAGCCGGCGGCAGCGTTGGGTCGACGGCATCAATCGGCGGGCAGGGCTCGACACGCAGATCGAGATCCCATTCCTTGCCGTAGTGATCGCGGAAGCGATACATCTCCGGAAACTTCTTGCCGGTGTCGACATGGAGGGCCGGAAACGGCAGACGGCCGAAGAACGCCTTGCGCGCCAGCCAGATCATGACGTTGGAGTCCTTGCCGAGCGACCATAGCAGGGCGATCTTCTTGAGGCGGCCGAAGGCTTCGCGGAAGATGTAGATGCTCTGGGCCTCGAGCTGGTCGAGATGGTCCATGCTCGGGGCAAGATCAGCAGAAAATTCTTGCGTGCGCGCGCGCTCGGCCGCGGCCGGGCTGCCCAGCCCGTCAGCAGTGGAATTGTCCTTGAGAAGATGCATCTCTGCCACTTTGCGTTTGAAGGCGAAAATTCTATAGTTGCGGTGCAGAAGAGAAGAAAAAATTTTCTCTTTGCGCGCTAGAAACGACACATATATAGAAAATAATTCCAGTCAACCCTGGATGTGGGGTAAGCGAGTATCGTATGCGGTTCTTGCCCGTGTTCCTCGATCTCAAGGCCGGTCCGGTGGTCCTCATCGGCGCGGGTGAGCTTTTGCGCGCCAAGCTGCGCGTGCTGGCCGCTGCCGGTGCGCGCATTCGCGTGCATGCGATCGACGGCAATCAGGACCTGGGTCTGAGCTCCGAGGACGCCGCGCGTATCGACATTGCGGCGGCCGATCCGCTCACCGCCGATCTTTCGGGAATCATCGCCGTCGTTTGCGCCGGCGCAGGCGATGTCGGCGTGGCGATGTCGGCCCGCGCCAAGGCGCTCGGCCTGCCCGTCAACGTCATGGACGATCTCGATCATTCCAGCTTCATCTTTCCGGCGATCGTCGATCGTGGCGATGTCGTGGTCGCCGTCGGCACCGGCGGCACGTCGCCGGTGGTGGCACGGCGCGTGCGCGAGAAGATCGAGGCGCTGCTGCCGGCGCGCATCGGCGAACTCGCCGAGTTCATCGGCGGCTTCCGCAAATCCATCAACGAACGTATTGCCGAGTTTCCGCTGCGCCGCCGCTTCTGGGAGCGCGTCATCGACGGCCCGATCGGTGCCGCCGTTCTGGCCGGCCGCAAAGGCGAGGCGGACGCTGCGCTCAAGGCGATCTCCGATCCATCCGCGTTCGCGCGCTCCGACAAGCCGGAAGGCTCGGTCGCGCTGGTCGGCGCCGGTCCGGGTGATCCGGACCTGCTCACCATTAAGGCGCTGCGCGCGCTCCAGGATGCCGATATCGTCTTCCACGACGAACTGGTCTCGCCTGAAATTCTCGACCGCATCCGCCGTGACACCACGCGCGTGCCGGTCGGTCGCCGCGTGGGCAAGCCCGGCATCGGGCAGGACGCCATCAACAAGCGCATGATCGAGGCCGCCCGATCCGGCCAGCGCGTGGTGCGGCTGAAGGGCGGCGATCCTTTCGTGTTCGGCCGGGGCGGCGAAGAAGTCGAAGCGCTGCGTGCTGCCGGCGTTGCCTATTCGATCATTCCCGGCATTACCGCAGGCCTCGGCGGCGCCGCCGATTTCGAGGTGCCGCTCACCTTTCGTCACGAAGCAACCCGCATCACCTTCCTCACCGCGCACAAGGCGCGCGACGCGGAAGTCGTGGACTGGTCGACGCTGACCGACGCCAGGATGACCGTCGTGGTCTATATGGGCATGACGGCTGCGCCCGCTATACGCGCCGGCCTGTTGGCCGCGGGCCGTTCGCCGGAGACGCCGGTCGGCGTGTTCGCCCGCGTCACGCGCCCCGATGCGCAAGGCGCGATCGGCACGCTGCGCGACCTGCCCGAACTGGTGCGACGGACCAATGGCGGGCCTGCCATTCTCATCATCGGCGATGTGGTCCGGCATGCCGGCTCGCTTCGCCGCCAAACCCCAAAGCAAATCATCTCTGACCTATTGGATGCAGCCGAATGACCTCCCCGCTCGAACAGAAAAAGATCAAGATCGCCGGCCCCTCGGTCGTGACCGCCAATCGGACCTGGGACGGCATCGTGGTGTACCGCACCGCCGCCAAGGGCTGGTCCGCGGACCTGTCGGAAGCCGCGATCGTGCGCAACTCCGACGAGGCGAAGGCGTTGCTGGCGGAGTCCGTGGCCGATGACGTCGGCGCGATCGGTCCCTATATCGCGCCGGTACAGGTCGGCGCCGACGGCAAGGTCGAACCCGGCAATCTGCGCGAACAAATCCGCCGCACCGGCGTGACCATCGGACAGCCGGTCCAGGTTTAAGGCATTCTCTCATGTACGCTTACGACGAAATCGACCGCACGCTCGTCAACGAGCGCGTCTCGGAATTCCGCGACCAGGTGAAGCGCCGCCTCTCCGGCGAGCTCACCGAGGACGAGTTCAAGATCCTGCGGCTGCAGAACGGCGTCTATCTGCAACTGCACGCCTACATGTTCCGCGTCGCGATCCCCTACGGGACGCTGGCGTCGAACCAGCTGCGGGCGCTCGCCCACGTGGCGCGCAAATACGACCGCGGCTACGGCCATTTCACCACGCGGCAGAACATCCAGTTCAACTGGATCAAGCTCGCCGAATTGCCGGATGCGCTGGCCGATCTCGCCGAGGTCGGCATCCATGCGATGCAGACCTCCGGCAACAACATGCGCAACGTCACCTCGGACCAGTGGGCCGGCGTCGCGCCCGGCGAGATCGAGGATCCCCGGATCTGGTCGGAGCTGATCCGCCAGCACACCACGCTGCATCCGGAATTCTCGTTCCTGCCGCGCAAGTTCAAGATCGCGATCACTGCGTCGGACCACGACCGCGCCGCGATCAAGATCCACGACATCGGGCTGAAGCTGATCAAGAACGAAAAGGGCGAGACCGGCTTCGAGGTGCTGGTCGGCGGCGGGCTTGGGCGCACGCCGTTCATCGGCAAGACCATCAAGCACTTCGTGCATGGTCGCGACATTCTCAGCTATATCGAGGCGATTCTGCGGGTGTACAACCAGTACGGCCGCCGCGACAACATCTACAAGGCGCGCATCAAGATCCTGGTGCACGAATTGGGCATCGAGAAGTTCTCGCGCGAGGTCGAGGAGGAGTGGCAGCACATCCGCAACTCTTCGCTCCAGATCGACGACGAGGTGGTCGAGGACATCCGCTCGCGCTTCACCTATCCCGCCTACGAGAAGCTGCCGCACATGCCGGACGAGCTGCGCCAGGCCGCGGCCGATCCCGATTTCGAGGCATGGCGCAAGAACTCGGTCGCGCCGCACAAGGTCCAGGGCTATTCCATCGTCACGATCTCGCTGAAGCCGATCGGCGCGCCTCCGGGCGATGCCACCGCCGAGCAGATGGATGCGCTGGCCGATCTCGCCGACAAATACTCCTTCGGTGAGATCCGCGTCGGCCACGAGCAGAACCTCGCTTTGCCGCATGTCGCCAAGCGCGACCTGCCGGCGCTGTGGAAGGCGCTCGACAAGCTCGGCTTGGCGACGCCGAACGTCAACCTGATCACCGACATCATCGCCTGCCCGGGTCTCGACTATTGCTCGCTGGCCAATGCGCGCTCGATCCCGATCGCGCAGGAGCTGACGCGGCGCTTCGCCAATCACGAGCTGGCCAATCTGATCGGCCGTCTCCACATCAACATCTCCGGCTGCATCAACGCCTGCGGCCATCACCATGTCGGTCACATCGGCATTCTCGGCGTCGAGAAGAACGGCGAGGAGGTCTACCAGATCACCATCGGCGGGCGCGCCGACGAGAGTGCCGCACTCGGCAATCTGATCGGCCCCGGCGTCAAATTCGACGAGGTCGCCGACGTCGTCGAGGACATCGTGGAAGCCTATCTGGCGCTGCGCGAGCGGCCCGAAGAGCTGTTCATGGACACGGTGAAGCGCCTTGGCGTCGAACCCTTCAAGGAGCGCGTCTATGCCACTCGTTAACGGCGGAAAGATCGCCGACGACAGCTTCGTCAAGCTCGCCGTCGACACGCCGCTGCCCGAGGGCGGCGACATCCTGGTGCCGGCGGAGCGCTTCGTCGGCGAGGCGGATACGTTGCTCAAGCGGACCGGCAAGGTCGGTGTGATCTGGCCGAACAATCGCGACATCGCCGAGCTGGTGCCCTATCTCGGCAAGATCGCCGTCGTCGCGCTGGTGTTCCCGACCTTCCGCGACGGACGCGCCTACAGCCAGGCGCGGCTGCTGCGCGAGCGCTACAATTACCGCGGCGAATTGCGTGCGACGGGCCAGATCCTGCGCGACCAGTTCGTGTTCATGCTGCGCGCCGGCTTCGATTCCTTCGACGTCAAGAAGCAGGCGGACGCGGAAGCTTTCATGCAGACCGCGAAGCGCTACTCGGTATTCTACCAGCCCACCGGTGACGGCCGCATCACGGCGCTGCACCGGCGCATGCAACTGCGTCACTCCGAAGGAGTCGGCACGTGAACGTAGTCGCGTCTCAAGTTTCGTCAGCCTCCGTCTCTGCGCTGCCCTCGGCGGCGGAGCTCGATCGCGCCTTGCGCGATGCCTCGCCCGCCGAAATCATCGCCGCTGCGCTGAGGACGGTCGGTCGCGACAAGCTTGCGTTGGTGTCGTCCTTCGGTACGGAATCGGCGACGCTGCTCAAGGTCATGGCCGACGTCGATCCGGCGATCCCGGTGATCTTTCTCGACACCGGCTGGCTGTTCGAGGAGACGCTGGCCTATCGCGACACGCTGATCGCGACGCTGGGCCTGAAGGACGTCCGCTCGATCAAACCCGCCGAGGAGACGCTGTCGCGCGACGATCCCGACCGCGACCTCTGGTTCTCCGATCCCGACGCCTGCTGCCGTATCCGCAAGGTCGAGCCGCTGGCGCGGGCGCTGAAACCGTTCGACGCATGGCTCAACGGCCGCAAGCGCTTCCAGGGTAACTCGCGCGCCGACATCCCGGTGGTCGAGGACGACGGCGCGCGGTTGAAGTTCAATCCCTTCGCCAACGTTTCGCGCGAGGAACTCGAGGCGATTTTCGCCCGCGCCAAATTGCCGCGTCATCCGCTGGTTGCGTCGGGATTTCTGTCGGTTGGGTGTATGCCTTGCACGAGCAGAACGACTGAGGGAGAGGATGAGCGTGCCGGCCGCTGGCGCGGCCGGGCCAAGACGGAATGCGGCATCCACACGATGAAGATTTCGTAGCAAAGTTACGCTGCCCGACTACGAACAAGAAAATCCGGTTCCGTTGACTTAAGTGCGTTTCGCCCCGAGTTATGCCTGCCATCGATGACGCCGATGTCATTGATGTGAATGGAGATGGACATGATGCGTCGTATCGTTCCGCTCGCAGCAGGACTGCTCGTGACAGGCTTGTTGGCAAGCTCGGCTCTCGCCGCCGACATCAATCTGCTGAACGTCTCGTACGATCCGACGCGTGAGCTCTATGTCGAGTTCAACAAGGCGTTCGCGGCAGCCTACCAGAAGGAAACCGGCAAGAGCGTCGAGATCAAGCAGTCGCATGGCGGCAGCGGTTCGCAGGCGCGCGCCGTGATCGACGGATTGCAGGCCGACGTGGTGACGCTTGCGCTCGCCTACGACATCGATGCCATCGCGGGCAAAGGCCTCACGGCGGCCGACTGGCAGAAGCGGTTGCCGCAAAATTCGTCGCCCTATACCTCCACCATCGTGTTCCTGGTCCGCAAGGGCAATCCGAAGGGCATCAAGGACTGGGACGATCTGCTCAAGCCGGGTGTCGCCGTGATCACGCCGAACCCGAAGACGTCAGGCGGCGCGCGCTGGAATTATCTGGCGGCCTGGGGCTTTGCGCAGAAGAAATACGGTTCGGTCGATAAGGCCAAGGACTTCATCGGCAAATTGTATCAGCAGGTGCCGGTGCTCGACACCGGCGCGCGCGGCGCGACCGTGACCTTCGTCGAGCGCGGCGTCGGCGACGTGCTGCTCGCCTGGGAGAACGAGGCGTACCTGGCGCTCAAGGAATTCGGTCCGGAGAAATTCGAGATCGTGGCGCCGCCGCTCTCGATCCTGGCAGAACCGCCGGTCACGATCATCGACAAGGTTGCCGATAAAAAAGGCACCCGCAACGCCGCCGACGCCTACCTGCAATATTGGTATACCAAGGAAGGTCAGGAAATCGCGGCGCGCAACTTCTATCGTCCGCGCGATCCCGAGATCGCAAAGAAACACGAAAACTCCTTCGCGAGGGTCGAGCTGTTCACGATCGACGAGCTTTTCGGCGGCTGGACCAAGGCGCAGAGGGAACATTTTGCCGACGGCGGCGTCTTCGATCAGATCTACAAGAACTGATCGGGCGCTGTCGGCGGGGCTTAAACAGGGGGCCTGGTGAGCGCAATCGCAGCACGACGACGGACATTGCCGGGCTTCGGTCTCACCATGGGGCTGACGTTGTCCTGGCTGTCGATCATCATCCTGATTCCGCTCGCCGGCCTGTTCCTGAAATCGCTTGAGCTGAGCCCCGAGCAGTTCTGGAACATCCTCTCCAGCCGCCGCACCCTGAATGCCTTGCGCGTGTCCTTTGGACTCGCCTTTGCGGCCGCCTGCGTCAATCTCGTGATGGGCAGCATCATCGTCTGGGCGCTGGTGCGTTACCGCTTCCCGGGAAGGCGGCTGTTCGACGCCGTCGTCGACGTGCCCTTTGCGCTGCCGACGGCGGTCGCCGGCGTCGCGCTGACCGCGTTGTTCGCCGAAAAGGGCTGGCTCGGCGCGCCACTTGCGGCGGCCGGCATCAAGGTGGCGTTCACGCCCGTCGGCATTTTCGTCGCCATGATCTTCATCGGCATACCCTTCGTGGTGCGCACGGTGCAGCCGGTGCTCCAGGATCTCGACCCCGAGATAGAGGAGGCCGCGGGCAGTCTTGGCGCGAGCCGCTGGCACACCATCATCCGCGTGATCCTGCCCTCGCTCGGGCCGGCGCTGCTCACCGGGCTCGCGCTCGCCTTCGCTCGCGCGGTGGGCGAATACGGTTCGGTGATCTTCATCGCCGGCAATCTGCCGAACGTCTCCGAGATCGCGCCGCTGCTGATCGTGATCCGCCTCTCCGAGTTCCGCTATGCTGATGCGACCGCCATCGCGGTGGTCATGCTCGTCGTGTCCTTCGTCATTATCTTCGCCGTCAACCGGCTCCAGCGCTGGGCGCAGAGCCGGATTCCGGTGCGGTGAGGACGGGGCCATGACGATGCAGATCGCGGATTCCGTCCCACTCTCGGCCCCCGACGCCAAGGCACGCGCGCATGCGGCGGCCGCGCGGAATAACCTGCGCACCGAACCGCGCGCGGTCCGCATCGTCATCATCGCGCTGGCGATGACCTTTCTCTCTGTCTTCGTCGTGCTGCCGCTGGTCGTGGTGTTCGCGCAGGCGTTCTCGAAGGGAGTCCTCGCTTATTTCGCCGCGCTGGCCGACCCGGAGGCGCTGTCCGCAATCAAGTTGACGCTGTTGGTTGCGGCAATTTCCGTCGGCCTCAATCTTGTCTTCGGCCTCGTCGCGGCCTGGGCGATTGCAAAGTTTGAATTTTCGGGCAAGACCTTCCTGATCACGCTGATCGATTTGCCGTTCTCGGTCAGCCCCGTCATCTCGGGCCTCGTGTTCGTGCTGCTGTTCGGCGCGCAGGGCTATTTCGGCGGCTGGCTGCGCGATCATGATATCCAGATCCTGTTCGCGGTGCCCGGCATCGCGCTTGCGACCACCTTCGTGACCTTCCCCTTCGTGGCGCGTGCGTTGATCCCGCTGATGCAGGAGCAGGGCACGCAGGAGGAGGAGGCCGCGATCTCGCTCGGCGCCTCCGGCCTGCAGACCTTCTTCCGCGTCACGCTGCCCAACATCAAATGGGGCGTGCTCTACGGCGTCCTGCTCTGCAACGCGCGCGCGATGGGCGAGTTCGGCGCGGTCTCCGTGGTCTCCGGCCATATCCGTGGCGACACCAACACGATGCCGCTGCTGGTCGAGATTCTCTACAACGAATACCAGTTCGTCGCGGCGTTCGCGATCGCCTCGCTGCTCGCGATGCTGGCGCTGATCACGCTGGTCGCGAAAACCGTTCTCGAAAATCACCTCGACGAAGGACATGACGCAAGTGAGCATTGAAGTCAGGAATCTCGTCAAGAAGTTCGGCAGCTTCGCAGCCCTCGACGGCGTCGACCTCAAGGTCAATGACGGCGAGCTGCTGGCGCTGCTCGGTCCATCCGGCTCGGGCAAGACAACGCTGCTGCGGATCATCGCTGGCCTCGACTGGCCCGATTCCGGTGAGGTGTCTTTCAACGGCGAGGACGCGCTGGCGCAGGGCGCGCGCGAGCGGCACGTCGGATTCGTATTCCAGCACTACGCGCTGTTCCGCCATATGACGGTGTTCGAGAACGTCGCCTTTGGACTCCGCGTGCAGCCGCGTGCGATCCGCAAGGACGAAGCGACCATCCGTGCGCGCGTCAAGGAGCTGCTCGATCTCGTGCAGCTCGACTGGCTCGCCGACCGCTATCCGAGTCAGCTCTCCGGCGGCCAGCGCCAGCGCATCGCGCTGGCGCGTGCGCTCGCGATCGAGCCGCGCATCCTGCTGCTCGACGAGCCCTTCGGCGCGCTCGACGCCAAGGTGCGCAAGGAACTGCGCAAATGGCTGCGCTCGCTGCACCATGAAATCAACGTCACCTCGATCTTCGTCACCCATGACCAGGAGGAGGCGCTCGAAGTCGCCAACCGCGTCGTGGTGATGGACAAGGGCAAGATCGAGCAGATCGGCTCGCCCGATGATGTCTATGAGAGCCCGGCGACCGCCTTCGTGCACAGCTTCATCGGCGAATCCATCGAGCTTCCGGTCCTGATCGCGGACGGTCTTGTCACGCTCGGAGACCGGCCGCTTCGGCTCGCGGCAGACGGGCTTGCGCCTGGCGCGTCAAGACTGTTCGTGCGGCGACACGACATGCTGGTCGGCCCGCCCGGCAGCGGGGCCCTCGAGGGGGCCGTGCGGCATGTCCGGAATTTCGGTCCCGTGCAGCGGGCCGAGGTGGCACTGTCAGGCGGGGAGACCATTGAGATCGATGCTCCCCGCGACAGGGAATTGCGCGCCGGCGACACGATCGGCCTGGAGCCCCGCCGCTACCGGATATTTGCGGGCACCTGAGCGGGATCAAAGGGTCAATTTTTCTTCAATATTCACCTTTCAGCCACGGTTGGTATGCAACAACGGCCCCTGATTTTGGGGGCTCCTGTTCATGCGCGTCGCGGCCGCGATATCAATCCTTTTGCTGCTCGCCGGCTGCGCCGGCAACGAAGCACCGGTCCAGCAGCCGTCCATGTATGCCGATATGGCTGTCCCGGGCGCAAAGCTCGATGCGCAGGCGGCAGCGATCATGATCTCGCAATACCGCCAGAACAACGGGCTCGGCATCGTCGTGATCGATCCCGCCCTGATGAGTCTCGCCGAATCCCAGTCCCAGGCCATGGCTGCCGCCAACAAGATGGACCACGACGTCCGCGCGCCGCTGGCCAAGCGCCTCAGCGCCGGCGGCTATCCGGCGACCGTTGCGGTCGAGAACGTCTCGGCCGGCTATCATACGCTGGCGGAAGCGTTTTCCGGCTGGCGCGACTCGCCCCCGCACCGCGCCAACATGCTCAAGAGCGGTGTCACAAAATTGGGCATCGCGGCGGGCTATGCTCCCGGCACCAAATACAAGGTGTTCTGGACCATGATCCTGGCCTCGACGGACTCTCGATAAGCCAGACTTGATCCCGGGATGCATTGACGCCGCGGCAGACTGTCGCCACGGTCGCTCGCCATCTGCTATTGTTCCCGCATGACCGATCACAGCCCCGAAGTCGCAACAATCCCGGCAAACGCGCAACGTGTCCTGGTCCTCCAGGGCGGCGGCGCGCTCGGCTCCTATCAGGCCGGTGCCTATCAGTCGCTCTGCCATGCCGGCTTCGAGCCGGAGTGGGTCGCCGGCATCTCGATCGGCGCGGTCAGTGCCGCGATCATCGCCGGCAACGAAGGGCAGACCCGCGTTAAGCGGCTCAAGGAATTCTGGGAGATGGTCTCCGCGCCGGTGCCGTGGAAACCGATCGGCAAGAGCGACCACAGCCGCGAACTGTTCAACTCGACCAGCGCCGCATTGATCGCGACCTTCGGCGTGCCCGGTTTCTTCACGCCGCGCATTCCGCCCGCGCCGCTCTGGCCGCCCGGCAGCCCGCAGGCCGAGAGCTATTACGACACCGCACCGCTGAAGAAGACGCTGGAGCGCCTGGTCGATTTCGACCGCATCAACGATCTGAAGACGCGGCTGTCGGTTGGTGCGGTCGGCGTCACCTCCGGCAACTTCAAATATTTCGACAATTTCGAGTTCAGGAAGCTCGGCAAGAAAATCGGCCCCGAACACATCATGGCCTCCGGCGCGCTGCCGCCCGGCTTTCCGTCCGTCGTGATCGACGGCGAGCATTATTGGGACGGCGGCATCGCCTCAAATACGCCGCTTGACTACGTGCTCGACGCCGAGACCGACCGCGATCTCCTGATCTTCCAGATCGACCTGTTCAGCGCCCGCGGCGATCTGCCGACTTCGCTGCTCGAGGCGACCGAGCGGGAGAAGGACATCCGCTTCTCCAGCCGCACGCGGATGAACACCGACAAGAACAAGCAGGTGCACAACGCCCGCAGGGCCGTGCGCGACCTGATTTCCAAATTGCCCGATTATCTCAAGAACGACCCTTCCGTGGAATTCCTTGCCAAGGTATCGCGCGAAAGCACCGTGACTGTGGTGCACTTGATCTACCGCAGCAAGAATTACGAATCCTCGTCCAAGGATTACGATTTTTCGCATGTCGCGATGGTCGAGCATTGGGAAGCCGGCGTGCGTGACGTGCATCTGTCGATGCGCCACAAGGACTGGCTCGAGCGGCCGCAATCCGGCGAGACCATGGTGACCTACGATCTCACGGGGGACGTCACTGCGCCCCCTCCAAAAAGGAGCGAGTAATATGGGAAGTCTGTCAGGCAAGAACGCCGTCGTGACCGGGTCGACCAGCGGCATCGGGCTTGCCTATGCGCGCGCCTTCGCCGCCGCCGGCGCCAATGTCGTCATCAACGGGTTCGGCTCGCCGGAGGACATCGAGAAGGAGCGCGCCAAGATCGAGTCCGATTTCGGCGTGAAGGCGGTCTATTCGCCCGCCGACATGACCAAGCCGGCCGAGATCGCCGGGATGATCGCGCTCGGCGAGAAGAGTTTTGGTTCGGTCGACATCCTCGTCAACAATGCCGGGATCCAGTTCGTCTCGCCGATCGAGGAATTCCCGCCGGAGAAATGGGACCAGATCATCGCGATCAACCTGTCCTCGGCCTTCCATGCCATTCGCGCCGCCGTCCCTGGCATGAAGAAGAAGGGCTGGGGCCGCATCATCAATACCGCTTCCGCGCATTCGCTGGTCGCCTCGCCCTTCAAATCGGCCTATGTCTCGGCCAAGCACGGCATCGCCGGTCTCACCAAGACCGTGGCGCTGGAACTCGCGACCCACAAGATCACCTGCAACTGCATCAGCCCCGGCTATGTCTGGACGCCGCTGGTGGAGAAGCAGATCCCCGACACCATGAAGGCCCGCAACCTCACGCGCGACCAGGTCATCAACGACGTGCTGCTCGACGCGCAGCCGACCAAGGAGTTCGTCACCTCCGAGCAGGTCGCGGCCCTCGCGCTGTTCCTGTGCGGCGACGATGCCGCGCAGATCACCGGCACCAACCTGTCGATCGACGGCGGCTGGACCGCGGAGTAACAGCGCTCTTCGTCATGCCCCGGCTTGACCGGGGCATCCAGTACGCCGCGGCGTCTCGGTACAACCACAGCCGTCTCGGAGTACTGGATCGCCCGGTCAAACCGGGCGATGACAGCGAGAGTGGTGCGGCCGTTCTCCGTTCAGTGCGTCCAGGCCAGCGCCGTCTCGAACGCCGAGGACAGGTGCAGCTCCGCGAACATGATCTTGCCGGCGACCACGAACAGCACGCTGGCCAGTGTCAGGCGTAGCACCGTCTCGGGCACGCGCGTCGCGCTGAAGCTGCCGACGACGATGCCGGGCAGCGAGCCCAACAGCAGCACGCCCATCAGCGCCCAATCCACGTCGCCAAGCGCCCAGTGCCCCATTCCGGCGATCAGCGTCAGCGGGACGGCATGGGCGATGTCGGAGCCGACGATGGTCGCCACCGGCAGGCGCGGATAGAGCAGCAGCAGAACGGTGACGCCGACCGCGCCGGCGCCGACCGATGAAATCGAGACCAGCACACCAAGCACGATTCCGGTGACGACGGTCGCGATCGCCGTGGTGCGGTCATCGACCTGCTCCAGGCGCCGGCGATAGCGCTCCATGATCGATCTGCGGAAGATCAGCGAGGTCGCAGTCAGCAGCAGCGCAAAGCAGAGCACGAGGTTGACGAGATTGCGCTCGGAATCGCTCTTGAGGTCGAGCTTCCACAGCACGAGCAGCGTCAGCGCGCTCGCCGGAAGGCTGCCGCAGGCGAGCCGCAGCACCGCCGGCCAGTGCACGCTGCGCGACCAGCCATGCACCACGCTGCCGCCGGTCTTGGTGGCGGCGGCATAGAGCAGGTCGGTGCCGACCGCGGTCGATGGATGAATCCCGAACAGCAGGATCAGCAGCGGCGTCATCAGCGAACCGCCGCCGACGCCGGTCATCCCGACCAGCAGGCCGACGCCGAAACCGGAGGCGACGTAGAGTGGATCGATCATGTCCGGGGAATCTTAGGTTTATCTCGTCAGTTGGGCAATATGACGTAGAATAAACTTTCCCTGTGGCGCAACTGTTTGGGGGTAATAAGAAAAATCGTGCTGCGCCTCTGGCGATAGGTAGGCATTTCGCGTTGTTCCCGGGCGCGCTTCGAAGCAGCCGTTCCCCGAGGGCAGCACGCGAGGCAGGCGGAAGTTTATTTCCCGAACGCCAGCACGTGCAGGCCGAGCCGCTGTCGCACGATCCAGAACAGCAGCACCGTCTCGAAACTGAGTGAGATCGAGGTCGCGGCCGCAGCGCCATGGCCGCCGAAGCGCGGCACCAGCGCAATGCAGAGCACCAGGTTCATCGCAAAGGCCAGCGCGTAGGCCAGCGCGCAGATCTTCTGCTGGCCGAGCATGTTGAGCAGCCGTTCGACTGGACCGATTGCGGATCGGACCACGAGGCCGATCGCGGCGACGAACATGATGTCATAGCCGACCACGAAGTGCGGCCCGAACAGCCAGAGCAGCGGCTTGCCGAGCGCGAGCAGCACGATGGTCGCTGCCAGCGACGGCCAGAACGTCCAGTTGATGGCATGCGCCACGTAAGCCGACAGCCGCGCCTTGTCGCCAGCGGCGTTGTATTCGGCGAAGCGATGCGCGGTCGTTGCCGACATCGCGTAGTGGATGAAGGAGACCAGCGCCAGTGTCTTCACCACGGCGAAATAGACGCCGACCTCGTCGGAGGGGCGGAACTGCTGAAGCACCAGCACGTCGGTATAGGACAGCAGCAAATAGAAGCTTTCGACCAGCAGGATCGGCAGCGAGACGGCGAGCCAGCCGCCGACGTCGTAAGCCTTGGGGCCCGGCTCGATGTGACCAGCGAGCTTGCGGTTCAGCACCACCATCTGCCCGCTCATCGCGATCCACACCGCGCCGGCACTCGCGACCATCGCGGCGACCGCGCCGAGATGATAGCCGAGCAGGAAGGCGCAAGCCGTGATGCCGATGATCAGCGTCTGGCGGATGATGAATTGCGGCATCAGACCGAGCTGCATCCAGTCATGCGAGCGCGCGATGCCGTCCTGGGTGTTGGCGACGACAAAAGCGGGCAGCGTCATGCAGCCGATATAAAGCGGCAGCTCTTCGGCCGGATCGATCCAGGGTGACAGCAATTTGACGATACCGGCGAGGCCGAGCGACATCAGTGCGGAAACGGCAAAGGTCAGCCAGCGGCTGCCCGAGAGAAAGCCGCGCAGCAGCGCATGCTCGCCACGGCTGCGGTATTCTGGAATGATTTTTTGCGCGGAGGCCGAGATGCCAAAGTCCATCATGCTGCCGAGCAGCAGCACCCAAGTCCAGACATAGACATAGACGCCGTAGTCCGACGTCCCCATCCAGCGCGCGAGCAGGACCTGCGAGAAATAGGCAAGGCCGGCGCTGATCACGCGAATGACGAAGATGGTGCCAGCCAGCCGCCGCGTCAGCGATGCCTCGCTCGACCCGCCCGTCAATTTTTCGCGCAGCCGCGCGATCAGGCCGGCAGGTCCGGTCGTTGCGGGTTCTGCATCCATCACGGCCAATTCGAAGGGTCCCCGAGGCGCGCACGAGTGCTGCGGCAGACTTGCCGCAGGAGCCCTGGGGATTAGCAACCATTCGTTAAGATTCGGTTGGGTGGACGTCCCATCCTAGGTGTCGTCCCGGCGAAGGCCGGGACCCATAACCGCGGTGAGAAGTTGTTGCGCTCGCTGATGGCTCCGAGTCTTCGCCAAACCACTCCCTGTGGCTATGGGTCCCGGATCGGCGCTCCGCTTCGCTGCGCTTGTCCGGGACGACAGCTGAATGCGCGGCGCCAGCAGCGCAATCAATCCAAATTGGTATTGAACTCGTACGACTTCTCCGGTCCGACCAGCGTGAACTTCAGCGCTGCGCCGTCGGGCTTGGCGCCCGGCGGCAGTCCGTCGAGCTCGAAAGAAAATCGCTTCACGCCCGGTGGGCTGGGCTCGACCGGCGCCGGGATCGGCAACGCCCAATCGGGCGTCGGACCTTCCACATAGAGATTGACGGTGCGCGCATCCGGCACGACGACGTCCACCACCACATTCTTGGGCCCGTCGCGCTTGACGTCCCGGATGGTGAGCGGGTTGGGATCGCCGATCGTGGCAGGCTTGGGCACGGTGTCGAGCGCTGCACGCAAATTGGCGTCCTCGGTCGAGGCGACGCTGTTGAAGCCAAGCTCAGCGCGAGCCTCGACCGGGATGCAAAGCTTTTCGCACACCGCATAATTGATCTCGGCGCGCAGCGTCACCGGTTTGTCGGCCGCCTTGGCGATGATGCGCAGGGGCAGCACGATCTGGTCGTGATAGCCGATCGAATGGCCGCCCGCGCCGTCGTCGAATTTCTGCGGGGCCGGCCACATCACCGCCACCGCCTCTACGTTGTCGGATTTCGAGAAATCGAAGCGCGGCGGAACGCCGGAATCGCCCGGCATGCGCCAATAGGTTTTCCAGCCGGGCTGGATCTGGAAGGCGATACCGCCGAGCAGGACGGCGCCGCTGCGCGATCCCGCCAGCAACCGCACCGCGGAATGTCCATCCCGCTGCCATGGTGATGCATCGTCGGCATGGGCCGCAAGCGCCAGCGACGACGCGAGCAGGGTTGTCGCGACGCCAATCGCCGCACGCCGGGGAACTCTTGTCAGCATGGTACGTCTTTACAGGGTCGCCCCGCGGCAAACCATTGAATTGCTTGTGATGGATGCACTTGAATCAAGTCCCTGCAAGCCTTGATTTGACAGCGGCCCGGCCCGACATCAGGATAGGAATTGAAACCGGAGTGCTTCACCGATGGCTCCCACAGGCAAGAGGACGGGCGAAAGCACCCGCAAGTCAGCCCCCGCGCTCCCCAGTTCGGCGGGCTACCTCGACGGCCAGCTGTTGATCGCCATGCCCGTGATGGGCGACGAGCGCTTCGAGCGCTCGGTGATCTATCTCTGCGCCCACTCCGCCGAAGGTGCGATGGGCATCATCGTCAACCACCCGGCCGGCAGCATCGATTTCCCGGAGCTGTTGCAGCAGCTCGGCATCATCAACAAGGGCGAGCACATCAAGCTGCCGGAGAATGCCGAAAGCATGAAGGTGCTGCGCGGCGGTCCGGTCGATACCGGCCGCGGCTTCGTGCTGCATTCGAGCGACTTCTACATCGAGAACGCGACGCTCCGGATCGACGACGGGGTCTGCCTCACCGCGACCGTCGACATCCTGCGCGCCATCGCCAACGGCTCCGGCCCCAAGCACGCCATCCTCGCGCTCGGCTATGCCGGCTGGGCGCCGGGCCAACTCGAGACCGAAATCCAGAGCAATGGCTGGCTGCATTGCGACGCGGATTCGGATTTGATCTTTGGCGACGACGTCGACGAAAAATACGGACGGGCGCTGCGCAAGATCGGCATCGATCCCGGCATGCTCTCGAACGAGGCGGGGCACGCGTAGCTCGATTCTCGTTCTCGTGTATCACCCTCCGCTGTCATGCCCCGGCTTGACCGGGGCATCCAGTACGCCGGGGCGTATCGGCTCTATCACAACTGTCTCGGAATACTGGATCGCCCGGTCAAGCCGGGCGATGACAGTGGTTGCTGCGTAGCGCCTACTCCGCCGCCTGCTGCTGCACGGTCGGCTCCGTGCCCGCCACCGTCGCGCGGCGCATGTCACGGGGCTGCGACTGGTCGTAGCGGCGGACGCGGTGCATGGTCTGGCGGTTGTCCCACATCACGAGATCATGCAGCTTCCATTTGTGGACGTAGACGAACTCGCTCTGCGTCGCGTGCTCGTTGAGGTCGCGCAGCAGCAGCCTTCCTTCGGGGACGCTCATGCCGACGATCTTGCCCGCATGCGATGAGAGATAGAGCGACTTGCGGCGATGGACGGGGTGGGTGCGCACCAGACGTTGCAGCACCGGCTTGAACATCTCCTTCTCCTCGTCGGTGTATTCGGTGAAGCCGAGCGATCCCCGTGAATACATCAGCGAGTGCTCGCAGACGAGGTCGTCGATCTCCGCCTTGGTCTCGTCGTCGAGCGCGTCATAGGCCGCGCGCATGTCGGCGAATTCGGTATTGCCGCCCTTCGGGTTGAGCACGCGGGCCGACAGCAGCGAGAATTTTGCCGGGATGGGGCGGAACGAGCTGTCGGAATGCCACAGACAGTTGCCGAGGTTGAACAGATGCGCGCGGCTGTCCTTCGCCAGCGGCTTGCCGTCCTTGCCGAGATTTGAGACGTCGTTCAGGCCCGATTGGAGCCGGTAGTCCTTTTCCTTCGTGACGGTGCCGCCGCGCGCGTCCTCGCGCTGGCCGAAATTCAACGCGAAAGCCATCTGCTGTTCGTCGGTGATGTCCTGGTCGTGGAACACCAGCACCGCATATTTGTCCATGGCGGCTTCAACCTCGCGCGCCTCATCTGGTGTAAGAGGCTGTCGCAGATCGAGGCCGGAAACCTCGCCGACAAAATGTGTCTGAAGCTGCCGGATGGCGATCGTCATGGCGTTTTCTCCCGCGGACCGCGAGCGGTTGCTCCCGCTCTGTTGAAGAAAAAGCTACTCCGGCGGCTGGCGATGTCAACGCTTCGGCAGCATACCTCTCACGCGTTGCGCGCCATCAGGCCGCCGTCGACGGGGATGACCGCGCCGGTGAGGAAGGACGCTGCCGGCAGGCACAGGCTCAGCGTCATGTGCGCGACCTCCTCGGGATCGCCATAGCGGCCCAGTGCAGTGCGGCGCTTGGCGTAGATGGTCTTGTGCTCTTCCGAGATCCGGTCGGTGATGGCGGTGCGGACCGGCCCCGGGCAGATGCAGTTGACGGTGATGCCTTCGCGGCCGAGCTCCACCGCAAGCGAGCGGGTGAGGCTGGCGACGCCGCCCTTCGCCGCCGAATAGGGGCTGTGCAATGCGGTGGCGCCGAGCGCCTCGGTCGAGGCGATGTTGACGATGCGCGGGCTCTTCGACTTGCGCAAGTGAGGCAGCGCGGCGCGGATGATGCGCGGATGCGCCGTCAGCATCACCGCGATGCCCCTGGCCCAGGCGCCCTCATAGGCTGCGTCGTCGATCGCGACGCGCACAGAGATGCCGGCATTGTTGACGATGATGTCGAGCCCGCCGAAATGCGCAGCGACGTCGCCGACCACGCGCTTGATCTCATCGCCATCGGCAACGTCGAGCTTCCAGGCTTTCGCGGCTCCGCCGCTTGCCGCGATCTCCTTCGCCACGGCCAGCCCACCCTGCTCGTCATAATCGGTAACGGCAACGTTGGCGCCCTCGGCGGCGAACACGCGTGCCGTCGCGCGTCCCATGCCGCTGGCCGCGCCGGTGACGAGAACGGTCAGGCCCTTCACGGACCGGCTGAGCTGTTTGAAATCGGACATGCTGTTTCCTCGTGCCCTGCTTGTTCTTGTTGTGATTGACAAGGCTGGCATCGATCCGCAGACAGGTCAAACAAGCAGGACAATCGGGGAGGCCGGCGATGACGAACGAGCTCGATTTCTCAGGCAGGCAGGTGCTGGTCGTCGGCGGATCCAGCGGCATCGGCAACGGCATTGCGCAAGCCTTTCGCGTCAGGGGCGCGCAAGTTGCGGTCTGCGGCACGCGTGCTGACGCAAAGGAATATTCAGCTGAGGAGGGTTCGGATCTCACCGGTCTCTCCTACGCGCAGCTCGACGTCGGCAATGCCGGAGCGATCGAAGCTTTCAAGCCGTCGTTCGAACGGCTCGATGTCCTGGTGCTGGCGCAGGGCGCGGTGCTCTATCGCCGCGGCGAGTTCGAGATGGCCGGCTTTCGCAAGGTCGTCGAGGTCAACCTGATGAGCCTGATGGCCTGCGCCACGCGCTTTCATTCCATGCTGCGGGACTCGCGAGGGTCGCTGATCATGGTGTCCTCGACCGCGGCCTATCATTCCACCATGGGCAATCCCGCCTACAACGCGTCGAAGACCGGCGCGGTCGGATTGACGCGCACGCTGGGCGAGGCCTGGGCCGAGGATGGCATCCGCGTCAACGGCATTGCGCCCGGTCTGGTCGACACCAAGATGACGAAGGTGACGACCGACAATCCCAAGCGGCTCGAAGGTGCAATTTCGCGCATTCCGCTGCGGCGATTGGGCACGCCGGCTGACATGGCGGGCGCGGCGCTATTTCTTGCATCGCCGCTGTCGTCCTACATCATCGGCCAGACATTGGTCGTCGACGGCGGGCTTATTCTTTGAGTCCAATTTCAAGTCAGATGGAACTGCGCCGCTCCTGATCGGTTACTTGGGCTGACCCCGAGGAGGAGCATCATGGATAAGGATCGGATTGTCGGATCGGCCAAGGAATTCGCCGGACGCGCGGAAGGCGCCATCGGAGATATGGCCAGCGATACGCAGACACAGGCGTCCGGCAAGGCACGCGAAGCCGCCGGCACTGTGCAGAATCTCTACGGCCAGGCCAAGGATGCCGTACGTGACGCTACGGACACCGCGGCCAGCTATGCCAAGGACGCCTACGACAAGCCGGCAGAAACCTTGCGCGACGGCTCGCAGGCGATTGCCCAGAAGGTGCAGGACAACCCGATGGGCGCGCTGCTGGTCGCCGGAGGTATCGGCTTCGCGCTCGCGTTGCTGATGGCACGGCCTTCGCGCCGCCCGCCGCCGCGCTGGCGCTATTACGGCTAAAGCCAACGCGCGATATTCATCAGGCCCCGGACGCAGCACGGCGTGTAACGCCGCATTGCTGAGCCGGGGCCCATTCTTTTTGAACGTGCTGTGTCCCGGCTCTGCGCAGCAGCGTTTCACGCTGCAGCGCGTCCGGGACACGAGACCTCAGCTTAGAAAGATTACCGGAACACTTCCGCCGATCGCCCGACATTGCCAGGCGGCCGCGGGATCGCAGGGTTGGGATTCGGATTGCGCGGCGCCGGCGCCAATTGACGCGGCGGGGGCGGCGGCGAGCCAAAGCCGAAGAAATCGCGCATTGATGGCGCGGCCTGTGCCGGCTGCTGCGGCGCCGGTGGCTTCTTCGGCGCAAGCTTTGGCGGGGCGATCGCTGCGGCCGCACCCGGCGTACCGCCGTCAGGCGTCGTCGCTGCCACCGGCGTATCGCCCTTGGCCTGCTCGCGGCCGACTTCGCGGCGCGGCCAGGCATAATCGTCGGCGCGGCCGGCGGGCGCAGCTAATGGCTCGCCCTTTACCATCGTCTTCGCAGCCAGCGCATCGACGGCGGCAGGACGCGAGCCCGGCCCACCCAGCAATTGATCGGTCGAGATCGAGGCCGCAACCAGCGGCACGATCGGACCGGCCAGCGGCCGCGGCGCGGGCTTGCCGGGTTCGGCACTGGTGTCGGGGGTCGCCGGTTCGCTCGGCAGCGCGATCGGGCCGGAGCGCCCGGCGAGTAGGCGGGTGATCTCGCGCTCGACATAGTGGGCGAGCTTGCGCGCGCCGGGTTTTGTGAAATAGACGCCGTCACCGCTGCGGAGTTGACGGATCTGGCCTTCGAAGTCCGGGCCCTTCTGCAGGAAGCGGCCGGCCTCGTCGACAAAGCCGTCCCAGACGTCGACGTAAGTGATACCGGCCTTGGCCGCGCCTTCGCGATAGAGCGAGTCCAGGAACAGCATGTCCGCGGTGCCCTTGGGGCCGCGGATCGCGGGCAGGCCGACCCAGAGCACCGGCACGCCCTTGGACTTGAGGACGTTGGCGAGCTCCTCGATCTTCTTGCCGTAGAGTTCGACCCAGCGCTCGTCGCGGAATTCGTAGAGGCCGTTCGGGTTGCGCGCGGTCTTCTCGGGCGCTGCGACTGCGGGTGCGTCAGCGTTGTCGGCATCATCCTGCGGCAGGTCGGCATCGGCCGGCTTGTCGTCCGGCTTCGCGGCGGTGTCGCCGGGCTTGGCATCGCCGGGCTTGGCCGGTGGTTTGCCGCGCGCGCCCTTGTCGTTCTTCTTGTCCGTCGCCTTGTCCGATTTATCGGGCGCCGCCGCCTCGCGGATCGCGATGCGGTCGTTGAGGCCGAGCATCACCACGATCACGTCGGGCTTCTCGGTCTCGAGAATGCCCCTCGCAGCAGCCGTCCAGTCCGAGGGCTCACCCTTGGGCTGATACTTGATCAGGCCGGACGTGGTCTTGTGCTTGCGGATCACGCCCATGTCGGGCTGCTCGGTGTAGGCGTCCTCCAGCCCGTAGGCGAGCCAGTCGGCCATGGCGTCGCCGATCACCAGCACGTTCCTGTCGGGAATGGTCTCGCGCTTGGCCGGCGCCGGCGCGCGCGAAAAGTCCTGACGCGGTGCTTGCGGCTGTTGCTGCTGGAACGGCGCGAAGAAGTCGCCGCCGAACCATCCGCCACCTCCACCTCCACCTCCACCTCCACCGTTCCGCGGCGGCGGCGGAGCCGAACGCTGCGGTGGGCCGCCGAAGCCGGGGAAGTTGAAGAACTGCGCCGAGGCGGGTCCCGCGACCGAGACCAGAATCGCAAGCGCCGTCCCCAGCGCGATCAGCGGGCCGGTCTCGGTCAGCACCTTGAACAGGGACTTCTTCGACATGCGATCTCGGCACGGGCAATAGGGGTCGGGACAGGCTCGATATAATAACGGAATCGGGCGCCAAACGGGCAGATTCTCTTTTCAGATTCTCTCAGATCCTGGCCCATACACGGCGAACCGCCGCCCCGGTCAAGGCTGCCGGCCAAAATCCCTGTTCAGGGTTACTTTCGGCGCGATTTTACCGCCCGCGCAGCCGGTTCAGCGCGTCGGAGGAGGCAAATCCGTCCGCGGGGACCCCGATCGATGCCTGGAAATTGCGCAGGGCTTCCCGGGTCTGGCCGCCGAACTGACCGTCGGGGGTGCCCTTGTAGAAGCCGCGCTGGGCCAGCAGCTGCTGGAGTTCCAGCCGCTCGGTCCGGGACAGCTCCCGTTCCTGCCGCGGCCAGGGCTGCACGAAGGGCTGGCCGCCGCGCAGGCGATCGGCGAAATGGCCGATCGCCAGCGCATAAGCCTCCGCCGGATTGTACTTCATGATCACCCGGAAGTTCTGCAGCATCAGGAAGCCCGGTCCCTGCGCGCCGGCCGGCGCCAGCAGATAGGCCTTCTCGGCCGGATGCGGGAAGGGCTGGTTGGCCGGGCGCTTGAGGCCGAGCTTTTCCCATTGCGCCACCGTCATCGCCTTGGCGCGATCCGCCAGCATGTAGTTGAAGCCCTGGGGCACCACGACCTCGTAGCCCCAGGTCTGGCCGGCCTGCCAGCCGTCCTTCTTCAGATTGTTGGCGGTCGACGCAATCAGGTCGGAGGGATTGTCGACGACGTCACGCCGGCCGTCACCATCGCCGTCCACGGCGAAGCGCTTGAACGCGGTCGGCATGAACTGGGTCGGGCCGAAGGCGCCGGCCCAGGAGCCGCGCAATTGTTCGAGCCTGAGATCGCCGCGGTTGAGGATCTCCAGCGCGGAGAGGAATTCGTCCTTGAAGTAAGCCTGGCGGCGGCCGATGCAGGCGAGCGTCGCGGTCGATTGCAGCACGCTGCGGTCGCCCATCTGCGTCGAGTAGTTGGACTCGATGCCCCAGATCGAGGCGATGATATAACGATCGACGCCGGTGGCTTTTTCGGTGGCGTCGAACTGCGCCTTGTATTTGGCCAGGACCTCGCGGCCCTTGGCGAGGCGGTTGTCGTTCACGAGGATGTCGAGATAATCCCAGATCGACTTGGTGAACTCCGGCTGAGAGTCCATTAGGTCCATGATGCGCAGATCGGGCGCGAGGCCAGCCGTGAAGCGCTGGAAGTTGTCCTGCGTGATGTTGCGCCGTGCGGCATCGGGCCACATGCCCGCCACGCAATTGTTGAAATTGCCCGCGGCCTCTCGGATCGCGGCGGCCGTCATCAGCGGATGACCGGAGGCGCCGTCCTCGCCGGTCCAAGGTTGAACTCCCGTTGGAGCGCCGCTGGGCCCGGGCGCTGCTGGCGAAGGCGCCTGGTTCGGGCCGGAGAAAATACCGCCGAACAGATTTGACAGACCGTTCTGAGCCTGCGCGCTGGCGGGAAGCGGGAACAGCAGGGCGGCCGCAACCATCGTCGCACCGGTCACGGACCCGCCCCGTTTCGCCAGCTCTGCCATTGATTGCATCATGTCCACACCTGTCCGGCCAAAATCCGCCCTCAGGAGGCCTGGTTACGGTTGCCAACAGCTTAACAAAGGTGAAATTTTGATGGTGGCCTTTTTCTTAACTCTGTGAGGATGAGGCCCCACATCCGCCTTTGTTGGCGGCTGCAAACAAGCTAGCAAGATGCCATTGCTCCCTTCACGTGTTCCTCAGGTATTCGATCAATCCCATGAAAATCCGCAAAGCCGTATTTCCCGTTGCCGGCCTCGGCACCCGAGTCCTGCCCGCCACCAAGGCGATGCCGAAGGAAATGCTGACGATCGTCGACAAGCCGCTGATCCAGTACGTCTATGACGAGGCCAGGGAAGCCGGCATCGAGCACTTCATCTTCGTCACCGGGCGCAACAAAAGCGTCATCGAAGATCATTTCGACCGGATGTTCGAGCTCGATGCGACGCTGGCCGCGCGCGGCAAGAAGACCGAGCAGGACGTTCTGGCGCAGAACCAGCCCGAAGCCGGCGCCGTCAGCTTCACCCGCCAGCAGGCGCCGCTCGGCCTCGGCCACGCGGTCTGGTGCGCGCGCGACATCGTCGGCAACGAACCGTTCGCAGTCGTGCTGCCCGACGAACTCGTGCTCAATTCGCCCGGCTGCCTGAAGCAGATGATCGACACCGCCAGCAAGCTCGGCGAAAAATCCAATGTCATCGCGGTCGAGGCGGTGCCCGACCATCTGACCCATCAATACGGCATCTGCGGCGTCGGCAAACGCACCGGCAAGATGTTCGAGGTCGACGGCATGGTCGAGAAGCCGGCCAAGGGCACCGCGCCCTCCAATCTCTCGATCACCGGCCGCTACATCCTGCAGCCGGAGATCTTCAAGATCCTGGAGACCCAGGAGCGCGGCGCCGGCGGCGAGATCCAGCTCACCGACGCCATGATCGGCCTCGCCAGATCGCAAAAGTTCTACGGCGTCGAGTTCGAGGGCGAGCGCCACGATTGCGGCTCCAAGCCCGGCTTCCTCCGCGCCAACATCGCCTACGGCCTGAAGCGGCCGGAGCTGCGTGACGGTTTGATCGCGGAGATGAAGAAGTATCTGGGGCAGTAGCGCTAACGACGTCCCGGCTTCGCCGGGCCCTCACGCCACCAGCGACAGCTTCGGCAGGCTCGCGACCACCGACTGGTTGCGGCCGCCGGCTTTTGCGGCGTAGAGCGCCTTGTCGGCGGCGGCAACCAGCAGCGGCCAGTCCATGCCGGTGGTGGGAACGAGGCTCGCGATGCCGCAGGACACCGTCGAGCTTGTGTGGTCGTCGGACCAGCCCTGCACCTTGGCGCGGATCTTCTCGGCCACATTGAGAGCGTCGGCGACCGAGGTGCCCGGCAGCAGCACGGCGAATTCCTCGCCGCCATAGCGCGCGGCGCAGTCGCCGGCGCGGCTCACCGAATCGGAAATGCAGATGGCGATGCCGACCAGCACCTGGTCGCCGGCCTGATGGCCGAACGTGTCGTTGTAGGCCTTGAAGTGATCGGCATCGATCATCAAGAGGGCGATCGGTGTCTTCTGCCGCATCGCGCGGCGCCATTCGACGTCGATCACCTGGTCGAACTTGCGGCGGTTCTTCAGGCCGGTGAGCGCGTCGGTCGTCGCCATCTCCTCGAGCTTGCGCTCGGCCTCGGCGCGCCGGCCGATCTCGCGCGCGAGCACCAGCGTTGAGGCCAGCATGAACAGGTTCAGCGCGAGGACCACGGCACCGATGCGATAGGCTTCCCTCTGCCAGAGTTCGAACACGGCGCTCAGTGGCTTGCCCGCCACCACGAATAGCGGGCTGGTCCCACTGCTGCGGACATAGAGCCGCGGCGTGCCGTCGATCGGCCCCTGACCGGCGAATGCGCCGCCGACCTTCAGATTTTCGGCCTTCCAGACCGGCCGGGCGGCCAGATTCGTGCCGATCACGTCGAGATCAAACGGCCGCCGCATCATGACCGTACGGTCGCGCCTGAGCACGGTGATGGTGTCGTCGGGATCGAGGCTCAGCCGCTCGAACAATTCGTGGAAATAGCTGAAGCGGATGGATCCGGCGACGACGCCGAGGAAGCCGCCGTCGGTATCGCTGATGCGCCGGCTCAGCACGATCGAATAGGCGCCGCGGAACAGCATGGGACGGCTGATGAAGAGGCCTGCGTCGGGATTGTCCCGATGGACCTTGAAGTAGTCTTCCTCGCTCCGGTTTACCGGCGAGGGATCGAGCGTGGAAGCGTCGATGGTCAGCCGGCCGTCGGCGTCGAACACCTGGATCGCGCCGAAATGCCTCGCCGTGGTCGAATGGTCGAACAGGATGAGGTGACGGATCGGCTTCGAGACCGTGGCGATCTCCGGCAGCAGCATGTTGCTGGCGACCGCCTTGAGGGCCAGGTCGTAGATCTCGATGTTGCGGCTGATGTCGGATTCGATGGTCGTCGCCAGGTTTTCCAGCGTCTGACGGGCGAGCGCCTCCTCGCCGTGGCGCATGTCCAGCATGACGTTGACGCAAATGGCGGAAAAGCCGATCACCGTCACCACGGACGAGATGATCAGCAGCTTCGCCGAAAGCCGCCATGGCCGGCGGGCCGTGACGTCGCGCCATCGAGACAACATCGTTTGCTCCCGACATTAGTGAATGCGCCCGAAAGCTTGAGCAGTGTTTAAGCCGGGACGGCGCTGCCGGAATGAGTTAAAAATTGGTTTCCGCGGCTCACGTTTTTGGGCAAAGCGGGGCTTCGACCAGCGAAGAGGACAGCGGTGAACGACTACGACGCGTTGCGCGATTATCTGATGCGGCAGAAGCAGGCGGAATTCGTGCTGACCTATGAACAGATCGAAGAGATCATCGGCGCGGCCCTGCCGCGCGCGGCCAATCGTGCCTCATGGTGGGACAGCCTGCGCAGCCCGGACATCCAGATGCCGCAACGCGAAGCCTGCCTCGCCGCGGGTTTCAAGGCGATGCGGATGCCGGACGGTGCGAGCGTGCGGTTCACGAAGCTGAAGAGTGACCGGCGGCGCTAGCGGTGTGCGCTCTCTTCCCTTCTCCCCTTGCGGGAGAAGGTGGCGCGAAGCGCCGGATGAGGGGTTGCATCCGCGATTGAGAGAGTAGCATTCGGGGGGGAGATACCCCTCACCCCCGCTCGCTTTGCGAGCGGACCCTCTCCCGCAAGGGGAGAGGGAAAGAAGAGCTAGCTCGCCGCTTCCAGGCGCACTTCCGTGAGCAGGCGCATCGCGGCGTCGGCGTCCATGGGTTCGCCGAAGGCAAACCCTTGCGCGTATTCGCAGCCCATCTGGTAGAGCTCGACCGCGTCGGAATCGGTCTCGGCACCTTCGGCGACCACGTCCATGCCGAGATCGTGCGCGAGCGCGATGATGGACTTCAGGATCACCGGGCGGGTGCCGCGGTTGGTGGTGCGCACGAAGGATTGGTCGATCTTGATGGTGTCGAACGGGAAGCGCTGCAGATAGGCCAGCGACGAATGGCCGGTGCCGAAATCGTCGAGCGACAGCCCGGTGCCGAGCTCGCGGATCCGCGTCAGCATCTGCGCCGCGTGCTCCGGATTCTCCATCACCAGCGATTCCGTCAGTTCCAGCTTCAACGTGCCGCGCGCGACCGAGGAGCGCGACAGCACGGTGCGGATGTCGTGGATCAGATCGTGGCGCAGCAATTGCCGCGAGGAGACGTTGACCGATGCAAAGATCGGCTCGCGCGAGCGCATCGCGCGCTGCCAGATCGAGAGCTGCTTGGCGGTCTGGTCGAGCACGAACATGCCGAGGTCGATGATCAGGCCGGTCTCTTCCGCGATGGTGATGAATTCCGACGGCGCCATGCGTCCGAGCTTGGGATGATCCCAGCGCACCAGCGCCTCGAAGCCGGCCACTGAACGGTCTTCAAGCCGCACGATCGGCTGGTACAGGATCGTGAGCTCCTGCCGCTCGATGGCACGGCGCAGTTCGCTCTCCAGCGTCAGCCGGTCGGTCTTTCGCGCGCGCATCGCGGACTTGTAAACGTCGATGCGGTCGCCGCCGATGCGCTTGGAGTGATACATCGCAAGCTCGGCGTCCTTGATGATCTCGTCCGTGAGCTGAACTTGCGGATCGGACAAGGCAAGGCCGATCGATGCCGTGAGAAAGATCTCGCGTTCGTTGAAGGCGATCGGCGCGCGGATGGTCTTGCGGATGGTCTCGGCGAAGGCGGTGATGCGGGCGGGGTCCTGCTCCGAGAGCAGGATCAAGCCGAACTGGTCGCCGGCGAGCCGCGCCAGCGTATCCTGCGGCTTCAGGATGCGGGTGAGGCGGCGGGCCAGCGTCAGCAGGATGGAATCGCCGACCGCGATGCCGACGGAATCGTTGACCTGCTTGAAGCGGTCGAGGTCGATCACCATCAGCGTCGGCCGCAGCGTCGGCATGGTCTTGGCAAAATGCGCGACGGCGCCGAGCCGGTCCATGAACAGCTTGCGGTTGGGCAGGCCGGTAAGATTGTCATGCACGGAATCGTGCAGCAGGCGCTCCTCGGCGTTGCGCAGCTCGGTGACGTCGGTGAGGGTGCCGACCACGCGCGAGACCTCGCCGTCGGAGCCGACCACCGGGCGCGCCTTCAGCGCGAACCACATGAAGTGACCGTCCGGCGTGCGCAGGCGGAAATCCTGCACCAGGCGGCCGCGGCGCTGGTCGAGCACGCTGTCGAGCGCGGCGCGGAAACGGTCCTGATCGAGCGGGTGCAGCACTTCCAGCCAGGAGGCGGCCGGGCCTTCCAGCGTGCCGCGCTTGAGGCCGAGCAGGGCCTCGGTCTCAGGACTGGTGAAGACCTTGTCGGCGGAAACGTCCCAGTCCCAGATCAGATCGCCGGAACCGGCCAGCGCCAACGCGCGGCGCTCGATGTCGGAGACGACGCCGGTGGTGGCGCCGCCGCCGGCGAACGCATGTTGCATCACCGTGAAGCCGATCAGCATCACGATCAGCACGAGGCCGCCGAGCAGCGCAGGGCCGACGATGTCGTTGGTGACGGAGCCCGCGACCGTCATGCCGGCCGCGACCACCCAGACCACCAGCAGGAACCAGGTCGGGATCAGCAGCACCGCGCGGTCGAAGCCGTGGGTGGAGAGATAGACGATCAGCGCGAAGCCGGCGAAGGCAATCAACACCAGCGATATGCGCGCGATGCCGGACGCCACCGCAGGGTCGAACAGGGCCAGCGCAACCAGAGAGCCCAGGAACGCGAGCCAGCCCACCGTGATGTGGGAATAGCGCACGTGCCATCGACTGAGATTGAGATAGGCGAACAGGAACACCAGCAGCGTCGCCGCCAGGATCGCCTCGCCCGCCGCGCGCCAGATGCGCTCGGCGTTGTTCGACATGTCGAGCACCTTGCCCCAGAAGCCGAAATCGACGCCGATATAGACCAGCACCGCCCAGGCCAGCGCCGCGGCGGCCGGGAACATGATGCTGCCCTTGACCACGAACAGGATGGTCAGCACCAGCGCCAGCAAGCCGGAGATGCCGATCACGATGCCCTGGTACAGCGTGAACGAGTTGACCTTGTCCTTGTAGGATTCCGGCTCCCACAAATAGAGCTGCGGCAGCTTGTCGGTGCGCAGCTCCGCGACGAAGGTGACGACGGCGCCGGGATCGAGGGTAACGCGGAAGACGTCGGCGGTCGGGCTCTCCTGCCGCTCCGGCCGGTCGCCGGTCGAGGGCGTGATGGTCGCGATGCGCGACAGCCCGAGATCGGGCCACAGCAGCCCCGAGGAGACGATGCGGTAATGCGGGGCGACGATCAGGCGGTCGAGTTGGTCGTCGGTGTTGTTGGCGAGCGCGAACACCACCCAGTTCTGGCCGCCTTCGCGGGCGCGCACCTCGATGCGGCGGACGATGCCGTCGGTGCCGGGCGCGGTCGAGACCTGGATGCGGTCGGCGTCGCTGCGCTGATGCTCGAGCACGCCGGTGAGGTCGATCGCGGGCGCGTCACCGCGGACGCTGACAGCGTCCAGCGCGCGCGCCGGGAACGCGCAGACGAGAATCATGAGGCCCAGCGCTATGGGCGCGAGGCACCTGATCAGACGCAAGGTCAGTTCTCCGCGTTCGACGCAAACTGTTCGGTGCAGGCTCTTCGGTGCACGGCGTTTTCCGAACGGAACAAGGTGGTTCGGTGCGTCGCGATAGATGCCACGAAAGCAAGGAAAATCAAAGGGTTTCCGGCTTGGCCTGTGGGCCGCTGGCCTAGACCTCCAACACAATTTTGCCAATATGTGCCGAGGTTTCCATCCGCCGGTGCGCATCGGATGCCTTTTCCAGCGGGAAAGTGCTGTCCATCAGCGGCTTGACCCGGCCTTCGCGTAAAAGCGGCATCACTTTCGCCTCGATCGCGGCCACCATCGCCGCCTTGTCCGCATTACTACGGGGGCGCAGCGTCGAGCCGGTATGGGTCAGGCGCTTCACCATCACCTTGGCGATGTTGACGGTGACCTTGGGCCCGTTGAGGGTCGCGATCTGCACGATGCGGCCGTCGAGCGCGGCGGCGTCATAGTTGCGATCGACATAGTCGCCGGCGACCATGTCGAGGATCAGATTGGCGCCGGCATTGTTCGTCTCCGCCTTGACCACGGCGACGAAGTCTTCGTCCTTGTAGTTGATGGCACGATCCGCGCCGAGCTTGAGGCAGGCATCGATCTTGTCCTGCGATCCCACGGTGACGATCACCTTGGCGCCGAACGCTTTTGCGAGTTGGATCGCCATGGTGCCGATGCCGGACGAGCCGCCATGGATCAGCAGCGTCTCGCCGGCCTTCAGCCCGCCGCGCTCGAACACGTTGTGCCAGACCGTCATCAGCGTTTCCGGCAGCGCGCCGGCTTCCTTGATCGACAGCGACGGCGGCACGCTCATCGCCTGGCCGTCCTGCGCGATGCAGTACTGCGCATAACCGCCACCGGCGACGAGCGACATCACCTTGTCGCCGATCTTGTGCCGCTTGGCGTTGCTGCCGACGGCCACCACTTCGCCCGCGATCTCGAGGCCGGGCAGGTCGCTGGCGCCGGGCGGCGGCGGATAGGCGCCGGAGCGCTGCGCCACGTCGGGCCGGTTGACGCCGGCGGCCTGCACCTTGACCAGGATCTCGTCGGGCCCGGGCTGCGGCAGCGCCCGCTCTTCCGGCACCAGCACTTCCGGTCCGCCGGGTTTCGAGATGGCGACCACGGTCATTTGCGCGGGCAGCTTGTCCATGATGTGTCCTTGAGCAAAGGTGCGGGATGGAACGAGGCCATTGCTTAGCCAGCGCGGTGCAGGCTGGCAACCGCCTCAGCCGCTTGTGAAGCGAACGCAGGAGGAACCAGGATGGCGATGGAAGACGACGACCGCCCGCGCAAGAAGATCAGCCATGACATCGGACAGGATCTCTCACTCTTGTCGGTGGAGGAACTGACCGAGCGCATCGCGCTGCTCAAGGGCGAGATCACAAGGCTGGAAGAAGCCACAACAAAGAAGCGCGCCTCGCGCGATGCGGCCAACAGTGTTTTCAAGAAGTAGGCTCGAAACAATAGCTGTCGTCCCGGCGGAGGCCGGGACCCATACGCCGTGCGAGCAGTTTTCCGAAGACTCGGAGTTGCCGGCTCGCGCGACGACTTCTCCCTGTGGCTATGGGCCCCGGCCCCCGTGCGCAATTGCGCACTAGGCCGGGGCGACGGGGAGAGTTCGTTCCGCGCACCCACTCGGCCACTGACCGACATGGCTAACGAATCCTCAAAATAATCGCTCGTTTACTCCACATTAAGCTTTCGAGTTTATGACTTGGAACTGTCCTTGTTTGGACACCGAGTGGCTCCTGTCCACTCTGTTTGACGCCTCCCTGTTATCAACTTTCAAAGCCGCCGGTTTTCCGGCGGCTCTTTTTTTGTGCCCGGCTCCGGCTTTTGCGTCTCGCCGCGGTTGAATTCCGGGCAAAGACCCGCGGAAACCATATCCGCGCTTGTCACTGGACTCGGCGTCCCGCCCGCGCAATGATTTGTTCATCATAAGCCGGCGCCAAAGCCGGGCAGTCAGACAGTTGCGTAAGGGGCGTTAACCATGGAACGTTTGCAAGCCGAAGGCGCTCTCGTTCAACTCAGCGAGCGGTTCACCAATTCTGCGGCGTTCGGCATCCTGTTCCGCGAGGGCATGGACCTGGTGGAAGAGACCGCCGCCTATCTCGATGGCGCCGGCCGCACCGAGGCCAAGGCGCTCGATCGTGCCGTCAGCCTCACCTATGCGACCGAGAGCATGCGTCTGACCACCCGCCTGATGCAGCTTGCCTCGTGGCTGCTGCTGCACCGCGCAGTCAAGGAAGGCGAGATGACGCTGGGCCAGGCCAATCGCGAAAAGACCAAGGTCAAGCTCTCCGCCGCCGATCCCGGCTCAACCGACAGCATCGAGAAGCTGCCGTCGCAGCTCCAGGACCTGATCCATCGCTCGATGAGCCTTCAGACCCGCGTGCGCCGGCTGGACACCACCATCCACACCCCGCCGGTCGATCATTCCTCGATCGGCAACCCGCTGGTGCCGCATCTCAACGCGCTGAAGGCGGCGTTCGAGCGGTAAGCCCCGTCATTGCGAGCGTAGCGAAGCAATCCAGAAATCCCTCCGCGGAGACAGTCTGGATTGCTTCGTCGCAAGAGCTTCTCGCAATGACGAGCGTCCCCCAAAACAAAAAAACGCCCCCGGCTCTCCGGGGGCGTTTTCGTCTCCAGCCGCGAGGGGCCGGATCAATCCTTTTTGAGGAAGCCCGAAAACTTCTTCTGGAAGCGCGAAACGCGACCGCCGCGATCCATCAGCTGGGCGTTGCCGCCGGTCCAGGCCGGGTGCGACTTGGGGTCGATGTCGAGGTTCAGCGTGTCGCCTTCCTTGCCCCAGGTGGAGCGGGTCAGGTACTCGGTTCCGTCGGTCATCACGACCTTAATCGTATGATAGTTCGGGTGAATTTCGGCTTTCATGGCAATTCCTCGGCGCCCCGGCGCCTCACTTGAGTGGCTATCGAATGACGGATTTGGCGCGGTCTATACCCCACAGGCCCCTGTAAAACAAGCCATTCCAGGGTCTTGGCAAGGTCTTGGCTAGCCCTTTGGGGTTTTGGGTAGGGGACCGGGCGGCCCCCTAAGGGACATCCCGGATTTGCCACTCCCGCTCGCCCGGCCTATCTGGAGCGGAGCACCTCTCTTTGTCTTTTGGTCGGATCTCATGAGCGCAGTAGAACGGCTTGAAACCGGGCCCGCGGAAGCCCCGTCGATCGAGGCCGACCTGATCGAGGCGCCGGCGAAGAGCCGCGCGAAGCTGCGGCCGCTGCTGGCGCTTGCGCCCTATGTGGCGCGCTATCGCGGCCGGGCGGCGCTGGCCTTTGTCGCGCTGACGATCGCGGCGCTGACCACCTTGCTGGTGCCGGTGGCGGTGCGCAGGATGATCGATTTCGGCCTGACGCCTGAGGGCATCGAGCTGATCAACAGCTACTTCTCGGTGATGATCGCCGTCGTTGCCGTGCTCGCGCTGGCGAGCGCTGCGCGCTACTACCTCGTGATGACGATCGGCGAGCGCATCGTCGCCGATCTCAGGCGCGACGTCTTCGCCCATCTGCTGTCGCTGTCGCCGGCCTTCTTCGATTCCGCGCGCAGCGGCGAGCTGGTGTCGCGCCTGACCGCCGACACCACCCAGATCAAATCCTCCGTCGGCGCCTCGGTCTCGATCGCGCTGCGCAATCTGATGATGTTCTTCGGTGCCGCCGCGATGATGGTGATCACCAGCCCGCGGCTATCGGGCTTCGTGCTGCTGGCCATTCCCCTGATCGTGCTGCCGCTGGTCGCCTTCGGGCGCTGGGTGCGGCGGCTGTCGCGCAATGCGCAGGACACGCTGGCCGAGGCCTCCGCCTATGCGAGCGAGCTCGTCGGTGCGATCCGCACCGTGCAGGCCTATACCAGCGAGAGCCTTGCCGAAAAGCGTTTCGGCGGCGAGGTCGAACAGGCCTATGAAGCCGCGCGCACGTCCACGCAGGCGCGTGCCGTGCTCACCGCCATCATCATCTTCATCGTGTTCGCAAGCGTGGTCGCGATCCTCTGGATCGGCTCGCACGACGTGCTGACCGGCACCATCACGCCGGGCCGGCTCGGCCAGTTCGTGCTCTATGCGGCTTTCGCCGCGGCCGGCCTCGGCCAGCTCAGCGAGGTCTGGGGCGAGATCTCGGCGGCATCAGGCGCTGCCGAGCGCCTGTTCGAGATCCTGCATGTGCAGCCCGACATCACCGCGCCCGCGTCGCCGCGCGCGCTGCCGGTGCCGGCGCGCGGCGAAGTCGGCTTCGATCATGTCAGCTTCGCCTATCCGGCGCGGCGTGACGTCAATGTGCTGGATGCCGTCTCGTTCACCGTGCGCCCCGGCGAGAAGGTTGCGATCGTCGGTCCGTCCGGCGCCGGCAAGAGCACGATCTTCCATCTGCTGTTGCGCTTCTACGATCCGCGCAGCGGCGCGATCTTGCTCGACGGCGTGCCGGTCAAATCCGCCGATCCGCGTGACTTCCGTTCGCGCATCGCGCTGGTGCCGCAGGAATCCAACGTGTTCGCGGCCAGCGCCCGCGACAACATCCGCTTCGGCCGGCCCGATGCCACCGATGCCGAGGTCGAGCGCGCGGCCGAGCTCGCGCACGCCGCCGAGTTCATCCGGCGCCTGCCCGAAGGTTTCGACACACCGCTCGGCGAGCGCGGCGTGACGCTGTCCGGCGGCCAGCGCCAGCGCATCGCCATTGCGCGCGCGATCCTGCGCGATGCGCCGCTGCTGCTGCTCGATGAAGCCACCTCCGCGCTCGATGCCGAAAGCGAGACGCTGGTGCAGACCGCGCTGGAAGAGCTGATGCGCCACCGCACCACCCTCGTCATCGCGCACCGCCTCGCCACCGTCTTGTCCTGCGACCGCATCCTGGTGATGGACCAGGGTCGGATCGTCGAGCAGGGCACGCATGCGGAGCTGGTGGCCGCGAACGGACTCTATGCCAGGCTGGCGAGGTTGCAGTTCGAGGGGGCGTGAGGCGGAGTAGTTCGGACTGCTGCCCCACTCACAGTGTCATCGCCCGCGCAGGCGGGCGATCCAGTACTCCGAGACGGAAGTGATCAACCGATAAGCCGCGGCGTACTGGATTCCCCGCCTGTCGCGGGGAACGACAGCGGAGATATTGACGCTTCGCGCCCCATCGTCTTCCTTCATGCGGGCGGATGAAGAATGCTTGTCAACTCGCGAAGAGCACGATCCGGATCGGCCGTATCGCGAAGTTGGTCGGGCTGCTTTCCAACCGCGCGCAGCGTGAGCGCGGAACGATTTTTACCGAAGGTTGTTGAGGCTCAAGTCATCCGATGTCGTTTCCTGGCATGAGGCCAGCAAGGGAGGCACTTCGTCCGGTCGGCCTTTCGTTCGGTCGAACTCTAAAAGGAAAAATGACATGACGAAAAGCACGCTCGATCTGGCACGTGCCAGGCTAAAGGCATACGCCGACAAGGATCTGACAGCGATCGAAGCGCTTCTTGCGGACGATTATCACTTCTCAAGTCCGATCGACAATGAGTTGGATCGTGCGACGTATCTGCGCCGCTGCTGGCCCAACAGCGAAAAGACCAGTTCGTTCGATGAGGTCATCGCGACCGAGGATGGAAACCGAGCAGTCATCGTCTATGAGGCGGCAGCTGCAGGAGGTCACCGGTTTCGTAATTGTGAGGTAACCACCGCTCGCGGAGACAAAATCGTTCGGGTGGAAGTCTATTTTGGATGGGACATACCTCACAAAGCTCCGAAGGGCGGCTTCATCGAAAAATGATGCGAGGGTCACGCTTAGCAGGATCGGGGGGCGAGGACGCGCTTTTTGCAAGGGCCCGACTGCGATAACCGCCATTGGCTTCCCCCGATAGACATCGGCTTCCGACCCAAAGCAGTTTTCAAAGCGGCTCGAAGATCATCTGCCAGCCCTTTCGGGTGTCCATATATTCGCGAACCAGCTTGATGCGGTCGTCCGAAAGGACGAAGACGAAGCAATAATCATTCTCGTAGGGCTTGCCTCCAGGAAGTGTGGCCCGCATCCGCTCCTCGACCACCACAGTGTCACCATCGGCATGAAGGCCCAGAAAAGAGATCTCGACGTTCGAGAACAGATGATGCATTTCCGTGGCAATGAAGCGTGCGATTTGGTCCGGTCCAATCATGTGGTCGGTGTGCTTGAGAGCGACTGCAGTGGCATTTCCGGCCGGCGCGATCCATTCGGCATCGGGAGTAAACAGCTCCGCGATCAAGCCGGCATCACGGGTTTTGAAAGTCTTCCAGGCATTGATGACGATCTCTTTAGGATTCGTGCTGTTCATTTTTGCTTCTCCAAGTGCTTAGCGGATCTGGGCTCTCTTATAGGAAGAGCGCATCGACATCGCTGGCCGGAATCGGACCTGATCATCCCAAGGCTGTTCTTTTGGCGGCGGTCTACGGTAAAATGAGTCATGCTCAGTTTTGAGGTATGCAACACCGCGCGCTTGCAGCGTGATCCGCGCTATGACGGCCGCTTCTACACGGCAGTGAGGACCACGCGAATCTACTGCCGTCCGGTTTGTCCGGTGAAGCAGCCGTTGACCCGTAACGTGGCGTATTATCAAACTGCGGCGGCCGCCGAGGCTGCGGGATACCGGCCTTGCCTGCGTTGCCGTCCGGAGACCGCGCCCTTCTGTGCTGCCTGGAATGGCACGCGCTCGACAGTCGCGCGTGCCTTGAAATTGATCGATGGTGGCGCGTTGGACGACGGTTCGGTTGCTGCACTCGCCGATCGGCTCGGGGTAAGCTCGCGCCACCTTGCGCGTCTGTTCGAGCGGTATGTCGGGGCCAACCCCCAGCAGGTAGCAAAGACCAGGCGTGTACAGCGGGCGAAGCGCCTAATTGATGAGACAGATGATCAATTGGCCCAGATCGCCTATCGGGCTGGCTTTGGCAGCGTGCGCCGGTTCAACGCCGCCTTTCGCGAGCTCTATGGACGCTCTCCGTCCAGCATTCGCCACCGCCGCAAAGTATCCGCGTGAGACAGGCATCGCCAACGTTGGTCAGCTCGTGGCCTTAGCCGACTGCTCATCAGCTTTTTCTTAAGTCCGATAGGGCAGCCCGCGCCCTGAGCCGCGTGGATGGACCTTGCAGTTCCCCCGGATGTAGCGCCTAATCATGTATCGCCGGCCAAAGGCTCGTCCGTAGGCGTCGGTGCCTGAGAGATGATTTGCGCTCCCGCCTCAACGGGAGTGCGCCTCATGGCCCAGTTATTCAGCAAGGAAACCCGCGAACTCCTGGAGCGGGCGCAGCGCGCGATCGATGAGTCGATCCGCCTTCGCGAAGACAGCCACCGCGCGATCCGCAAAGCCGAAAGCTGGCAGTTCGATCTTGAACTCCGCTTGAAGCGAGAGCGCGTAGGGGCGAGTTACGCGACAGCGCCGCTCATCGACACTTCGGCGACAGCGCCGGCACGTTCGGCCACGGCCAGTTCTTCCAGCTCCCGTCCTCATCAACGCAGGCCGATGGCCCAAGGCCGTTTGTCGGAGCACTCGTCGTCTTGACCGGCGTGGCGAGGCGCTGGTCGACATAGCTCGTCGAGATATATCCGGCGACGATGACGCCGAGCAGGACCGAAGACCCCTTGGCCAGATCGCTCAGTTTCATCGGTCATCTCCATCCGCTTGCCGGCGCAACTCCCCGGCACAACGACTAGCCGACGTCCCGGGATCCCGACGTGACGGGCGTCACGCCCGCCAGAATCAAGGTCGCCAGAATCTAAGGTTGCCACATCATCTTCAGCACCGGCCGGCCCGAGGTCGGGTTCACCTCGTCGCCGGCATGCGCAAAGCCGTTGCGCTCGTAGAACCGGATGGCGCGGCTGTTGTCCTTGTTGACGAGCAGCATCACGCCCGCCGGTGACAGGCGCTTGGCATCATCCACCAGCAGCCGCGCCGCGTCCGAGCCCCAATGCGCGGGATCGACCACGAGCTGGTCGAGATAGCCGTCGCCGTCGATGGTGACGAAGCCGGTCAGTGCGCCGTCCTGCTCCGCCACGACGATCGACGCCTTCGGCACCAGATCCTTGCGCCAGCGCTCGCGCCACCAGTCCAGGCGTGCCGCGAAGTCGATCTGCGGATAGGCCTGCTGCCAGGTGCGATGCCAGAGGTCGATTGCGGCGGCCTCGTCCTCGGGTCGGTAGAGACGGAGGTGGAGAGCGGCGCTCACTACCGCTCCGTCAGCTTCAGCTCGATGCGGCGGTTGCGCTTGTAGGCTTCCTCGGTGTTGGCGGTGTCGAGCGGCTGGAATTCGCCGAAGCCGGCGGCGACGAGGCGCTGGGCGGGCACGCCGAGCGAGATCAGATATTGCACCACCGAGATCGAGCGGGCGGCCGAGAGATCCCAGTTCGACTTGAAGTTCGGACCGTTCACCGGGCGCACGTCGGTGTGGCCGTCGACGCGCAGCACCCAGGGGATCTCGTTCGGGATCTTCTTGTCGAGGTCGATCAGCGCGTTCGCGAGCGTGTCGAGCTCGGCGCGGCCTTCGGGCAGCAGCACCGCCTGTCCGGTGTCAAAGAACACTTCGGACTGGAACACGAAGCGGTCGCCGACGATGCGGATGTCGGGCCGGTTGCCGAGGATCGCGCGCAGGCGGCCGAAGAATTCCGAGCGGTAGCGCGACAATTCCTGCACGCGCTGCGCCAGGGCGACATTCAGGCGAGATCCCAGATCGGCGATTCGATTTTGCGATTCCTTGTCGCGCTTCTCGGAGACGTCGAGCGCTTCTTCCAGTGCCGCCAATTGCCGCCTGAGCGCGCTGATCTGCTGGTTCAGCACCTCGATCTGCGCCAGCGCACGCGCCGAAACCGCCTTCTCGGAGTCCAACGCCTTGCCGAGCTCGGAGGATTTGCCTTGCGCGTCGTTGCCAGCCGCGGCGAGCCCCTCATAGAGGCCCTTGATGCGGTCGCGCTCGCTCTCGGCCGAAGCGAGGCCGGCTTTCAGCGACGAGACCTGGTCGTCGAGCGTGAGCTTGCCGAGCTTCTCCAGCGACAGCAGTTCGTTGAGCTGCGCGATCTTGGCGTTGAGCAGCTCCAGTGCCTTGTCCTTGCCGGTGACCTCCTGCGACAGGAAGAACTGCACCACCAGGAACACCGACAGCAGGAACACGATCGACAGCACCAGCGTCGACAGCGCGTCGACGAAGCCGGGCCAGTAGTTGAAGGAGGTATCGCCGCGGCGGCCGCGCGCCAGTGCCATGTCGCTAACCCTTCTCGGGCTGACGCGCGATGCGCTCCAGCAGGCGCCGGATCTCGCGGTTCTGCTCGCCCTGGCCGTCGGCCCATTCGCGGATCATCTGCTGCTCGGTCCGCATATGCGAGACCAGCGCCTGGATGGCTTCGGCGAGGCTCGCCATCGCCGCGGTGGTGCCGCGGCTGCCGCTGCCTTCCTCGAGCACCGTGCGCAAGCGCTCGACGACGGCCTGAAGCTCGCCGCTGGCAATGCCGCCGCCACCGCCGCTGGCGGCGACAGCCACTTCGCCACTGCCATATTCGCGCACGGTGGTGGCGAGCCAGTCTTCGAGATCGGTGTAGAAACGGTTCTGCGCCTGGCTCGATTGCAGGTCGAGAAAGCCCAGGATCAGCGAGCCGGCGAGGCCGAACAGCGAGCTCGAGAACGAGATGCCCATGCCGCCGAGCGGGGCGGCCAGCCCCTCCTTCAGCGTGTCGAACAGGGCGCCGGAATCACCCCCGACCTTGAGCCCGTCGATCACCTTGCCGACCGAGCCGACCGTCTCGATCAGGCCCCAGAAGGTGCCGAGCAGGCCGAGGAAGACCAGAAGCCCGGTCATGTAGCGGGAGATGTCGCGGGCCTCGTCGAGGCGGGTCGCGATCGAATCGAGCAGGTGCCGCATGGTGGTCTGGGTGATCGACATCCGCCCGGTGCGCTCGCCGCCGAGGATCATCGCCATCGGCGCCAGCAGCTTGGGGTGGCGGGCGGGCGCAAGGCCGGGATCGGCGATGCGGAAATTGTTGACCCAGGAGACTTCGGGGTAGAGCCGGATCACCTGGCGGAAGGCCAGGATGATGCCGATGAACAGCACGCCGCCGATCAGGGCATTGAGCCCGGGATTGGCGAAGAAGGCCTGGATGATCTGCTTGTAGAGCACCACCCCCACCAGGGCGCAGAGCACCAGGAAGACCAGCATCCGCACCAGGAAGACGCTGGGCGAGGAAAGCTTGGTGTATTCGATGTCGATGGAAGAGCGGGGCGAGGCGCCTGGCGGCATGGCCGGTATCATCCGTTAACTTGCTTGCGGGGCGCACTATGGCACAGCGCCGGCCCAAAAAAAGCGCCGGATGCGCCGATTTCGGGGAGAGCTGGGGAACCCAAAGCGGAAACCGGGCTTTGGTAAGGACGTACTTTCCAAATCGTCCGCATTCCACAGGTTCAAGTCGCACTTTCCCCCTGCCGCCCAAGATCTGGCGCCCAAAGACGGAGTCGTCGCATGAGCGTCGTGTCCGCGATCATCGGGACTGCCGAACGGGTGCCGCTGCCTGATGTCGTGATCCGCGCGGCGATCCAGCGTCTGTGCTCGCGTACGGTGACCCGCCTGTCCGCGCTGGGCGGGGCGGACGATGCCACTTTCGCCGGGCGGATGATGCTGCGGCCGATCGCCGAGGACGCGGATGCCGGCCATGACAAGGTGCCCGCTTCGTTCTTTGCGAAGGTGCTCGGTCCCAACCGCAAATACTCCTGCTGCTTCTACAAGACCGACGCGACCACCTTGCAGGAGGCCGAGGAGGAAGCGTTGCGCCAGACCGCCGAGCATGCCGCTCTCGCCGACGGCCAGACCATCCTCGAGCTCGGCTGCGGCTGGGGCTCGCTGTCGCTGTGGATGGCGCGGCAGTTTCCGCACGCCAAGGTGACGGCGGTGTCGAGCTCGCAGGCGCAGCGCGCCCATATCGAAGAAGAGGCGCGGCTGCGCGGTCTCCTCAACCTGCGCGTGGTCACGGCGGACATCAACGTGTTCGCGCCCGACGGGCAATTCGACCGCATCGTGTCGGTCGAGATGTTCGAGCACGTGATGAACTGGCACAAGCTGATGACGCGCCTACGGTCATGGCTCGCGCCGGAGGGGCGCTTCTTCATGCACATCGTCGCCCATCGCTCCGGCTCTCACCTGTTCGACCGGGCCGATCGCGACGACTGGATCGCGCAGCGCGTCTCAACGGGCGGGCTGATGCCGAGCCATCACCT
The DNA here is from genome assembly GCF_000515415.1 of Bradyrhizobium sp. WSM1417. Classification (NCBI taxonomy): domain Bacteria; kingdom Pseudomonadati; phylum Pseudomonadota; class Alphaproteobacteria; order Hyphomicrobiales; family Nitrobacteraceae; genus Bradyrhizobium; species Bradyrhizobium sp. WSM1417. Next base: position 1,804,206 of record NZ_KI911783.1, read on the forward strand.
CGTCAGGCAATTCGACGATATCTTCACGGTCGAGAAGGAATGGTGCTGGAGCGGCACGCATTATCAGCGCACCGCCAACGACTGGCTCGCCAATTTCGACACGCATCGCTGTTTCATCGAAGCGGCCTTGCGCAACATCCATGGCGAGGAGACCGGCCTGCGGATGCGACGCTGGCGCTGGTTCTTTCTCGCGACCTCGGGCCTGTTCGGCTACGCCGACGGAACCGAGTGGGGCGTCAGCCACTACCGGATGAAGGCGGCGGGGTAATTGCGATGTTCCGTCGCAGCACGCGGCGGTGGAACCAGACTCACAATCGGGTGAGGCGCAAAAAGCACCCTGAACTCAGTACCATAGACCGTGTGACATTGAGCCGCCCGCAGCGCGCGTTGCGTCGCAGCAACTCCCGTCTATTTTGACCGCGTCGGCCGCGCGGAAATCGCCCAGAACGGGCGCCGCGGCGTGATTGGTTTCAACAATATCGGGGCACCCCACATCATGTCAGGACTTCGCGCGCGATCGGCATGCGTTGCAATGATGCTCGCGGCCTTTACGCCGCTGTTGGCAGGCTGCGACGAATCCAGCTCCGCCATTTCAGCCGCCCAGCCCAACGACCCCGACGTCAGCATCGTCATCGTCAAGCCGCAGCCGCGCGCCGTGGTGCGCGAGCTGCCGGGCCGCATTGCGCCGACGCGGGTCTCCGACGTGCGGCCGCGCGTCTCCGGCATCGTGGTCGAGCGCCTGTTCCGACAGGGCAGCGAGGTGAAGGCCGGCGATCCGCTGTACCGTATCGATCCGCGGCCGTTCGAGGTCGAGGTGATGGCCAACGAGGCCGCGGTCGCCAAGGCCGAGGCCGCGCTGATGCAGTCCCAGCAGCAGGCCCGCCGCATCGCCACGCTCACGGCCCAGCGCGCCGCACCCGAAGCCGAGAACGAGAAGGCGATCGCGGCCGAGCGCCAGGCCCATGCCGAGGTCGAGGGCCGCAAGGCCGACCTCGCGCGCGCCAAGCTCAATCTCGATTACGCCACCGTGCGGGCGCCGATCGACGGCGTCGTCGGCGCCGCGCTGGTCAGCGAGGGGGCGCTCGCGGTCCAGAATGAGACCAATCTGGCCACCATTCAGCAGCTCGACCCGATCTATGCGGACTTCACCCAGTCGGTGAACGAGCTCAACCAGCTCCGCCGCGCCTTCGAGAGCGGCGACCTCGAGCGCATCGCGCCCGATGCCGCCAAGGTGCATCTCGTGCTCGACGACAACACCCTCTACTCGCTCGACGGCAAGTTGCTGTTTTCGGATGCCAAGGTCGACGCCAATACCGGTCAGGTGACCTTGCGCGGTGAGTTCCGCAATCCCAAGCGCGAGTTGCTGCCGGGCATGTATGTCCGCGTCCGCATCGACCAGGGCCTCGACAGCGACGCGATCGCGGTGCCCCAGCAGGCGATCCAGCGCAATGGCGGCGGCGGCAGCGAGGTGTTCGTCGTCAAGGACGACAATCGCATCTCGGTGCAGCCGGTGCGCACCGGTTCGGTCCAGGACGGAATCTGGTTCGTCACCGACGGCCTGAAGGCCGGCGACAAGGTCGTGGTCGAAGGCTTCCAGAAGTTCGCCGCCGGCGACAAGGTCAAGCCGCAATCCTGGTCGGAAGCGGATGCGACCGCCGATAACCGGCACGCCCAGAAGCTGATGCGGTAACGTTCGGGCGTCGCGACTGTCTTGATCCCTCATCCTGAGGAGCCCGCAAAGCGGGCGTCTCGAAGGATGGCCGCGGGCGAGAGCCGGGCCTCTATGGTTCGAGACGGCGCTTCGCGCCTCCTCACCATGAGGGACTAGTGAAACAACGAGGTTAAAGCGGTAATGGCGAGCTTCTTCATCGACAGGCCGATCTTCGCCTGGGTTGTCGCGCTGTTCATCTGTCTGGTCGGCGCAATTTCGATTCCGCTGTTGCCGATCGCGCAATATCCGATCATCGCGCCGCCGTCGATCTCGATCTCGACCAGCTATCCCGGCGCCTCGCCGGAAAACCTCTACAACAGCGTCACGCGGCTGATCGAGGAGGAGCTCAACGGCGCCTCCGGCATCCTCAATTTCGAATCGACCAGCGACTCGCTCGGCCAGGTCGAGATCATCGCCAATTTCGTGCCGGGCACCGACACCAGCGCCGCCTCGGTCGAGGTGCAGAACCGCATCAAGCGCGTCGAGGCGCGGCTGCCGCGCGCCGTGATCCAGCAGGGCATCCTGATCGAGGAAGCCTCCAGCGCGGTGCTCCAGATCATCACGCTGAACTCGACCGACGGCAGCCTCGACGAGGTCGGGCTCGGCGACTTCATGATCCGTAACGTGCTCGGCGAAATCCGCCGCATCCCCGGCGTCGGCCGCGCCACGCTGTATTCGACCGAGCGCAGCTTGCGCGTCTGGGTCGATCCGGCCAAGCTGGTCGGCTATGGCCTGACCGCCGACGACGTCAACAAGGCCATTGCCGCGCAGAACGCGCAGGTCGCCTCGGGCAGCATCGGCGCCGAGCCGTCGACCTCGACCCAGCGCACCTCCGCGCTGGTGCTGGTCAAGGGCCAGCTCTCGTCCCCAGATGAATTCGGCACCATCATCCTGCGCGCCAATGCCGACGGCTCGACCGTGCGGCTGCGCGACGTTGCGCGCATCGAGGTCGGCGGCCTCAGCTACCAGTTCAACACCCGTCTCGACGGCAAGCCGACCGCCGGTCTTTCCGTGCTGATGTCGCCGACCGGCAACGCGCTGGCGACCGCGAGCGCCGTCGAAGAGAAGATGAAGGAGCTGTCCCGCTTCTTCCCGGCCAATATCGGCTACGAAATTCCCTACAACATCACGCCCGTGGTCGAGGCCTCGATCAAGAAGGTGCTGTCGACGCTGGTCGAAGCCATCGTGCTGGTGTTCGTGGTGATGTTCCTGTTCCTGCAGAACATCCGCTACACCATCATTCCAACCATCGTGGTGCCGGTGGCGCTGCTGGGCGCCTGTACCACGCTGCTGCTCGCCGGCTACTCCATCAACATGCTCTCGATGTTCGGCATGGTGCTCGCGGTCGGCATCCTCGTCGACGATGCCATCGTCGTGGTCGAGAATGTCGAGCGCATCATGGCGGAGGAGGGGCTGCCGCCGAAGGAAGCCACGCGGAAAGCGATGTCGCAGATCACCGGCGCCATCATCGGGATCACGCTGGTGCTGATGGCCGTGTTCGTGCCGATGGCGTTCTTCCCGGGCTCGGTCGGCATCATCTATCGCCAGTTCTCCGTGACCATGGTCGCCGCGATCGGCTTCTCCGCCTTCCTCGCACTGTCGCTGACGCCGGCGCTGTGTGCGACCTTGCTCAAGCCCGTCGCTGCCGGTCATGGCCATGCCAAGAAGGGCGTGTTCGGCTGGTTCAACCGCATGCTCGACGGCAGCAAGGAGGGTTATTCCCGCACCGTCGGCTTCTCGCTGAAGCGCACCGGCCGCTTGATGCTGGTCTATGTCGCGCTGCTCGCCGGCCTGTCCTGGGCCTTCGTCAATCTGCCCGGCGGCTTCCTGCCCGTCGACGATCAGGGCTTCGTCACCACCGACGTGCAGACGCCGTCGGATTCGTCCTATGGCCGGACCGAGGCGGTGATCGAGAAAGTGGAAAAATATTTGGCGCAGCGCCCGGGCGTCGACAACGTCACCTTCCTCACCGGCTTCAGCTTCTCCGGCCAGGGCATGAACACCGCGCAGGCCTTCATCACCCTGAAGGACTGGTCGGGGCGCGGGCCGAAGGATTCGGCAGCGGCGATCGTTACCGACATCAACCGCGATCTGTCGTCGTCGATCCGCGACGCAAAAATCTCCGCGCTGCAGCCGCCGCCGATCGACAATCTCGGCAACTCCTCGGGCTTCTCGTTCCGCCTCCAGGATCGCGGCCAGAAGGGTTATCCGGCCTTGATGCGCGCCGCCGATCAGTTGATCGCGGAGGCCAATGCGAGCGCGGTGCTTCAGAAGGTCTATGTCGAAGGCCTGCCTGAGGCCGGCGTGGTCAATCTCGTGATCGACCGCGAAAAGGCCGGCGCTTTCGGAGTCACCTTCGAGGACATCAACAACACGATCTCGACCAATCTCGGCTCGAACTACATCAACGACTTCCCGAACCGCGGCCGCATGCAGCGCGTCGTGGTGCAGGCCGATGCCCGCGACCGCATGCGGACCGAGGACATCCTCAACTACAACGTCAAGAACAGCCGCGGCCAGCTGGTGCCGTTCTCGTCCTTCGCGACCGTGGAATGGGCGCGCGGACCGACGCAGATTACCGGCTTCAACTATTATCCGGCGGTGCGCATCTCGGGCGAGGCGAAACCCGGCTTCACCTCGGGCGATGCCATCGCCGAGATGGAGCGGCTTGCCGGCAAGCTGCCGCGCGGCTTCGGCTATGAATGGACCGGGCAGTCGCTCCAGGAGAAGCTGTCGGGCTCGCAGGCACCGTTCCTGCTCGGGCTCTCGGTGTTCGTGGTGTTCCTGTGCCTGGCCGCGCTGTACGAGAGCTGGACCATTCCGCTCGCGGTGCTGCTCACCGTGCCGCTCGGCATCGTCGGCGCGGTGGTCGCAGCGATGCTGCGCGGCCTGCCCAACGACGTCTATTTCACCGTCGGCCTCATCACCATCATCGGCCTCGCGGCCAAGGACGCGATTTTGATCATCGAGTTCGCCAAGGATCTGCGGAAAGAAGGCAAGCCGCTGGTGGACGCCACCATCGAGGCCTGCCGCCTGCGCTTCCGCCCGATCCTGATGACCGGCCTCGCCTTCATCTGCGGCGTGCTGCCGATGGCCATTGCACACGGCGCCGGCGGCGCCAGCCAGCAGGCGCTCGGCAGCATCGTGATGGGCGGCATGATCGCGGTGGTGATTTTGGCGCTGCTGATGGTGCCGGTGTTCTTCGTCTCGGTGCAGCGCGTGCTGGGCGGGGATCGGGAGAAGGTGGCGGAGGGGCCAGAGATGTATGGGCCGCCCGCGCCGGTAAGAGCCGGCCACTGAACCTATGGTTTGCAGATGGGGTGGCATCGGCAGTGGGCTCCCTCTCCCGCTTGCGGGGGAGGGCTGGGGTGGGGGTGTCTCCGCGTCGGGATTGTTGAGCATTGCGGAGGTTGTCCCTTTGTGGTGAGAGCCCTCACCCGCCGCGCGCGGGACGATGCTGCGCATCGCCCGGGGCGCGTCGGCCTCTCCCGCAAGCGGGAGAGGCGGAGCAAGCCGCGCGCGGTCTTCGTGCAATTCATATGCGATTGCCCTGACCGAACGCCCGATCGATCGGCTTGATTTCCCGGCGGCCTCAATCCAGACTGCATCCCTGGATTGAAACAACGTATTCGCACCCCGCCCGCGAATGCCAGGCACCCGCCGATTGAGAGCATGTGATGCGTCCGTCCGACATTGCGATCTCGAATTATCGCTCCATTCGGCGGCTCTCCATACCCATCCATCCCTTGTCCGTGTTCGTTGGCGAGAATGGAGTCGGCAAATCCAATCTCTACAAGTCCTTGTCGCTGTTGCGCGACGCGGCGACCGGTCAGATCACCCGCACGATCGCCGATGAAGGCGGGTTGAATTCGGTCTGCTGGTCCGGCATTCGCAAGCGAGGCGAAGATGGCCGGCTGCGGCTGTCGGCCACATTCGACAGCATGAGCTATTCCATCGAGCTCGGGTTTCCCAGCCCGCTTCAGGCCGCGTTTTCCGGCGAGCCGATGATCAAGACCGAAATTATCGAGGCGACGCACGGCAAACGAACGGTCAAGCTGATGGAGCGCATCAATTCGCTCATCAGCGTCCGCGGCGAGAGCGGCGCCTGGAACGCGCACAAGGACGCGGTGCTGCCGTCAGAGACCGCGCTTGCGGCTTTTTCCGATGGCAAGCAATGCCCGGAAATCGACCTGATCAGAAATGCAATGCTGGGCTGGCGATTCTATCATGACTTTCGCACCGATCCGGCGTCGCCGATCCGAAAGCCTTGTCTCGCGATCGCAACGCCCTCGCTCAGCGCCGATGGAATCGATTTGGCTGCCACCCTGGCGACGCTCTATGTCATTCGGGAAGACGCCAACGATTTGCAGGACGCGATCCAGGATGCATTCCCAGGTGCCGAACTCCGCGCATGGGAAGAAAATGGCAGGTGCGAATTCGCTCTGCAATTGCCGGATATGCCGCGGCCGTTCAGGGCGCACGAACTATCCGACGGGACGCTGAAATACATCTGCCTGCTCGCGGTGTTCATGGGCTACCGGCTGCCGCCGTTCATTGCGCTGAACGAACCCGAGACCAGCCTGCATCCGTCGCTGCTGGCGCCGCTGGCCCGGCTCATCGCCAAGGCATCGCGCCGCGCCGACATCTGGATCGTCACCCATTCGGAACAGCTGATGGACGCACTGCGAAGCGAGAGCTCGATCCCGCTCCGCCGGGTCATCAAGTCGAAAGGCGCCACGGCCATCGAAGGCCTGACCATCGGCGGTGAATATCGCGAGGAGGACGACGAGGACGAGGACGACGATTCCTGAACGTCGTAGATCGAGCCGTCGTGCTACTGCGGCCTACTTCCTTAGAATCTTCACCAATTCCCCGTGCACGAACTCATTCCCGCACACCACATTCCCGGTCACCAGGGCATCGCCCGGCGTGTCGATGTCGGTGATCGTGCCGCCGGCCTCGCGCAGCATGATCATGCCCGCCGCGATGTCCCAGGATTGCAAATTGCGCTCCCAGTAGCCGTCGAGGCGGCCGGCGGCGACGAAGGCGAGGTCGAGCGAGGCGGCGCCGAAGCGGCGCAGGCCGGCGACGCGTTCCTGCATCGCGGTCATCTCGCGGCGGAATTCCTCGTGGTCGCCGCGGCCGATATGCGGCAGGCCGCAGGCCACCACGCATTCGTTGAGCTGGCGGCGGCCGGCCACGCGCAGGCGCTGGTCGTTGAGGAAGGCGCCCTTGCCGCGCTCGGCGATGTAGAGCTCGTCATTGGCGGGGTTGTAGATCACGCCGGCGATGATCGTGCCCTCGCGCGACAGCCCGATCGAGATCGCAAATTGCGGGATGCCGTGCAGGAAGTTGGTGGTGCCGTCGAGCGGATCGACGATCCAGGTGTGGCTCTTGTCGGAGCCCTCGCGCGTGCCGCCTTCCTCGCCGATGAAGCCGTAGCCGGGCCGCGCCTTGGCGAGGTCCTGGTAGAGGATCTCCTCGGCGCGCTTGTCGGCCAGCGAGACGAAATTCGCCGGCCCCTTCAGCGAGACCTGGAGATGCTCGATCTCGCCGAGATCGCGCTTGAGGCTGCGGCCGGCGCGGCGCGCGGCCTTGACCATGACATTGATAGTTGCGGAATACAGCATGAGCTTCCGGTCTTGATCGGGGGAAATGGCGTGAAATCGCGCCTGTTTGAGGGATGGGGTGCCCTGCGGGCGCCTCAACGTCAAGTCATTTGGCCCCGAGCCATTTCCTGGCAGCGGCCTCGGCCTTGGCCCGGTCCTCGGCCGGCAAATCCGACAATTGCTTGTCCAGCTCCGGATCGCCCTTGCCGGCGGTCTTGGCCACCAGATGCCATTTGAAGCCCTCGACCTTGTCCACGGCCGTGCCCATGCCGTTGATCAGCACCCAGGCCAGCCGGTTCTGCGCGATCGCGCTGCCTTGGCGGGACGCCTTGCGGAGCAGGGCTACGGCCGCCGGCTGGTTCTTCGGCGTGCCGGTGCCGTTGAACAGCGCGATGGCGTATTCGACCTCGGCATCGACATTGTCGGTCAGCGTGGCGACCTGGAGCAGACGCACCGCTCGTTCCAGGTCCTTCGGCACGCCGGTGCCTTCCTTGTAGAAGGTCGCGAGCGCGTATTGCGCCTCGGGCAGGCCGGCATCAGCCGCCTGACGCAGCAGCTCGGCGGAGCGCTTGACGTCCTGCGGCAGGGTCTGGCCGTCGAGATAGAGCAGCGCGAGGTTATAGGCCGCCTTGGGCTCGCCGAGCTTGGCGGCGGACGCCATCAGCTTGACCGCCTCGTTCTTGTCGACCGGGCCGCCGCGGCCGGACATCCTGAGCATGGCGAGCGCGAACATCGCCTCGCGGTCGCCGGCGTCGGAGGCGCGCTTGTACCATTGCTGCGCCTTGGCGTAGTCGCGCCGAATGCCCATGGCGTTGGAATAGAGCTCACCCAGCATGGTCATCGCCTTGGCGTCGCCGGTCTCGGCACGGGCCGTGGCGAGTTCGAAGGCGGTCTTGTACTGGCCGCGCTGATAGGCGCCGTACACCAGATCGACGTTGGGATTGTCGGCCGGAGGCGCCGGAATCACGGTCGCGGCCGGAGCAGGCTTTGGGGAAGCTGAGGGCTTGGGCGACGCTGAGGGTTTGGGTGCCGGCGCCGCTTCCTTCTTCTTGGTGATGGTGTGCGGCGTGGCCTTCGGCTTGTCCTTGGTTTTCTCGGCCGGCGCGCTCGGCGTTGCCACCGGCGGCGTGATCTGGAGCTGCGCGGCCGCGGGCACTGTGAGCAGCAGCGTGGCCAGGATGGTGATGCGCGGGAGCTTCATGACGGGCGCTAGCCGTGCTCCTGTTCTGCAAGCGCAGTCGCATGAGCCTTCTTGATCGCAGCGTCGGCCTCGATCAGCGCCGCCTTGGGTCCGCGCGGATCGGTCCAGATGAAGTCGCCGACCAGCACGAAATCGGCGCCGCTGGCGGCGAATTCGTGGGCCTCCTCCAGCGAGATGGCAAAGCCGACGCAGGGCGGCTCGAACAGCTCGGCCCACCAGTCCAGCCGCTCGGCAATCGCTTGCGACGACGGCCGCTGGCCCTTTGCGTCGGGCTCGCCGAACAGAACGTAATCCGCGCCGATCTCGCCCGCATCCATGGAATGGTGCCGCGTCGTCAGCCCGCCGACTCCGGCGATGCGATCGGGCTTCAGCGATGGCAGCGCCTCTTTCAGCGCGGCGATGCCGGGCAGGTGCGCACCGTCGGCGCCGCCGCGCGCGACGAGCTCAGGATGGCCGTCGACGAGCAGGGCTGCCCCCGCTTTCTGAACCGGCGGCGCGAAGGCCTTGATCCGCGAGATCATGGTGCGCTGATCGGTCACCTTCAGCCGCAACAGCACCGCCGCGACGTCGGCGGCGTCGAGCAGGCCGGGCAGCTCGGCCAGAAGCGAAGCGGGATCGTCGACGACGGGCGTCGCGAGATAAAGGCGCGGCGGAGGAGATTTGTTCGACAAGATCTAGGCCGCTTTCTTTTCCAGGCTGCTTTGCCATTCGCCTTTGGAGGCGAGGCCATTCATGCGCGCGCGGTGACTGAATGCGCTTTGTCCGGCCGCGACGTTCTCGGCCTTGCCGGACCAGGCCTTCTGCGGCGCGGCCTGGAGGGCGCGGCCGTAGGAGAAGGTCAGGCCCCAGGGCAGCGGGCCGAGCTTGTGCATGGCGTTGAGGTGCGCCGTTGCCTCTTCGTCCGACTGGCCGCCGGAGAGGAAGGCGATGCCGGGCACCGCGGCGGGCACGCACGCCCTGAGTAGCCGGATCGTCTTCTCCGCGACCTCCTCGAGCGAAGCCTGCTTCGGGCATTTCTTGCCGGAGATGGCCATGTTCGGCTTCAGCACCATGCCCTCGAGCGCGACGCGCTGCACACGTAATTCCTGGAACGTCTTGTTGAGCACACGGCTCGTCACCTCATAGCAGCGATCGATATCGTGATCGCCGTCCATCAGCACTTCGGGCTCGACGATCGGCACGATCTGCGCGGCCTGGCACAGCGCCGCATAACGCGCCAGCGCGTGGGCGTTGACGCTGATCGCGGTCATCGAGGGGATGCCCCGGCCGTCAGTGCCACTGCCGATGTCGATCACCGCGCGCCATTTGGCGAAGCGTGCGCCGCGCTCGTAATATTTCTTCAAGCGTTCGGCGAGCTTGTCGAGCCCGACGGTGACGAGCTCTCCCGGGCACATCGGCAGGGGTTGCGTGCCTTCGTCGACCTTGATGCCGGGAATGGCGCCGCTCTGTTCGATCAGCTTGACCAGCGGCGTGCCGTCCTTCGCGTTCTGCCAGATCGTCTCGTCATAGAGGATGACGCCGGAGATGTACCGGCTCATGGCTTCGTTCGAGCGGAACAGCATCTCGCGATAGTCGCGGCGGTTCTCCTCGGTCGATTCCACGCCGATCGCGTCGAAACGCTTCTTGATGGTGCCGGAGGATTCGTCGGCGGCAAGGATGCCCTTGCCGGGCGCGACCATGGCGGTCGCGATCCTGTTGAGCTCAGTCAGATTCATCGAGATGTCCTCCCAAAACGATTCTGCCCTTGCCGGTGAAAATAGACCGTTCTCGGGCAAATGCCGAGTTAACGTTCGTCGCAGGGGCGCCGCTGTCATTCCGGGATGCGCCGAAAGGCGCAGGCCCGGAATCCATAACCCCAGGCTGTGGTTATGGATTCCGGGCTCACGCTCCGCGTGCCCCGGAATGACGGAAGGATGTGGTTGAGGGCCTTACGCCACCTTCGGGGCGAGCTCGCCCTTGGCGTAGCGCTTGGCCATCTCGGCCGTCGTCAGCACCTTCTTGATCTTGGAGGCTTGGCCTGCGGTATTGAATTCCTGGAGCCGCTGCTTGCACAGCTTGGTCATCGCTTCCATTGCGGGCTTCAGGTACTTGCGCGGATCGAACTCTTCCGGATTGTCCTTGAGCACTTTCCGGATCTGGCCGGTCATCGCCATGCGGTTGTCGGTGTCGATGTTGATCTTGCGCACGCCGTTCTTGATGCCGCGCTGGATCTCGGCCACCGGCACGCCCCAGGTCGGCTTCATCTTGCCGCCATAGGCGTTGATGATGTCCTGGAGGTCCTGCGGCACCGACGAGGAGCCGTGCATGACGAGATGCATGTTCGGCAGCTTGCGGTGGATCTCCTCGATCACGTTCATGGCGAGGATGTCACCATCGGGCTTGCGGGTGAATTTGTAGGCGCCGTGGGACGTCCCCATCGCGATCGCGAGCGCGTCGACCTGGGTCTCCTGGACGAACTTCACGGCTTCATCCGGATTGGTCAGGAGCTGGTCGTGGTTGAGCTTGCCCTCGGCGCCGTGGCCGTCTTCCTTGTCGCCCATGCCGGTCTCGAGCGAGCCGAGCACGCCGAGCTCGCCCTCGACCGAGATGCCGCCGAGATGGGCCATCTCGGTCACGGTCTTGGTGACGCCGACATTGTAGCCCCAGTCGCCGGGGGTCTTGCCGTCGGCCTTGAGCGAGCCGTCCATCATGACGGAGGTGAAGCCGGCCTGGATCGCGGTCATGCAGGTTGCCGGCTCGTTGCCGTGGTCGAGATGCACGCAGACCGGAATGTGCGGGTAGATCTCGGTCACCGCGTCCATCATGTGCTTGAGCATGACGTCGTTGGCGTAGGAGCGCGCACCGCGCGAGGCCTGGATGATGACGGGCGCGTCGACCTGGTTGGCCGCGTCCATGATCGCCAGTGCCTGCTCCATGTTGTTGATGTTGAAGGCCGGGACGCCGTAATCGTTCTCCGCCGCATGGTCGAGCAATTGACGCAACGTGATCCGAGCCATCTGTGTTTTTCTCCCGTTTGGGCCTGCAAGGCCACTGCTGAAGGCGGCTGACGACTTGCCGACCGATTACTTGGTGCGCAGAACTTCGACGCCGGGCAGGGGCTTGCCTTCCATCCATTCAAGAAATGCGCCACCGGCGGTCGAGACATAGGTGAACTGAGCGGCCACATGGGCCTGGTTGAGGGCCGCCACGGTGTCGCCGCCGCCCGCGATCGAGACCAGCTTCTTGGCCTTGGTGCGCTCGGCGGCATGCTTGGCGGCGGACATCGTGCCGCGGTCGAACGGCTGCATCTCGAAGGCACCGAGCGGTCCGTTCCAGACCAGCGTCGCCGCATCGTCGATCGCGGCATGAACACGCGCGATCGACTGCGGACCGACGTCGAGGATCATGCCGTCGGCCGGGATCGCGTCGAGGCCATAGGCATGCGACGGCGCGTTGGCCGCGAAATGATAGGCGACGGTGGCATCGACCGGCAGGATGATGGCGCAGTTGGCGGCTTCCGCCTTTTCCATGATGCGCAGCGCGGTCGCGGCGAGATCCTTCTCGGCCAGCGACTTGCCGATGCCGACGCCCTGGGCGTGCAGGAAGGTGTTGGCCATGCCGCCGCCGATCACCAGCGCGTCGACCTTGGTCACGAGGTTTTCGAGCAGGTCGATCTTGGTCGAGACCTTGGCGCCGCCGATGATCGCGATGACGGGCTTGGTCGGTGAGCCCAGCGCCTTCTCCAGCGCGACCAGCTCGGCCTGCATGGTGCGGCCGGCATAGGCGGGTAGTTTGTGGCCGAGGCCTTCGGTCGAAGCGTGGGCGCGGTGCGCGGCCGAGAACGCGTCGTTGACCCAGATGTCGCCTAGTTTTGCGAGCTCCGCGACAAAGGCCGGATCGTTCTTCTCTTCCTCTTTGTGGAAGCGGGTGTTTTCCAGACAGAGGATGTCGCCGTCGTTCAGCGCCGCCACGGCCTTGGCCGCAGGCTCGCCGATGCAGTCGTCGGCAAACGCAACGGGCTTCTTCACGACCTTGGCGAGCGCCTCGGCCACGGGCTTGAGCGAGTCCTTGCCATCGCGCCCTTTCGGCCGGCCGAAATGCGCGAGCAGGATGACCTTGCCGCCCTTGTCCGAGATTTCGGTGATGGTCGGCGCGACGCGCTCGAGCCGGGTCGCGTCGCTGACGCGGCCGTTCTCCATGGGCACGTTGAGATCGACGCGCAGCAGCACGCGCTTGCCCTTCACGTCGACGTCGTCGAGGGTGCGGAATTTGTTGGTCATCTCTGGGCTCTCTTGTCCCGGGCCTCTAGGAGGTCGTTCCGGGGCGCGCGCAGCGCGAACCCGGAATCCCGTCATTCCGGGTCTGGTCCTTCGGACCATCTCGGAATGACGAAAGCGCTGCGGAGTTAGATCACCTTCGCCATCGCGACGGCGGTGTCCGCCATGCGATTGGAGAAGCCCCACTCGTTGTCGTACCAGGACATCACGCGCACCAGCGTGCCGTTCTGCACCTTGGTCTGGTCCATGTGGAACGTCGAGGAGTGCGGGTCGTGGTTGAAGTCGATCGAGACGTTCGGCGCGGTGGTGTAGCCGAGGATGCCCTTGAGCTGCTGCTCGGAGGCACGCTTCATCGCCTCGTTGATTTCCTTCGGATCGGTGGCGCGCTTGGCGACGATCTTGAGGTCGACGACCGAGACGTTCGGGGTCGGAACGCGGATCGCGACGCCGTCGAGCTTGCCCTTCAGTTCCGGCAGCACGAGGCCGATCGCCTTGGCGGCGCCGGTCGAGGTCGGGATCATCGACATCGCAGCCGCGCGGCCGCGGTAGAGATCCTTGTGCATGGTGTCGAGCGTCGGCTGGTCGCCGGTATAGGCGTGGATCGTGGTCATGAAGCCGGTCTCGATGCCGACGAGGTCGTTCAGCACCTTGGCGATCGGCGCGAGACAGTTGGTGGTGCAGGAGCCGTTGGAGACGACCAGATGTTCCCGGGTCAGCGTGTCGTGGTTGACGCCGTAGACGATGGTGGCGTCGGCGCCGTCGGCGGGCGCAGAAACGAGAACGCGCTTGGCGCCGGCGGTCAGATGCGCGGAGGCCTTGTCCTTCGAGGTGAAGATGCCGGTGCATTCCATCGCGATGTCGATGCCGAGATCCTTCCAGGGCAGCTTCGAGGGATCGCGCTCGGCGGTCACCTTGATCTTGTTGCCGCCGAGGCTGATCGTGTCGCCATCGACGGTCACGGTGCCGGGGAAGCGGCCATGGACGCTGTCGAAGCGAAGCAGATGCGCGTTGGTCTCGACCGGGCCGAGGTCGTTGATGCCGACGACCTCGATGTCCTTGCGGCCGGACTCAGCGATGGCCCGCAGGATGTTGCGGCCGATGCGGCCAAAACCGTTGATTCCGACGCGGACTGCCATGTTTCGTCTCCTTCAATGACCGTTGTCATCCCGCACAACGCGCTAACGCGCCTGCGAGGGTTTTTTTAGGGCGGACGCCCGGTTCGGCCGGGCGGGGCTTGATCATATGAGAGTTAGGTAGTCCTTTTTTTCGGCAATCTCAACTCTCAGGAAACGCGTTTCAGAACGGCGTTAACCGCGGCCTCGGCGGTAATGCCAAAGTGCTGGAATACCTTGTTGAGAGGGGCGCTGGCGCCGAAGGAGTGCATGCCGATAAACTCGCCATCCTGGCCGATCACGGCGTCCCAGCCCCAGCGCACGGCGGCCTCGATCGCGACCTTGACCGGGGCCTTGCCGATGATCTCGTCGCGGCGCTCCTTTGGTTGCGCTAACAGGAGCTCGAGCGAGGGAACCGAAACCACCCGGGTCGGAATGCCGCGCTCGGCGAGCTGCTTCTGGGCGGCCACGGCCATCTCCACTTCGGAGCCCGAGGCGAACAGCGTTGCCTTGGCTTCGCCCTCGGCGGCCACCAGCTCGTAGGCACCGAACCGGCACGGGCTCTCGTTCGGTGCGGTGGTGCGCAGCTGCGGCAGGTTCTGCCGGGTCAGCGCCAGCACTGTCGGACCGTCGATGCGGTTGAGCGCGAGCTCCCAGCACTCGGCAACCTCGATGGAATCGCACGGGCGGAACACGCGCATGTTGGGAATGGCGCGAAGTGCGGCGAGATGCTCGACCGGCTGGTGGGTCGGGCCGTCTTCGCCGAGACCGATGGAATCATGGGTCATGACATAAACGACCCCGGTCCCCATCAACGCGGCGAGCCGCATCGCGGGTCGCGCATAATCCGTGAACACCAGGAAGGTCGCACCGTTCGGCGCGAAACCGCCGTGCAGGAAGATGCCGTTCATCGCCGCGCACATGCCGTGCTCGCGGATGCCGTAATGGATGAAGCGGCCCTTCGGCGTCTTGGCCGAGAACGCGGTTGCCGACTTCGCCTTGTTGTTGTTGGAGCCGGTGAGATCGGCCGAGCCCGCCAGAAACTCCATCGGCATCGCGCCGGCAATCACTTCGATCACGGCTTCGGAGGATTTGCGGGTCGCCGCATTCATCGGCTTTTCCAGCAGCTCCTTCTTGTAGCCCTTGAACGCCTTTGCCAGCGCGGCTGGGCGCTCGTGGCGCAGGCGACGCTCGAACTCGGCGCGCTTGCGGCTGCCGAGTTCACCGAGCCTTGCTTCCCATTCCTGGCGTGCAGCCGCGCCACGGCTGCCAGCCGCGCGCCAGGCTTTCAGCACGTCGTCGGGCACCGAGAACGGCTCCAGCGAAATGCCGAGATTTTCCTTGGCAGCCTTGAGTTCGTCGGCACCGAGCGCTTCGCCGTGGACCTTGTTGGTGCCGGCTTTGTGCGGCGCGCCGAAGCCGATGGTGGTGCGGCACGCAATCAGCGTGGGCTTGTTTGATTTCTGCGCGCGCGTGATCGCGGCCGATATCGCGGCCTGGTCGTGGCCGTCGATCTTCTCGGCTGCCCAACCCGCCGACTTGAACCGCTTCACCTGATCGACGGAGTCGGAGATCGAGGTCGGACCGTCGATCGAGATGCCGTTGTCGTCGTAGAGCACGATCAGCTTGTTGAGCTTCCAGTGCCCGGCCATCGCGATCGCTTCCTGCGATACGCCTTCCATCAAATCGCCGTCGGAAGCGATCACATAGGTATGGTGATCGACGATCTTTTTGCCGAACTCGGCGGCGAGCATCTTCTCGGCGAGCGCCATGCCGACGGCGGTGGAAATGCCCTGGCCGAGCGGACCCGTGGTGGTCTCGATGCCCTTGGTGTGGCCGTGCTCGGGATGTCCCGGGGTCAGCGACCCCAACTGGCGAAAGTCCTTGAGCTGGTCGATCGTCATCTCGGGGCTGCCGATCAGATACAGCAGCGAATAGATCAGCATCGAGCCGTGCCCGGCCGAGAGCACGAAGCGGTCCCGGTCCGGCCAGTCCAGCGCGGTGACGTCGAATTTCAGGAATTGCGTGAACAGCACGGTCGCCATGTCGGCGGCGCCCATCGGCAGGCCGGGATGACCCGATTTCGCTTTCTCGACGCCGTCCATGGCAAGGCCGCGGATCGCATTGGCCATACGGTTGTGATCGACCTGCGTCATGTCTGAAAATCCGTCTGAAATGAGGCGCTTGTGGCTGGATTTGGCCGCGCCGGAAGGAGCCTTTCGGCCGCTGGGGTCGCGGCTGGGATAGCATCTCGGTTCCGGCAGGCCAAGGCAATCAAACGCCGGTTTGGCCGTAAAAGTTGCTTACGGCATGATCCGGAAAAGTGGAGGCCGGTTTTCCGGCCAGATCATGCCCGGCAGGAACTGATAGATCGGGATGAAGTCCATCCGATCTATCGGTGCATAGTTTCGTGGCGGCGTTGCGCTCCGCTAGCTTGCCACGTAAATTTCTGCTTCTAACCGCTTGCCGAACCGAGTCTTTTGCCGGACGGCAAGCTCCAAGGTAAATGCCCAAAGGAAAAGCCCAAGGGCAAGGCCACAGGTTCCGCCGCTGACTGCATGAACGATCGCGTATCCAACAGCTCTGCCATGACCGAGTCCTCGGCCGTCGAGATCGAGATCGCAACCCGCAGGCTCATGGCGGCGCTCGACTCGCTCGAAAGCGCCGTGGAGCGGCGGCGCGATGCCGATCGCGACGAGAACGAGCTCGCGGCGCGGATTCAGGCGCTGGGCGCGGACCGCTCGCGGCTTGCCGACGAGCTCGACGGTGCGCTGGTGAAGGCGCGCAAGCTCGAGCGCTCCAGCCGCGAGATCTCCGATCGGCTGGATTCCGCGATCGTCACGATTCGCTCGGTGCTCGATACCGGAGAGGATGGATGAGCCACATCAACGTCACCATCAACGGCCGGCAATACCGCATGGCCTGCGAGGAAGGCCAGGAGGTGCGGCTGCTCAAGCTCGCCGAAAGCCTGGAGACGCGGATTCAGTCGCTGCGCGGAAAGTTCGGCGAGATCGGTGATGCCAGGCTCACCGTGATGGCGGCGCTGACCGTCTGCGACGAATTGGTCGATGCCGGCAATCGCATCCGGACCATGGAGCAGGAGCTGACGGAATTGCGGGATTTCCGCAACGCCGCCGTCGAGCGCGCCCGGCTGACCCAGACCGCGGTCGTGAACGCACTGAACTCTGCGGCCGAGCGCATCGAGAAGTCGACCCAGGTCCTGAACCGCACCGTCGGCAACGGGATCGCCATCGGCTAGGGCTGCGGCCACCCGCCTGGTGCGCTCCCTCCCCCGCTTGCGGGGGAGGGTTGGGGAGAGGGTGTCTCCAAAGAGAGATTCTCAACGAGGAGAGAGCCCTCACCCGCCGCGCGCGGGACGATGCTCCGCATCGCCCGGCGCGCGTCGACCTCTCCCGCAAGCGGGAGAGGTGCAGCAACTGCAAGCGGGGCTGGCGATTCGTCAGCATCGTTGTTACATTGCCCGAGCGGGGCTGCGACGCGCGTCAGGAGCCATTATCCCCGGGGCCTTATCGATCCTTTAGGGAACTGTCCCTGGCCGGGCCCGTGGGCTCGGACATATGGTGCCCACCTACTTTCGTAGGGAACTCCGGGATCGAGTGCTTCAACGGCGTTCGCGGCTTCGCACTTTTGTTTGCTTGGCAATGCGTTCTTGTCGAATGGTCCACGACAAACCGGCAGTGTCATGCCCCGGCTTGACCGAGGCATCCAGTACGCCGCGGCGTCGATGTTTGATGACTGGCGTCTCTGGAATACTGGATCGCCCGCCTCCGCGGGTGATGACGGCGGAGCAAGGCTCAGCCTTCGGAGCAAGCGCGCATGACCAACACCAAAGCCGAACTCCGCGCCAAAGCCCTCGCGGCGCGCGATGCGCTGAGCGACAAGAAACGCACCGCCGCCGCCGCCAAGCTCGCCAAGCGCGGGCTGCCGTTCCAGCTTCTACCCGGCAGCATCGTGTCAGGCTATTCGCCGATCCGCAGCGAGATCGATCCGATGCCGCTGCTGAAGGAGCTGGCCGAGCAGGGCGCCAGGCTGGCGCTGCCTTGCGTCACCGCGCGCGGCCAGTCGCTGATCTTCCGCATCTTCCATCCGAACGATCGCCTGATGCTCGGCCCGCTCGGCATTCCCGAGCCGTCGCCTGGGGCCGCTGAAGTCATTCCCGACATCATGCTGACGCCGCTCGCTGCCTTCGATCGTCTCGGCCATCGCATCGGCTATGGCGCGGGGCATTACGACCACACCTTCGCGCATCTGCGAAAAGCCAAGAATATCGTCGGCATCGGGCTCGCTTTTGCAGCGCAGGAGATCAAGGCGGTTCCGGCACTAGCCCACGACGTGGCGCTGGATTATGTGCTAACGGAATCCGACGTATTCGATTTCCGGAGTTCTGAAGTTGCGCATTCTGTTCGTGGGTGATGTCGTCGGCCGTGCCGGGCGCAATGCCATCGCCGAATATCTGCCCGGCATGGTCAAGGACTGGTCGCTCGATTTCGTCGTCGTCAACGGCGAGAATTCCGCCGGCGGCTTCGGCATCACGGAAGCGATCTATCAGGAGTTTCTCGACGCCGGCGCCGACGCGGTGACGCTCGGCAATCACTCCTGGGACCAGCGCGAAGCTCTCGTGTTCATCGAGCGCGCGGAGCGCCTGGTGCGTCCCGCGAACTATCCGCGCGGCACGCCCGGCCGCGGCGCCGCGTTGGTCGAGACCAAGAACGGCAAGCACGCGCTCGTCGTCAACGCTTTGGGCCGCGTCTTCATGACCCCGTTCGACGATCCCTTCGCAGCCCTTGAGCGCGAGCTCGGCGCCTGTCCGCTCGGCGTTGCCGCGGACGCCATCGTCGTCGATTTCCATTGCGAGGCGAGCAGCGAGAAGCAGGGCATCGGCTTCTTCTGCGACGGCCGCGCCAGCCTCGTCGTCGGCACCCACACCCATGTGCCGACGGCCGACCACCAGATCCTGTCGGGCGGCACCGCCTACATGACCGATGCCGGCATGACCGGCGACTACGATTCCATCATCGGCATGCAGAAGGAGGAGCCGCTGCGCAGGTTCACCTCCGGGATACCCTCGGGCCGCTTCGAGCCGGCCGCAGGCGCGGCGACGCTCAGCGGCGTGGCCGTGGAGACGGATGATGCGACGGGCTTGGCACTGCGTATCGCGCCAGTGCGCGCAGGCGGCAGGCTGGAGCCGACGACGCCGAAGTTCTGGTTGAGCTGAAGCGCAGCGCCGGATCCCGCTGCACCTTCTCCCCTTGCGGGAAAAGGTGGCGCGAAGCGCCGGATGAGCGGTTGCTTCCGCGAATTCAAATGCGAGTTGGACGCGCGGAGAGAACCCCTCACCCGGCTTCGCTTCGCGAAGCCACCCTCTCCCGCAAGGGGAGAGGGTGCAGCGTCAGTCGGCGCGAGACCTACTCCGCCGTCTGCTCCCCAACTCCGCAACGTCCTTCGCCGTCAGCTTTGAACCCTTCGCGCCGAACCGCGCTGTCACGTAGTTCGCCACCGCTGCGATCTCGTCGTCGCTATACGCATTGCCGAACGCCGGCATCGAGAGCGCGTCGCGTCAGGCCATGACGTTCACGAATTTGTGCGACGAGCACTTCTGAAGCGATCAATTGCAGCGGCCCATTTTTGTGCCCTCTCCCCTTGTGGGAGAGGGCAGCGACGGTGGTAGACGCAGGCTCACTCGGGTGAGGGGTCTGTCTCCGCGTACGGGCGCGCCGTTTTGGATCAACCGACAACGGGAAGCCTGATCGTGAACGAGGCACCGCCGTGCTCCCGATTGCTCGCTGATATGAACCCGTTGTGCGCTTCGATAATGGTGCGCGCAATGGACAAGCCCATGCCCATGCCTTCCGCCTTGCTGGTGTAAAACGGCTCGAAAACCTGTTTCAATTTGTCCTCTGGAATGCCGGGTCCGCGATCTGACACGGATAGCTCGGCAAACTGATCGGCGCGCGCAGTCCGGATGCTGATAGAGCGGCTTTCGTCAGACGTGTCCTTCATAGCCTCGACCCCGTTCAGCACAAGGTTCAAAATGACTTGTTGAAGCTGAATGCGGTCGCCGAGGATCGCTAGCGCGTCGGACGTGATCACGTTGACCATTTCGAATTTTCGGCTGACGGTTAGCGCGGAAAGAAATCTGACCGTCTCTTGCGCAACCTCATTGAGGTCCAATTGCTTCAATTCGAACGGCGCCTTTTTTAGGAGGCTGCGCATCCTGCGAATGACCTCGGTGGCACGCCGGTCATCCTTTAAAATATCGTTCACAATTTCCCTGAGTTCAACGACATCGGAAAGTGCGGCGATATCGGGACGCTGCGATTGCAGGATCGCGGCTGCGGTTTCGGCGTTCGTCAGAATAGACCCAAGCGGCTGGTTGATCTCGTGAGCAATCGAGGCGGTCAGTTCGCCAGCGGTCGCGAAGCGATTGACGTGGGCCAGTTCAGTCATGCGCTGCCGCGACTGCACTTCGGCGAATTGACGTCGGCGATGCTCAAATAGCAAAAGCGCGATCAGTCCTGCTTGCGCGAGGACAAGCGCGATAGTGAACGTGATTTGCCACCAATATCGCTCCCACAAATTGGGCTCGCGGAAGTAAACCGTGCTGTCAGGCGGCAGTCTGTTTTGGGGAATTCCCCAGCGCTGCAGTTGTCGCCAGTCAAACATAGGCGCGGCCAGCTGGACAAAGGTCGGCTTGATGTCGGCAACATTTTCGCCATTAAGGATGCGAAGCGCGACTTCCGCCGCCTGCTTGCTTTGTCTGGCGACAACCTGCATTGGTCCACCGACGATGCCCTCTCCAAAAAAACTTTCGTCGTGAAAAAAGATGGGTGCATTGGCTACACTGTAAAATCGGGCAAACGCAGTGTTGCCCTCATGCGCCACTCCCGCCGCATCGACATTCAAGCCAATCCAGAAAATAGCACTGTGCGGCGGAAGGTTGCCCGCATCCTTGAGCATGTCTTCGAACGAGAGCTCGTTGTACCATCGAAAATGGACACGATCCGCGAACCGCGCGGTGGACTTGGCGACCTCGTTACGCCACCAGGTTTCGCTCGGCGAAGCACCGACTACGATGGCAATCGTCGTTGTTTGAGGTAGGACCTGCAGGATATTTTCAAAGAAAACAGCGTCGTCGTTCGTGATTGCCACGACGGCGTCGTACTTGGTCAATTTATCGAAGTCGACGCGGCGTCGCTCTACCAGAGTGTACAGCATCGGCGTGGTTGGAAAGAGGTCTTTGCGATGAGCCTGCACGAAATTGGCAGCAGGCGCACCGATCGCGACGATCAGGTCGGGCGGCTGGTCTAGATTGAGGGAACGAAGATACTCGACAAAGGGGGCGTCTGACTTGTCGCTGCTTCGCCGGGCATTCAGCAGCGATTGGTCTTGAAATTCAATGGATGCCCGTCGGCTCAGCTCGGCGCGAAGGGCTTCCGAATAATCGGTCCAAGGTCTGAACCTGAGACCGAATGAATGCAGCATCAGTACTCGTTTTGCCTCTGGATCAGCTGCCGGACTTTGGCCTGTCGTCGCTATCAACAATGCGATGGTCAACGCAGCGGTGAGGCTCCGCACGCGACAGGTTCGCCATGAGCGAGACAGCCAGAAAAGCATCGCACTCCGAGCCCCGATCCAAGTGGAGTACCGTATCCGCTCGATTAGATTATCAACAAGCGGAGACAAGGGGAACTGCGGGGCAATTCTGATGATGAGTTCTGAGGTCGCCACATTGGGAGCGACCTACCTTCAGCCGCCATAGCTCGGACATACGATGGGCAACGGTGCTGCCCCCGGCTTGCGCTTGGGGCGGCCATAGCAGTACCAGCTAACGCAATTCTGCACCCGGCCGCTGGCCATGTCGCACTTGTTGCACCTATCGACGCAATCGTCGTAGGTCACCCCCGGTCGGATTTGCTCCATCAGCGTTGGCTCTTTGGTCTTTTGCGCCAAGGCTGGGCCGGTCACTAAGACGAGAAGCAGCAATCCAATTGCGCAACGCATTGCCTGTGTCTTCCCCTGTGTCCGCGGAGCATCCTCCGCGCGCGGCCTGCTTCCTTGATGTGGATCAAGCCGGACCGAACGAGGGGCAGCCTCTTTGTCGTTTCCGTCCGCAAATGCTTCCGCTCTTAGGGCCGAAAACGTCCATTCACGCGACGCGGTCGCGCGGTCCCTGCGATAGGCCGCGTCGCCCAGTTCCTGCAGACCGATGACGCAGGATCGCCATCATCGGACGGTCACCGTCAGCGCTTGCGCGCACAGAGGACAACCCGCGCTATCGCGCGTCGCCACGGATTAATAGGCGCAAATATAGTTCCCGTAAGCATCGTAGCAGCTGCGGCGGTACGCAGCAGTGCCAAGGGCAGCCGCGCCTACCGCTGCCGCTCCCACACCGTAACCGCGATAGCCGTAGCCGCGATAGCCGCCCCGATAGCCGTAGCCACGGTAACCTGCGCCGCGCACTGCAACAGCGCCGCCGCCCCGCGGTCCTCGAACTGCGACCGCACCGCCGCGGTAACCGCCGCCACCCCGATAGGCACCCCCGCCGCGCCGAGCCTCGGCATCATCGGGGATCAAGCAGGCGGTGAGCAAAACGAAAGCGGCAAGAGAAGCGAGAATATAGCGGAGCATGACGGAACCCTTCCATGAATTCACTAGGCCCCGCTCGCGAGATTGCGGCTCACTCCGCGCGTGAGCTTGATGTAGATCAATCGAACCCGCGCACTGCGACGCCTACGCTATGCTCGGCCGCATCTGAGGCGGCTTCCGTCACCGTTCGGTGACGCAAGTGCGAAGAGGGAGGTCCGCCATGCATCCGAGGAAGCTTCTTTCGATCAAGTCAGCGACGGTCGCGGGCATTGCCGCCAGCGGCCTGCTTGGACTTGCAGCCCTGTCGCTTAGTCCAACCCCGGCCAAGGCGGTGATCTACTGCCAGTACGTAGAATATCCGGCGGGCTGCGTTGCCCGGGCAGGCGTCGTGCTCAGGCCGCGCCCGGTGGCACGGGCTGCAGTTCGCCATAACGCCGGTGGCAATGCGAATGGTGGCGTCAATCGCGTTGGAGCCAGGCGATAAAGGCCGGTTTCGCAAGCCAGGAAGAAGCCGCCATCGTTTCATCCCGCTGGCGGCTTTTCTTTCTCTGGCGGGATAGGCGACCGGTACCGCCGGGGCAGCATTAGGGCATGAAACACACTTGGTACGTCACTTTTGAAGTGCCGCCGGACGGCACACTGTCAAGACGGCGACATCCTCGCCTAACCAACACGTTTGAAAGCGAAGCGGCAGCCAAGGATTTTGCGCGAACCAAATTCAACGACGGACTGATAGTCACTGCAGGGACTATCATCCCTCACTTTCCGAGAGTGTCGATCCCATCGACGGAAATCCCAAAATGGCTTGAAGCACCGACCCAACTTGATCCAGATCAATAACTCGGCCACCGACACTGGTGACATGCTCTGAGGGGGCAGCAACCGGGAGCCTGAACATGAATGAACGTTCGGAGCCGAAACAGGTCTGTCGTCGCAACGCGCTAACCTTCCTTGGATACGCAGGGGTGTTTGGGCTTTTGGCTTCGTCCGCAATTTTTGCGGCCTCAGAGGCTGTTGCTCAAACCACCGCGCCAGCCGCCGCGCCTACCACGCCGCCAGCGGACGCGCCGAAGTCAGGTACAGAACGCCGACAGGAGCGGCGCAGCGGGCGAACCGAGCGGCGACAGGAACGCCGCACCGGCCGCACAGAGCGGCGCCAAGCGCGGCGTACAGGACGCGACGAGCGACGGGACGCTCGCGGCGGCACCCCGGCCGCTGCGACGACCACAGAGCAAAAGAAGTAGTCCGTTCATCGGGCAAAGCACAGCGACCGGGCCGCCTCAACGGAGGCCCGGAAGGCCCTACAGCGCGCGGCCAGCGCCGGCTACAGAAAGCGGGCGGGGCTATCGAAATTGGCTTCTCTCGCGAGGGGAGAAGAGGGAGGGGATAGAAATTTCGGAATAATAGCACTCTACGCCTGTTTTGCCCGACGGCGCAACGGCCTCAACAGGCGCCTACTAGACCGACGGATTCATCAGGCGCTTAAGCCATTGATTCTGCTCGCCCCTGCTACTGTGCATGGGGTTGTTTTCGAGGTTTTTGATTCAGGCGGCCATGCGTCGCCGCTGCAAGCGCGTTGCGACGGCCGTCAGCTCTGACGAAAGCCCATCCGGAAGGCGCCCCAATGCTTGCCGCGGATCATGATCGGCGAGGACAGGTCCTTCATCAGCACGAACTGCCCGCCGCCCATGTCGCGGCGATAGGTCTGCAGCAGGAACGGCTTGGTGTTGGCCGCGACCTTCTGCACCGCGCGATCGGTGAACAGGCGGCGGTTGCGGCAATTGGCGTTGTTCCAGACCGGGTCCTTGCCCTGCGGCAGGCGGTAGTTCGGGTTGTGGGTCGGCAGATAGCCGCCCTTGGCCCAGGCGACGCAGAACACGATGCGGGGATCGGACTTCTGGATCGGATCCTGGATCGCGGGTAGCACGCGGTCGGTGAAGTCGACATAGTTAGTGTTGTACTGCTTGGGATCGGTGCCGGGGATTTCCCGATAGTTCTCGTCCATGAACTGGTCGAGCGTGATCTCGCCGCGGCCGATGGCGGCTTCGAACTCGTCGGAGATCCGCTTTGCGGTCTCGACGACGGTGCGGATCAGCGGCGCATCCGATGTCTCCACGCCGCTGTCGGCGATCAGTGCGATCAGGCCTTCGGACGTATCGAGCAGTTTGGTCACGCGCTGATCGGCGTTCTTGAGATCGCGCGAGGAGAGGTCGACGCCCTTGGCGAGCTCGTTGAGCTCGCTGATGACGGTGTCGCAATGTCCGAGATTGGAAGTCGCCGCGCGCGTGACGCTGCCGATCTCCGCTTCCACGGAAGCGAAGCCCTGCTGGACCCGCGAGATGATGCCGGAGATGCGCTGGGCGCCTTCGCCGGCCGTCTTCGCGCGCTGCGAGGCATCGCTGCTCTCCCCGATCAGGCCTTCGATCTGGCCGTCGAGATCGCGCACGGTGTCGGAGATTTGGTGTGTGGCCTGGCGGGTGGCTTCCGCGAGGTTCTTGACCTCGCTTGCGACCACCGCGAAGCCGCGGCCGGCATTGCCGGCGCGTGCCGCCTCGATGGTGGCGTTGAGCGCGAGCAGGTTGGTCTGCTTCGCGATCGCCTCGATCGAGCCGGACACTTTTGCGACTTGTGCCAGCGCGGAGCCGACGGCGCTCAAGCGCGCCTCGATCCGCTCCACGGCTGCAACGAGTTCGGAGATGTGGCTCACCGCGGCGTCGACTGCGCCGCGCGACTGCGCGATCTCGCCGACGGCCGCTGACGTGGTGGTTTGCACCGCCTGCGACGCATTGGCGATGTCGTGATTGGCCGACACCATCGTCTCGGCGGTTTCCTGGAGGTGATGAAACCGTTCCGATTGGTTCGCGACGCGGCTGGCGACTTCCTGGACGTTGCCGGCGATGTCAGCGAGTTCCACACCGAGGCCGCCGATGCGATCGGCGAGCTGATCGATCAGCCGTTCGGCAAGCGTTCGGTTGGAGCCGGTGTCCAGTACTGCAAGTTGTACGACGGACATGTCTTGAGAGTCCTCCAGTCAGAGCCGTTCGCCGGCTCTCCGCGGCATTCCCATTCCAATTCCGGTCTTAAGAGGTGATTCGCGCGTTGGCGTCTTGCCTGAGCGCGCACTAGAGCTTGTAGGCCGTCCTGAATCCGCCCCAGTGCCGGCCCTGCACGCGGATCGGAACGTCGATCTCGCGCATCATCACCGTATTTCCGTTGCCCATGTCGCGCGCATAGCTCTGCACCAGATACGAGCGCAGGTTGCGCGCGGCGGCCAACCCCGCCGGATCGTTGAACATCCGCCGGTTGCGGCTGTTGGCCGTGTTCCAGGCCGGATCACCCGGCCGCTGCGGATGCGAGTAGATCCTGTTGTGCACCGGCAGGAAGCCGTTGCGATCGACCATGGCGCAGAACGCCAAGCGCGGGTCCTTTGCCAGAAAGGCTTCTTGGAACGCCGGCAGCGTGCGGTCGGCCCAGTCCAGATATTTGGTGCGGTACTGCTGCGGATCGGTTCCGGCGATTTCGGCGTAGTCAGTGTCGAAGAGGTCGTCGATCTTCACCTCGCCGCGGGCAACCGCCTGCTCGAAGATCGCGGTCAGCGCGTTGCCCGCCTCCATGGCGCGGGTGACGGACTCGGTGTTTTCCTCGTGGATCGACCAGAGCCTGTCCTCGATCTTCTCGCGGAGCGCGGCATCGGGATTGACGAAGTGCGCGCGGGCGCCGGCCTTGGATTGCTCGATCACGCGCAGGCGGCAAGCGCCGACGCCTTCGAGAGCGCCTTCGATCATGGCTTGCGATGCAAGGCGGCCCGCCTCCGCGCCGCCGATCAGCACGCCGTCCATCGATATCTCGTAGACCGGCAGCACGCCGCGGGCGGTTTCGAGCTTCAGATAGCAGGGCAGCCGCTCGGTCTTGCGGCGGTCGTCGTGCTCGCTCTGGCGCAGCAGCACGGCACAGCGCGATTTCAGTTTCTGTGCGAAGGCGGTCACGGCCTTGCCTGCGCTGGCGACGTTCTCGCCGTGGCTCTCGGCCGCCTTGGTCGCAGCATCGATCTCGGCTGCGCTTTCGCCAACCGAGATGATGAACTCCGACGCGCTTGTCGCGTTGCCGGAGACTTCGCTGGTGGTCGCGTTCTGTTCGGCGACCGCGCCGTTGACGGTCTCGAACACCGGGCGGATGGCCTCGATCGCCTGCGAGATGCGGTGCACCGCGTCCGCGGAGCCGGCGGCGTCGCGCTGCAGCGCGTCGATCTTTTTGGTGATCTCCTCCGTCGCGCCCTGGGTCTGCACCGCGAGTGCCTTGACCTCGGTGGCGACGACCGCAAAGCCTCTTCCCGCCGCGCCCGCACGCGCGGCCTCGATGGTCGAGTTGAGCGCGAGCAGCGTCGTCTGCCGCGCGATCTGCGCGATCAGGTTGACGACGTTGCCGATGGCGGCCGAGGATTCGCGCAAGCGATCGACGTTGGCGCGGGCTTCCTGTGCCGCGGCGCTGGCCTCGTCGGCGAGCTTGCCGGCCTCGCGAACCTGCGCCCCGATGCCCAGCGCCGACTGGGTGAATTTGTCGGCGGCATGGGCGAAGGTGGAGGCATTCGATTGCGCGGCGTTGGTCCGGCCGGTGAGGGCGTCAGTACGGTCGCGGATGGCGGCAAGCGTCGTGGCGGTTGCCTCGGCGCCGCCGGCCACCGAATTGGCGGCGCGCTCGAGCTGGCGAATCATGGCGCCCAGCTCGAGTTCCAACAGTTCCAGGATTTCCTTGGCCGAATCGCTTTCGACGGCCGCGGCAGGCTCGGAATGGGCCGCCGGCTGTGCAGTCTGCGGGGCAGCCGCGGTTGCAGCCATGTCCGGCAGACGCTTCCGAAATAGTGCGAACGCCATCAGGTCTCTCTTGTAGGGGGACGGTCGGAGGCTATTTTCGCAGGCTGGAATGAAATCAGGGTTAACGATGCCTGACATCTAGGCAGGGGCCCATACGGTGTTACCTTAAAGTCGTAGAGCCTCTTTCTTTCCAGGGGGGGGGCGGCCTATAAGGCCGCGCTTCCCACGCTCACCTTGGCGCACGATTCCCCTAGAGAAGATCACGCATGGCCGGACATTCCCAATTCAAGAACATCATGCACCGCAAGGGGCGGCAGGATGCCCAGAAGTCGAAACTGTTCGGCAAGCTGGCGCGGGAAATCACCGTCGCGGCCAAGCTGGGGACGCCCGACCCCAACATGAACCCGCGCCTGCGTGCGGCCATCACCGCGGCGCGCCAGGAGAACATGCCGAAGGACAATATCGAGCGCGCGGTCAAGAAGGCGCTCGGCAATGATGGCGAGAACTATGACGAGATCCGCTACGAGGGTTACGGGCCTGGCGGCGTTGCCGTCATCGTCGAGGCGCTGACCGACAACCGCAACCGCGCGGCTTCCGACATCCGCTCCTTCTTCACCAAGTCCGGCGGCAATCTCGGCGAAACCGGCTCGGTGTCCTTCATGTTCGACCGCACCGGCATCGTCGAATACGACCGCAGCGTCGCCTCCGACGATGCGGTGCTGGATGCCGCGATCGAGGCCGGCGCCGACGACGTGATCTCGAGCGAAGGCGGCCACGAGATCTACGCCTCGACGGAAGGCTATCGCGACGTCGCCAAGGCGCTGGAAGCCAAGTTCGGCGAGCCGCGCAAGGCCGCGCTGATCTGGAAGCCGCAGAACACGGTCGCGGTCGACGACGAGACCGGCGAGAAGCTGTTGAAGCTGATGGACCTGCTCAACGAGCACGACGACGTCCAGCACGTCTACGCCAATTTCGAGGTGTCGGACGCGCTGCTGGCGAAGATGGGCGGGTAGGGGGCCACTTCCCCTGTTACTTCCGTTCTGTTTCTGTTTCCCCCACGGCGGCCAGCCGCTATCACTGGCCCATGACGACGCTCCCGATTCGTGGCCCCGTTCGCATCATCGGCATCGACCCTGGCCTGCGCCGTACCGGCTGGGGCGTGATCGAGGCCGAGGGCAACCGCCTGATCTACGTCGCCTGCGGCTCGGTGGAGCCGCCGGACGATTTGCCGCTGGCGAGCCGGCTGCTGGCGATCCATGAGGGGCTGGCCGCTGTCCTGTCCGGTCACAAGCCGATGGAAGCCGCGGTCGAACAGACTTTCGTCAACAAGGACGGCGTCGCGACGCTGAAGCTCGGGCAGGCCCGTGGCGTCGCCATGCTCGCGCCCGCGATGTTCGGCATCAGCGTTGCCGAATACGCGCCGAACCAGGTGAAAAAGACGGTGGTCGGCGCCGGCCACGCCGACAAGCAGCAGATCGCGATGATGCTCAAGATCTTGCTGCCCAAGGCCGATCCGCCGTCCGCAGACGCCGCCGACGCGCTCGCCATCGCCATCACCCACGCCCATCATCGCCAGAGCACCGCGCTGCGGCTGAAGGTGGCCGGCTTATGATCGGTAAGCTCAAGGGCCTGATCGATTCCTACGGCGAGGATTTCGTCATCCTCGACGTCGGCGGTGTCGGTTATCAGGTGCATTGCTCGACGCGCACGCTGCAGCATCTGCCCTCGCCGGGCGAGGCCGCCGTGCTGTCGATCGAGACCTATGTTCGCGAGGACCAGATCAAACTGTTCGGCTTCCGCAGCGACCAGGAGCGCGAATGGTTTCGCCTGCTCCAGACCGTGCAAGGCGTCGGCGCCAAGGTCGCGCTCGCCGTGCTCGGCACGCTACAGCCGTCCGACCTCGCCAACGCGATCGCCTTGCGCGACAAGGCCGCGGTGGCGCGCACGCCCGGCGTCGGCCCCAAGGTCGCCGAGCGCATCGTCACCGAACTGAAGGACAAGGCGCCGGCCTTCGCCAATGTCGATCCGGCGGTCGTGCACCTCGCCGGCGCCGTCGACGACCAGCGCGCGCCGAGGCCCGTGGCGGACGCGATCTCAGCGCTGGTCAATCTCGGCTACGGCCAGCCGCAGGCGGCGGCCGCGATCGCATCGGCCTCGCGCAGCGCGGGCGAGAGCGCCGAGACTGCGCAGCTCATCCGGCTGGGCCTGAAGGAGCTGTCGAAGTGAGTGCGGCCCGCGCCAATCCCGTCGCCGTTGTTTTTCGTCGCCTTTCGCGCGTGGCCGGTATCGTCGTGATCTTCTCCATTGTGGGGCCGCTGACGGTCGCCGCGCTGGTTTCGGTGATGGTGACGATGCTCGGTGCCGCGGTGCTGCAGATGTTTCTTGCGCTCCTCGAGCTGGAGGCACTGCGCACCCTGGTTTCGGTCGCGATCGTGCTGCTGGCCATCGCCACGATTCTCGCCTCGTTCCTTCCTGCAGTCGCCGCCGGCTTGCTATTCGCGCTGGCCGCGGTCTACGCCGACCTCAACATGATCTGGATGGCGTGGCTCGCCGCAGCCGTGGCCGCCGCCGGCTTCGTCGGGTTGGGCATGTTCGTTGTGCCCGCCGAAACCTCGGCGGTGATCTTGCCGAGCGTCCGTTCCGCGCCTAAGGCGCTGAAGCTTTCCGCCATGCTCGCCATCGTCGCTGTCATCCCGGCCAGCCTGTGCTGGTGGCTCGCGAAACCGCTGCACCGTGTTATCCTGCCCGCATGAGCACTCCCCCCCGCATGGTCACGCCCGAGCGCCGCAGCGATGATGTCGGCGACACTGCGCTGCGCCCGCAATCGCTGTCCGACTTCGTCGGCCAGCAGCAAGCGCGCAAGAACCTCTCGATCTTCATCGAGGCGGCGCGCAAGCGCGGTGAGGCGCTGGATCACGTGTTGTTCGTCGGTCCCCCCGGCCTCGGCAAGACCACGCTGGCGCAGATCGTGGCCAAGGAGCTCGGCGTCGGCTTTCGCGCAACGTCAGGCCCGGTGATCGCCAAGGCCGGCGATCTCGCAGCACTCCTCACCAATCTCGAAGAGCGCGACGTGCTGTTCATCGACGAGATCCATCGCCTCAGCCCTGCGGTGGAAGAGGTGCTCTATCCCGCCATGGAGGACTTCCAGCTCGACCTCATCATCGGCGAAGGCCCGGCGGCGCGCTCGGTGAAGATCGAGCTGTCGAAATTCACCCTCGTCGGCGCCACCACGCGCGCCGGCCTGCTCACCAATCCCTTGCGCGACCGCTTCGGCATTCCGATCCGGTTGAATTTCTACACGATCGAAGAGCTTGAGAGCATCGTCACCCGGGGCGCACGCGTGCTCAGCGTCGGCATGAGCGCGGATGGCGCCAACGAGATCGCGCGACGCGCGCGCGGCACGCCACGTATCGCCGGCCGGCTGTTGCGCCGCGTGCGCGATTTTGCCTCGGCGGCCGATGCCGACAGGATCGATCGCAAGATTGCCGACCACGCGCTGAGCGCGCTCGAGGTCGATGCCGCCGGCCTCGACGCGATGGACCGCCGTTACCTCACGACCATCGCGCAGAACTATGGCGGCGGCCCGGTCGGCGTCGAGACGATGGCCGCCGCACTGTCCGAGCCACGCGACGCGATCGAAGACATCATCGAGCCCTATCTGATCCAGTGTGGCTATCTGCAGCGGACCCCGCGCGGCCGCCTGCTCACCTCGCACGCCTTCCGCCACCTCGGCATCAGCGAGCCCTCGCGCGATGCGGCGGCACAGTTCGGCCTGTTCGGCACCGACGAGAGCGACGACTGATCTGCGCAAGTGCAGCCTGCTCGGGCCGTCATGAATTTCCGGTCATCTCGTGCAGAGGGTCTGCACAAACGCACCCCATTTCCGCTCCAATAGGGTCGCATCAACAAACTGCATCACGATCGGGCTGCCATGATCACGCGCCGTCATTTCTTCCGTTCCATCGGCGGCCTCTCCGCCCTCGGCGTCTCGACCGCGGCCTATGGCGTCGGCGTCGAGCCGATGCTGCGGCTTCGGGTCACCCGCTATCATCCAACCCCGCGGCAATGGCCGGCGGATTTCCCGCTGAAGATCGCCGTAATCGCCGACATCCACGCCTGCGATCCCTGGATGTCGCTGGAGCGGATCGAGGCCATCGTCGATCGCACCAATGCGCTCAACGCGGATATCATCGTGCTGCTCGGCGACTATGTCGCCGGCCTGCACCAGGTCACGCGCATCATTCCGGCCAGCGAATGGGCCAAGGTGCTGGCCGGCCTGAAAGCGCCGCTCGGCGTCCATGCCGTCATGGGCAATCATGATTATTGGGCGGACAGGACCGTGCAGCAGGCCGGGCACGGGCCGACGGTCGCGCATCGCGCGCTGGAGGCGGCCGGCATTCCCGTCTACGAGAACGACGTCGTGCGGCTTGCCAAGGACGGCCGCGCGTTCTGGCTCGCCGGCCTTGGCGATCAGCTCGCCTTTCTGCCGGCGCGACGCTTCCGGAGCACGGGACGCTTCGGCGCCGACGATCTCGACGCGACGCTTGCCAAGGTCACCGATGATTCGCCGATCATCCTGCTCGCGCATGAGCCCAATATCGCGCCGCGCGTGCCCGCCCGCGTCGCATTGCAACTGTCCGGCCACACCCATGGCGGCCAGGTCCGCCTGCTCGGCTGGTCGCCGGCGGTTCCGCCGCAGCACGGCCTCCGGCTCGCTTATGGTCATGTCAGGTTGAAGTGCGACGTCATCATCTCCGGCGGCCTCGGTTGCAGCATCATGCCGCTCCGCGTCGGCGTGCCGCCTGAGATCGTCGAGGTCAGGCTGGGACGGGGGCCTTTGATCGTCTAGCCGCGCTTGCGCAGCCGGCCGTTTTTGCGCAAAACGGGCTGGTTACCGAAAGCGAAGAGGGTCGTGACGTGACAGCTCATCTCGACGGCGAGATCCGCGACGGCCGCCACCACATGCAGGTTCGCGTCTACTACGAGGACACGGATTTCTCAGACTGGACGTTGTCGTAACAGCTCAACGTGCTGATGTTCCCTGTTTTGGGACAGTTTTCTGGGAAAAGCTGCGGGCTGAAAAGGGCTGCGGCGTTCAAGTACGGGGTGTACTCGTAGGGCATCCGCTTGCGCGCCGGATGCACTATAATGCAGTTGAGCAGGTTGCGGAAAGCGACACGAGTCTCGATCGCCTTCGGATTTGTCTTGAGCGCGGTGACCAGTCTCTTTGCCTCCGAACAATATCGGTCACCAAACCTCGGATGATCGAACGGGATCACGTTTTCGCCACCGTTGCCGAGCAACCGCAGGCGCTCCTCGAGAGTTTCCCGCTCCGCGTCACATTCATCTATCCGCTTGACTAACTCATCCGGCTTGCGACGGCTGTTCGCGATCGCATATGACAAGCGTTCGATCTCAGTGTTCAGCACATGGCACCGACGCTCTAGGTTAGAGCGTTCGCTGGTCTTTTGCGGATTTCTCTTCTGCTCCTCCTTCCAGGCACGCATCGCCTCTTCAATGGCTTTCGGAGAAAGCAATCTTACTTCCATTTTTTCCGCAACGTCCTTCAGTAGAACGTCCATATCAAAGCTGCGGGTATGCTCGCAGGTGCTTCGCTGATGCGCGTTGGCGCATGCGGCGCGTGGTCCACCATTCCGGGAGGACTGAGCGATTCGCATATGGCCATAGCAAACGCCGCACCGAAGGACTCCTGCAAGCGGATGCTCGTTGTTGCGCGGGACCACGGGTCGGCGCCGCGGCTTGCCGGTAGGTCCGAACAGGTGGATAGCGCGCTCACTGCGAACCTTCTGCGCTCTCTCCCAGAGCGCTTGGGGAACGATCCGCAGCTCGGCGTTTTTGACGATGATGTGGCGTTCTTCAGGATTGCGGCGCTTCTGCTTCTTCTGCGTTTCCGGATTGAGAATTGTTGAGCGAACATTCCAATGTATTTCGCCGATATACAGTTCGTTGCCGACAATGCCGCGACCATGGCGGCCGCCAGTGATGCACTGATGATTCCAGGTGGTACGACCAGCCTTGTTCTTATGACGAGTGGCCCCAGGCGTGGGCACGCCTTCGCGGGTAAGATCGGCGGCGATATCTCGCGTTGAACGGCCCGACGTATACTCGATGAAGATACGGCGCACGATCTTCGCTTCGCTCTCATCGATCATCCGCTCGCCAGGCGCGCCCGGCCTTGGCCGATAACCATAGGCGTATGAGCCGGGAATTCTTCCGTTGCTGACAGCGTTATCGTGCCCGCGCCGAACCTTGTCGGCGAGCTGTGGCTTGTAGATCGTATTGTAGAGACTTGCGATGCTGATGTCAGTCGCCGTCGCATAAACGCCCTTCTGATCCATCAGCTCAACGCGGTTGAACTCAAACACCTGCTTGAGCCGCTGGATTGTGGCGGGATCGCGCGACAAGCGGTCGAAATGCTCGACGATGATCACGTCGAAGTCTTGCTTTCGCACACCTTCGAGCAAACGCTGATAGCCATCGCGCTTGTCTTCGGTAAGGCCAGATTTTGCAGCGTCGACAAATTCACCAACGACATCGAGGCTATTGCGTGCGGCGACCTTCCGGCAGAGTAATAGCTGACCGTCAATCGAGGTCACTTTTTGCATGTCGCTCGAGTAGCGAGCGTATATCGCGGCCCTCTTTTGTTGTGATCGTGTCGCCATCCCGTTCCCCTATCGACTGCCCCGAAACGCCTTGTTCATCCCGCGCAAGCTGCCGTCCAATGGCACGCGCCAGCTCAAGCCAAATTTCCTCATTGTTGGGATTGTCCCAACTTTGCAGGTGAGAAGGATCAAGCGGTCGCATGATCGCCTTTTGGCCCCGAGGCGAGTGGATTCGGATAGGCATTGCAGCCAAGCCTTCACAAGCTACCGTAAATTTCTACCGCGCGCTATGAATAGGCGGCTGGGATCACGTGCGGCGTTCGCATGCTCCGTTCGGAGGCTCGATCGAAGCCCCTGCATTCGGCTTTCGCCTGATGCGGATCGCCATCCGGCAGCAGCCTCAGTCGGCAAGCGCCATGACCTGACAAGAGTCACGACAGGGCGACGGATGACTTTTGCTCCCGCAGCTCTCATGGAAGTCTCAATTGGCAATGGCGAGTCTATTCATGTTGACTGTTGCAGTCGTGAATGAAAATGAGATTCTTCGAATGTAGGGCGCGAGCGCGTCGCTAGCGAAGCTAATCGTAAGCCGGAGGGAATTTGCTAAGCAAAGCGGAGTAGAAATACTTGTGTCTGAGGGTGCGAGACATCCGATTGATCCGGTTCATAGGCATGACGATCCGTTTTCGCAGTCATTACACGACGAACGTCATTGAATGGGACGCAAGGCATGTCGGAGTCGCACCGACCCACTGGCCTGCGACTCTGGGACCGGATGGATCTAACTGCTCGCGCGCCTGCGACTGCGAATCCTCTGCCAACTCCTGGCAACCATCGGAGCGGTCATCTGCACCGCTGCGGGAGACGACGCCAAAGCAGCTGACTGCTATTGGACCTGCCCTAACATTCCAAATATCATATCGAACAACGTACCAGCACTGCGGGCGAGAACCCCTTCGGCGCTTGCCCGCCCGATGCGCACAGCGCGAACGAGAGGGCGCTGCAATGCCCAAGATTTTGATGATTGCTTGGAAAAGAGCGTCCGTGCCGGAGAACGAGTTCTCAAAAACCCAACAAGGGGAATCGCACTGTGACAGCCTCTCTTGACGGCGAAATTCGCGATGGACGCCATCACATGCAGGTCCGCGTCTATTTCGAAGATACGGATTCCGGCCAAATTGTGTATCACGCAAATTTTTTACGCTTCATGGAACGCGGCAGGACGAATTACTTGCGCCTGCTCGGAACCAGTCAGCACGCGCTGCTGCAAGAGGCGCGGAACGATGCGCCCGGCTTTGCCTTTGTCGTCCGGTCGATGACAATCGATTTTCTAAGGCCGGCAGTCTTGGACGACGTGCTTGACGTCGTTACTCTCCCGCAAGAGGTGAGAGGCGCGTCAATTACCTTACTGCAGGAATGCAGGCGCGCAGAGGATCTCTTGGTCACGGCGCGTGTACGTGTGGCGTTTATCTCATGCGGAAAAGCGCAGCGTATCCCGAACGCGCTGCGGCTTGCTATAGAAGGGCATAAATGAAATCTGCTCGTAATTCAAGCCTTGGCCGTCCGGCGACAAACGAAGAGGTGCGTCGCGCCGCGGATCGGAGGCGCATAACTCCTCTGCGCTGTAGCGTGCAAATCGGACAGACCGGATGCGCTGTGGGCAAGCTCGCAGCACGCCGTGCCCGTGCTCACTTGGCCCCGTGTGCAAAGAAAAGACGAAGGTCGGCGTGAAGGCGCGCCAGCGCCCGGGCCTTTCCAAACGTCTGGATGCCGCGCTCGCCGTGGATGAATTTGGCAGCACCGGTGGTCATACCCGCGCCAGCACCGCATTAATGCGTGCTTGAACTTCGGGCACATAACGAATCTCTCCGGCATCAAATCGCCGGCAAAACTTACATCTGAGCGAGTTCACGCATCGGACCAGCGGATAGGGTCAACTGATGGAGAGTTGCGCCTTAATGTAGCTGTGCTAGTACGCCCACTTTCGAATCGAGGAGCTAAGAGTGGCGAAGAAGGCAAAGAAGACGGCTACGAAGAAGAAACCTGTGCGTCGTGAATACACGAAGGCTGACGAGAAGGAGCTGCGCGCTCATTCGAAAGCGAAGACTCCGGTTGCGAAAATCGCGAAGCTCACAAAGCGCTCCGAAGGCTCACTCCGTCAAAAGGCGGTCAAGCTTGGAATCCGACTCGGTCACCAGCGCTAGAAGGCGGCATCATGATCGTGCTGCACGCCAGGTCGCTGCCTGATAATCCCTACGACGGTCATACCCTGCGTGACGTCATCGACCGCACCGAGGCACTCACCGGCTGTCCGATCGAGCGGGCCTATGTCGATAAGGGATATCGCGGCCACGACACGCAAAATCCCCGTCGTGTCTTCATTTCGGGCCAGAAGCGCGGCGTGTTCGGCGCCATCAAGCGCGAGCTCCGGCGCCGCTCCGCCATCGAGCCCATCATCGGACATCTGAAGGCCGAAGGTCACCTTGGCCGCTGCTATCTCAAAGGCCGCGCCGGCGACGCCGCCAACGTCGTGCTCTCAGCAGTCGGCCACAACTTCCGCCGGTCCTCGCCTGGCTCAGAGAACTCTTGTGCCTCTTCCTGATCCAGCTATCGCATACGCTTGACCGTCCACTCCCGCTCGATACGGCTTCTTAACGGACGACTACCTACGACCGCGACGAGGACTACGACGAGGACCACGCAGGAGAGACAGGATTTTGGGAGCTGGGCACCGGAAAGCCGACAAACGGCTCTATCCATTCGAACACTCGGCACGGAAGTGCGGCTGAACTGGCGCGTCGCGGACACATCGCCATCCATCCGACTGTGGGTTGGTGCGCACGCGAAAAAAGGAAGGGCGCTATGGCAAATCGGTCCGCTATTCCTTGATTGTCTCGATTTACACGCCTCAGCAGGAAATAGACATCTATACGCCTGTTGCCGTGCAGGTGGGTATTGAAGTTCCAATTGAGATCTAGCCTATCGGCGCGGTATGCCCCAACGCGACGGCATGTTTACGCTGGCTTGGAGTAAGAGCGCGCCAGAAATAATGTACCTTGTTTGTCTCCATGGCAGCCAGATCGTCCATGTACCGCTTCTTTGTTAGCGTGACGTTGAAGAACGAAGGGGCGTGGTCGATACGGTTCCTGCGCAATCGCCAAAACACGACAAAGGCTTGCTTCCCGGGGTCAGTTTCTTGTTGGTTCGATAATACTCCAGCGCACCGGTAAGGATTTGCGAGTTCTCCGCCCGAGCCAGTCTCTCCAGCGCTCGGATGCAGGAATCCAACCGCATCTTCTGAACAAGCCTGTCGAGTTGCCGTTTGGCGTCCGCCGGCGTTAACCGACGGCCATTCTCGTAGACGGCAACGTTAAACTGAAGAATGCAGTGCGAGCCGACATCAAGGCTATGGTTGGTGAAGCCGTTTTGAATCTCGAAATGATATCTCAGGCCTTCCTGCCCGCAGAGGCCGCAAGTTTCGCAATCTCGTCATGGTCATGAGTCAGACCCGTGAAGCGCCATTCAGCGAAAGCTTTCGGCAATGTGTCCGCGATGGAGAGCGGAAGCATACTCTCCCTGACCCTTCTGGTGTATGTCTCCATTTTCGCAAGACCCCCATATCGAATTGCTGCGCTTACAAATTGTTCTTTCCACTGAGAATTTCTTACGGTCGCAATACGAGCGGGGCCACCTGGCAGCATACCCAAAATGTCACTCTAGCGATAGCATCTGCGGCTCCCAACGCTATTTCATGGGTGACAATCAGCTAATTAGCTGATAAGCTTCCAAAAAATCGAAGAGGTTCTATAGTATGGGTCTAGATATGTCGTCCTTTGGACGTGCCATTGCCTCCGCGCGCAAGGGGAAGGGCATGAGCCAAAAGGAACTCGCCACTAAGATCGTGAAGGAGGATGGCGAGGCGATAACGCCGCAGTACTTGAACGACATCGAACACGATCGCAGAAGCCCGTCCTCGGACCATTTGGTGGGCGAGTTTGCAAAGGTTCTAAAAATGGATCCGCTTGCCTTGTACGGCGTGATCGGGATGCTGCCGGAGCAGGACAGAAAACTGGTAAGAAAATCGACACCGGACCAGATCAATCAGGCGTTTGTCGCCTTTCGAAAGAAACTGAAGGAATAGGCAGCTTGAGGTACGTCCGCGACACGATGCATGGTTTTCGGGAGAGGCCTCATTACGAGCCCGCCGAACTTGATACCATGTTTGAAAAGCTCGTGGCGGACCACCTGCGGAGCAAGCACGGCAAGGTCGAGTTTCCTATTTCGACTGACGATATCACGACCTTGATTGAGCGGGACGTTACGGATCTGGACCAATATGCGGACCTGACCATGTATGGCGCCGGCGTTGAAGGCGTCACCGAGTTTGCCCGCGCTGGAAAGCCAAGGGTCTCGATTTCCAATGACGTCCACAGGTTCGAGAACCGGCTGCGGACCACCCTCACCCACGAATATGGGCATGTGATCCTGCACGCCTACCTGTTTGGGCTGGAGCAGCGCCAGCTACCGGTGGATGGCAAGCGGAAGCCCAACGCTATCTATTGCAAGCGGGACACAATGATTTCCGCGAGCAAGACTGACTGGATGGAATGGCAGGCAGGATACGTTTCCGGGGCAGCGCTGATGCCGAAATCCTACCTCCAGAAGATTGTTGCTGGCGTTCAGCACGCACGCAACATCTACGGCGCGTGCGAGCCTGGCGGTGCCAATGGTGAAGCGCTGATTCAGGCTGTCGTGAGTGAGTTCGCCGTCTCTCGGGAGGCGGCAACGGTTCGTCTGAAGATCCTTGGCCACCTCGGTCGGGAGCAGGCAATCGGCAATCTGTTCACCTGATCAATGCGTTAGCTACCATTGACTCTCCTGCAGGCCGGCTTATGATACGTCAATAAGCGTATCCGCTGATTGACGCGCGAGACAACGCGGGACGTATAAACTGGATGGAGAATCAGTCATGAGCGGCAACGAGGACAACACTTCCGGCCATGGGGGCGGGAATTCCGGTGGCGGAAACGCCGGAGGCGGAGGCAATCCCGGCGGCTCCGGAAACCCGGGTCACGGCGGTCCCAACGTCCACATCGAGGTTGATGGGCACAACAAGTCGGTACGGGAGGGCGACTGGCTCGTTAGCGACCTCAAGGATAAAGTTGGTGTCGACCCCGCCAAGGTGCTGGCGGAGATTACTCCGACAGGGCTCGTCGATCTTGATGACCAGGCTCGCATCGACGTGAAGGAAGGCATGCGCTTCATGAGTCATGCGCGTAAGGGCGGTTCATCATGAGCACCGGGTCGACCAATGACGGCCTCGATGAAAGTCTCCGGCCCATCGCGCAGCTGTGCGATGGGGTGGTGTCTTTCCAAACCGAGGGATGGCGAAAGTTGATCTATATGGAGAAGCTTCGCTTCAGGGTCGGTTCAAGCAGTCACGTCATGGATGCGATCCTCTGCCTCAACCACGACAACCCCGCATATCCCACGAAGCTTTATCTGGCCGCGAACGTGGGCGGCGAAGGCCTGAACTGGAACGAGCAGGCGTACCTGCTCGGCCGCAACTGGCCGACCTTTTCCTGGAAGGACGTGCCGGCAGACCAGCCATATGTCGATATTCTTGCCGCGCATCTCTCAGCGCTGAGCAAGGGAAAGGCAGCCTAGCATGTGGCGGCTTCTCTCCGGCCTATTCGGTCGTTCATCCCCGTCGCCTGCAGACCAAAGGCAGGTTGAACGTCGCGCATACGCGACATTTCGGTCCACGAGCTCGTTTATTCAGGAGGTAAGGCGCGATCTATCCCGGCCCCATGCATTCGCGCATGAGCGGGTCGGCTTCATTACCGTGCGCGCGGCGTCCGGTGCGGATGGCCTGGTTTTGCTCGCGGAGAACTATTATCCGGTCGCTGATGACGAGTATGTGCGCGACAATACTGTCGGCGCGATGATCGGCCAGGAAGCACTCCGCAAGGCGCTAGAGCTGGCGCTCTTGCAAGGCATCGGCGTCTTCCATGTGCATATGCACTTCCCTTCGGCGCGGTTGTGGTTCAGCGCCACCGATCTGCGCGAACAAGCCAAGTTCGTGCCTGACTTCTTTAAAGTTTGCCCGCAGATGCCGCATGGCGCAGTCGTTCTCAACGACAAGACTGTCGCCGGACGCATATGGACTGCCCCCACCCAAGTGAAGAACATCGATGAGTTCAACATTGTTGGCACGCGCTCAACTGTGGGGCGCGCCGCGGCCGATGGCAGCACAGATTTGTTCGCATGACAAACGACCGCGATTTTAGCCGCCAGAGCTTCCTCGGTGCACATTCCGAAGCGCTGTTCGCGAATTTGCGAGTGGCTATCGTCGGACTTGGCGGAGGTGGCTCCCACATCGCGCAGCAGCTCGCCCATCTTGGCGTCGGGCATTTCCGGCTAATTGACCCTGATGAGATCGAAGCAAGTAACCTAAACCGCCTGATTGGCGGCACTCAGGACGATGTCGATCACGAGCGCCCTAAAGTAGAGATCGCCACCCGTATGATCCTTGGCATCCGGCCATGGGCGAAAGTAACCTCCAGGCAAGCGAAGTGGCAGGAGGCGGACGACCTGATCCGTGATGCGCACGTCCTGTTCGGGTGCGTCGACGGCTATCAGCAGCGCGACTATTTGGAGACCGCCGCGCGACGTTTTGGTCTGCCATACATCGATATCGGAATGGACGTGACCAGACTGCATGATGCCAGTTTTGCGGTGGCAGGGCAGATGATCATGACCTTACCGGGCAATCCGTGCATGCGCTGCCTGGGCTTCCTGACTCCCGACAAGTTGGCGCAAGAGGAGAATCGCTATGGCGACGTGGGCATCAACCCGCAAGTGGTTTGGACGAACGGCATGCTAGCCTCGTTTGCTGTCGGTGCATTCGCAAAGCTCTTTACGCCGTGGTTTTCCGCAGAAGAAAACTATACGTGGCTGGAGTTCGACGGTAATGCTCAAACCGTCTCGCGAAGCCAACAGCCAGATTACTTCCCGCTGTTACCAGTATGCCCACATCATGGGGGGACTAACGGTCTCGGCGAATTCGGCTTCGACATTCGTCGAGCGTAGCGGGCGGCTCAGCGACCACGCTATAGAGCCCTGAGTCCGGCGACACGCTCCGCGCTCCGGGGCTACCTTGCGGCCATCGAGCAAGGCGTTCCTCTTCTGGTGGAAGCTCGAGAGATCATAGCTGCTTTCCATGCGATGATCCGCAAGAAGGCTCACGTAGAGCTTGAACCATGGTTGGAACGAGCGCGCGCAAGCCTCGTCATGTCTTTTGCCAATGGCGTCATCAAGGACAAGGCCGCTGTCAGCGCAGCGATCACGACGTCATAGTCCAATGGACAGACCGAGGGCCAGATCACCAAGCTCAAACTGGTCAAACGCCAAATGTACGGACGCGCCAAGCTCGACTTGCTACAGGCTCGGCTAATCGGCGCCACATGACCAGTGCTGCACCAAATTTGCGTCAGAGCCAATTTTGCAAGCCGAATGACACATCCAGGAGATGCGGAGCGGCTGCCCGCCAGTTACTCACGATCGCACAATGGGTGCGTTACACCGCTATCGGGGCTGTTTTGCCAACCGCGTATCGGGTCGAGTGCGCTCAAAAAGCCCACATCGTCACGCGTGGCTGCAGCAATATCTGATTGGACGTAGCTTCGGCATGGCGTCCCTGCAGACGCGGCAGTGAAACTTCGTCCAGGGATGCGGACCGTCATGAGCCGCTTGGCCGACAAGCGGGCGCTGATTGGCGGCCGCGAGCCCATCCCGGTCAACCCAATGTTTCCTCAAACAAGAGATCCGGAAGTGGGCGCTCCGAGTGCCATATACCTTTCTGCTTTACATAGTAACGACATAACGAGCTGATTTTTGGGCTGTCGCCAAGTCTCACTCGCTGACGTGAGATCTCTCCCAACTGAGCGAAGACCTCTTGCGTGTAGCCTGAGGACGACAGGAATAATCCCCCATCGGTGGCATCACGCGCATTGACCTCAACGAACGAGGTCACGTCATCCATTCCAGAACGGTTGCGTAGCCAATGCTTGATCTCAATGTAGAATACCTTGTAGATGCCTCCAGCGACGCAACGTACAATGACATCCTTGCCGCCATCCTTAGCAGGCCGCGTTAGCTCCACCGAAAACCCGATTCCGCTTACAGCGGTGGCAATCACCCTTTCTAGATCGCGCCACTCAATTTGCTCCAGAATGCGAGGATTTCGTGCAACAAGTTCGCATAGACAAGCAGCCATCGCGCGAACTACTTGCGCGACGGGAGAAGCGATCTCGGCGTCCGGGTGTTTGGCTATTTGGGCAACGACCTCTGCGAGAGCGCTCCGGAGTTCGTTGACGCCCTCTCCCGTCTTGGCGCTAGTACGGAACACAAAATCGAACCCCAGTTCTTTCGCCAGCTTTTCAAGCCGGTCGACGTTGTGTTTGCTCGTACCCATATCCTCCCGCGTCGAGACGAGGAGTCTGCGAGCAACCGATACCGATGTGTGTTCTGAAGCTGCCGAAAAGGCCTCGAGCCAACCACGTGTTGAATCACCCAACGATCCATCTTGGTGATGCGCCAGATCCACGGCGACCACGACTGCGATGGCTTCTTTCCCGTTTAGGCTGGATTTCAGCCGCGACGCCGCATAGTCGCCGGGAATGTCGTGGATTGAAACGCTGCCCTCTAGGGCAGGCAATCCTATGTCAGCTGTTATCATACTCCGCGTGCTGTATTCCTGGAATGGGTCTTCCGCGTTGCGAAGCCTCCTAAACAGGGCCGTCTTCCCTGCACCTGAGTCCCCGATGACTACGATTTCGCGATCCCTGCGTAGTTCCTCCGCTCGGAACTGAGACTTCATCCTGGCCTCCAATGTGCTGTCATCAGCATTGCGATTGAACTAAGCCGGCGGCGACGGCCGTATAACGCCGAGAACTCGAGCGGACGGTTTGAACACTTTCAAAGTCTTTCGATCAGATGAACCTCAACCGGAAATCCCATCAATTACACCCGATCAGCAACTGCCCGAGGACTGACTTTGCTGAAGAATGGGATGCTGAGAGTTCCGGATTTCTTGTACCTGTCCCGCATGATCCCAAACACCACAGTGAATTCGCTTGGAATTGGCTTCGAACGTCCGTCGGGCAAGATTGCGACCCCAAACTTCTGATCACGCACGAAGGACTCAGCCGAGACGACGCCCTGAACCCATAAGAGATTGATCGGCGCTGAGGAGTGCCTATCCTTCAACTGAATGAACTGCTTGGTCGCGGAGAGAAAATCACAGGGGTCACCCTCCAGAAATAGCAGCGCAGCACTGCTCTGGTTGACCAGCGGCTGAGCCCACCCGTTGCAAACCCTCGAACAAAACCGAACCATGTCGGCGGCACTGCGGGCGCCTGGCCAACAAGAGCCTTCCGGCT
This sequence comes from Bradyrhizobium sp. WSM1417, assembly GCF_000515415.1. NCBI lineage: Bacteria > Pseudomonadati > Pseudomonadota > Alphaproteobacteria > Hyphomicrobiales > Nitrobacteraceae > Bradyrhizobium > Bradyrhizobium sp. WSM1417. The sequence continues at coordinate 1,847,579 of NZ_KI911783.1, forward strand.
TTGGCAGGCCCTTTTAGCGCAATTCCAAACAAGGCCGCGGCCATCAATGCATGGTCGATCTGATCGAGGTCGGTCGTACGCCTCGAAAACACTACTTACTTCAAATGAGCCGCTCTTCAATACCCTAAATAGGGTTGCAACCTGAGAGCTATTCGTTATCAACGATGCCGGCTCGATACAGGTGCTTCACCGATTGGGGGCGGAGGGGCTCGTCGTCTCAATTGCAATCAGTCGCCGCTTTCGGCTGCTGGACCGGTGAGCCGCGCAATGCGCCGCACTCCGTCCCATTCTACGTCGGATACGCGTCGAGAAACTTCTCCGCTCGGTGCCTTGCTCCATCATCGCCCGCATGTTCCAGTTCGTAGATGCCGACTGCCACTCCGGACAAATCTACGGCGTACGCCACGTAGCGCATCAACGATACTCAAACCCGCTGAATGCTAGGATGAAAGGACGCAATTCTGACTGGGAGCGGTTGGCGCTCAGATGGTTCTCCTGGAGAACGGCGCCCTGATCTATTCGTGTACCAACAGCTGTCGTCGCCGTTGCGGCAGGGCTCGCACGAGCATCAACGATGCGGACCAGCTCCTGCAAGCATTCGTCTTACTCGCGGGGATGGAGACGCAAGCCTTGCTCCCAAAGGATGTTAGCTTTCATGATGGCTCGCAATCCGCATATCGACTTTACGCGTGCGAGCCCAACCAGCCCAATGTTCGGGTTGCGACCTAGCGTCGTCTTCAAACCGCTCTTGATCTGCCGCTCAGTTTGGCACGCCGTCTCCTGACGAGTGATCTCGCTTGTACATCTCGGACTCTGTTTCGAAGCTTCTCGACTTCTCTAAGCTCCGCCAGTATCGTTTGCAGACGTTCACGCAGAACCGCACAATTATAAACCTGACGAGTACCTGACATTACCTGCCCCTAGTTTGTTAAGTAGTCGGCCAATTCGCTACGCCGAAGCTCAGTGAGCTAGAGCCGAAGCCGCCAGATGCTCCCAGTACTCTGCCTCTGCGAGCAGCTTCCAGCTTCTCTCGGGATCACGCACGGCGGCCTGTCGGCATAGCAACGCCATCGCACGAAAGCGGCGCCTAGCTTCCATCGAAAACTCCCTGCTTCTGGTTTTCCCCAACCCTAGTTTTTAATATTGCGGTGGAGTCATCATGATTACTGCGCATAACTAAATTTGTCGTTCAGCGGCAGCGAGTTAAGTTCCGGGTCAAAGCGGACTATTTTCGCTTTAGGCTTCACGTCAGTTTCGAATGCTACTCTGTGCGGCGTGTCGCGCGCGCAATTGCGCAGTTCCGCGTGAGCGAGTGCAGCGCCATGAGCCGTGCTGGGCCCAGCAACATGCATGCGAAGGGCCCTGAGTAGGCATGCCTGTCAGAAACCGAAGCGACGACCGCTCAGGATCCTCCCTAGTTGGTCCTTTGCCCAGCACCTGAACTTTACTGGCGATCAGCCCGGCGCAAATGCCGGGCTCATTCATCAAGCTCATTTTGCGGCACGCAGCTTGAACGAACGACCAAGTGCGCTGGCTACCAAGTCTTAGCAATTTCTGAATTGCCGCAGCAGTCTCGCTCAGGATTAGTCCTCAGGAACGCTTTCCCTTCCTTCGGCCCCGCGATGCTCTGACGCTCGGGGATCTGCTGCGGGCGATGGCGCGACTCGCGCTCACGGGGAACCGAGCGTTCAGAGGGATTGCGGCCGATACTAGCTTGGAGCTCGACAAGACCGGTGAACACGTCGGCCTGGCGGCGCAGCTCGTCGGCGATGATCGAGGGCTGGCTCGTGATCGTGGAAACAAAGTGACTCGCACGCGACGGCGCTGCAAGCATACTGTTGATCGGACGATCGTGTGTATTAACATCCTCCGAAGATTTGTTGTCGAGAGTCGCAAGGCGAACGGACAGCTCTCCTGTCGTTGGACATAGTGGTATCGGGACTGGATTGAAGCTCATCAAAATTGACCGGTCTTGAGGCGGAAAAACTTCCACTACGAATTACTGTGGCGCAACCAGCCTTTCGGGAAATCACTTCGAGTTGAGAATTGGAGACAGCAGCTGTGAGTGAAAGCTGAAGTGAACGGAACAAACGGCTTCGCGATGCCACCGTTCGGATCTTGCGTTGCTCGGTGTGCTCCGTGATTGTTCCGAGCAGGGCGTCGCCCACGCGCGAGAGGGCTGCGAGAAGATCAAAGCCGCGTCAGAGGATATGGCTGAAGCGCTGCGCGAGACCTATTCGGGAAATGCCAGGAGCGCGACACACTACGGGCTCAAGGTCATCCAGATCTCGAACCTTAATACCGCCTCTGCGATCGATTTCTTCGTCCAAGGCAAGTCGGCAGCGGATGTCGTCACTTCGTCTGCGGTGCAAACGTGCAAGACTTTCGATAGCGCATCCGTCCAAAGCAAGGACTTGTGGGACCTTACCCAGAAGCTTGCAACCGCAACCGGCGAACCGCTCAAGAAGCGCGTCGCCAAGGTCCTTCACCGAGGCAACTAAGCGGCACTCAATTCACATCCAGGTTCGTTCAAGAGGGAGATCCGGCCGGTTCTTTCAGGGCGATCTCCACGTGTTTTCCTGAAACTCCGTTTCGCAGCGCGGCAACACTTGAGTAGCGCTGGCCGCCAACTAGGTCAGGTTCGCGCTCCTATCGCTAGCCAATGCGACCCGATATCTTGTCGGGTGATTAAGTCTTGATGTGGATTTTTGAGAACTCTGCAAATGTGATTGCGCTTCCGGTGGGGAGCTTTGTTCATGCAAATCGATTTGAGGTGGGCCGCGCGCAGCCTGGCGAGTGACGCTGAGGTGGCTGAGGTGGAGGACTGCTCCTCCGATCTTACACCTTCGAGCGAACCCGCCGCCGCGAACGACAGTGCCGAAAACACGCACTGGCCCTTCATTCCATTTCCTGACGGCTGGTACGCGACGTCTTGAAACGATCCAGATCAGAGCCTTGGCCGCGGGTCGCTCCGCAGCAGATCGACCGTTCAGCGGTCCCGTTTTGGCGGCGGTATCGCCGCGGCCCCTTCCGGTTCGCGCCTACCACTCCCGCGGCCTTCGCCCATCCGTGCCGGCTTAGGTGGCGGCGGATCAGGTATTTATGGATTTCAAGCGTCGCCAGAAGAACTGCCAAGGCGCGCCGAAGTTAGGAGCGATCGTGTCCCCTGGCGTGGTGTAGCTGGCGGTGGATCACCGCGTTCGCCGGCAAGGGCCGGGCCGGTCAGTTGGCGATGGCCGGAAGGCTGACGGTTGGATCATCGCTCAATGGGGCGATGGTTTCCAGCGTCATGTAGCGGGCGCGCTGGACGGCCCATTCATCATTTTGTTCGAGCAGGATGGCTCCGATGAGGCGGACGATCGCATCCTCATTGGGGAAGATGCCGACCACCTCGGTCCGCCGCTTGATCTCGCCGTTGAGGCGCTCCATCCATAACGTGTGTCGCGACATTTTATGCGACCAAGGTTCGGGATTTAGCCTCTGATCGCGGGTAGCTCCGCTGCATCGCGTGTCTTTGCAAGAGAAAATGGATATTAGGGACAGTTGTTCGCAAACGACCTTCCCCGCGAAGACGCGCCTGCGCCGAACGAAGAGTTCGAGGCGATGACGGTCATTCAAATCGGGATCAATCATAGATGAAGCGGGAGACCGATGCCAAACAGTGACGGACGTTCCCCTTAGGAAGAACGCCTCTCAACAGATCCTAAGCGCAAATTCCATCTCACCAGTGCCGATGGTGCGTGCGGCCGCTTGAAAGCTCCTCGTCGGCCGTCGACCTGTTAACCGTGTCAACTCAGATCTGGGATCTGCCGCTGGTGGCATTTCGGGGCGCGTTTGTGCCGCGTGCGCCAAGGATCGTAGCAAGCGGCGAGAAAGAAGATCCGGCGTCCGCCGCGTAGGTTCCACAAGGGGCACCGGATCACATGGACAAGGGGCGGACGTGTCAGTTCGAAACCGCCTGCTGCGTGCTAATCGGCAGGAATGCACGAGCGGTCGAAAGAATTCGTCTCGGCAAAAACCAGCTCGTTGCTGATGATGAAAGAACGACCGGAGCTCCGCAGGATGCGCAGTTGAACTATGTCGGTCCTAAATGTAGCGGTCGCGACTCGCGAGCGAGGAGCGCGGAACTGCGCTGATCGACATGCATGCCCTCGCGCGGGTCCTCAATGTAGCGCGTTGGCACCACCTTTTGGATTTCTGCCGCGATTCTCAAACGGCTGCCTGGAGGTGCTTGAGGGCATGGCCACGCCTGTACGGGTGTCCATCGGGCCGCGCCTTCAACGGCCGAGACGGGCTCCCCACCTTGTGTCCCCATTAGTGGTGCAGTAACTCTTGTATTTCAGCTTAAGTCCGCCATATGGACTATCTCAAATGCCAATTGAACTATCTCAAAATTCATGCAAGCTTAGGATTGCCATGCGCCGCTCCAGTGGGAACAGCGCCAATGCGATCTATGAGGACGAGAAATGCTTAGAAGCTGGGATGAGGCGATCAACCTCATCAAAGAGCGCATCGATGGGACGGCCCGACAGGTAGGCGAGGGATTTCCTCATTGGGCCGATCCGAATACCGGCATATGGCGGACGACCGAAAATGGGGATTGGACGGGTGGTTACTGGCTCGGAATGCTGTGGCTGATTTCCCGAGATGGGTGCGGTGAGCGATATCGTCGCCTGGCCGAGACCGTTTGTGCGCGCCTCGCGCCACGGGTGACCGCCGACACGGCCTTCAAAGCCGCTACCTTCTACTATGGCGCCGGACTGGGTTCGCTGCTTGCGGGGAGCGAGTCCGCTCGCGCAATGGGTCTCGCTGCGGCGAACGACCTCAAGCGACGTTTCGATCCTTCGCTCGGTCTGGTTCCGTTGGGAGCCCAAGCAGAAGAGGGCGCGCATGTCGGCGCGACGGCGAGCAGCATCGACAGCCTAGTGGTTTCCCTGTTGCTTTTCTGGGCGGCGCGGGAATCCGGTGACGAGGAGATGAAGGGCATCGCTACGCGTCACACATCCAGGGTGCTCGCGCTTCATCAACGCGAGGATGGCGCCTTCATCCAATCCTCGAAACTCGACCCGAAGACGGGAGAGCTTCTGGAGCGCTACACCCACAAGGGTTACGGCGCAAACAGCGTTTGGGCGAGGGCACAGGCATGGGGCGTGTTGGGCGCGACGATCAGTTGCCTTTCGGGCGGCATTGACGAGCGCTTGCTTGCCGCCGCAACGAAGGGGGCGGATTGGTGGATAGACCACGTACCCGCCGACGGCGTTTCGTACTGGGATTTCGATGACCCCGCGGCTCCGAACACGGAACGGGACACCGCTGCTACCGCCTTCATGGCGTCGACCTTATTGAAGTTGAGCTCGATCGCGCCATCCGAGAGCCTGCGTCGGAAATATCGCGACGCCGCGGAGAAGGCCGCGACTGCGCTAGTGGGAGGCTATCTCACGCCGGTACGGTCCGACGACCGAAGGTCCCTCGGCATGTTGGTCGAGGGGTGCTTCAACAAGAGAGAAGATTCCCGACCCGAGGATTTCATCAACAACGCCGAATTGATCTTCGGCAGCTACTACCTATTCGAGGCGCTGCACATCCTTAGCGGTCGCCTGCGACCGTCCGACGTTTAGGGAGCCCGGTAATGCGATTGCTTCAATTCAATACTGCGGAGGGACGTCGGCAGGTGGGCGCCATCCTAAAGAATGGTGCCGAGCCGATCGTGGTCAGGAATGCGGCGGGCGTCCGCGACCTCGCACTCGAAGCCGCGCGTAGGGGCGCGTCTCTGGAACAACTTGTTTCGGAACGCGGGTTTGAGGGAGAAGTCGACTACGATACACTCATCGCCGAGAAGAGACTGCTCCCGCCGCTTGATCATGTGGAGCCTTCCCGCTGCATCATTTCGGTGACGGGTCTGACCCATCTCGGAAGCGCCGAGTCGCGCGACGCCATGCATGCGAAGTTGGCCGCTGCCGATCTCTCCGACACGATGCGGATGTTCAAACTCGGCCTCGACGGCGGCAAGCCGAGCCCTGGCACCATCGGGGCGCAGCCCGAGTGGGCGTACAAGGGAGACGGTTCATGGGCAGTGCCTCCTGAACATGCGTTAGGGCTGCCGTCATGGGCTGAAGATGGCGGAGACGAAGCGGAGGTCGTGGGCCTCTACGTCATCGGCGATCGCGGAGAAGTGTTGCGCGTGGGCTTTAGTCTTGGCAACGAATATTCCGATCACGTGATGGAGCAGCGCAACTACCTTTATCTCGCCCATTCGAAGTTGCGGCAGTGCTCCTACGGCCCAGAGGTCCTTCTCGGTCCACTGCCGAATGACGTTAACGGCAGCGTCCGCGTCACGCGGTCGGGCTCGACGGTCTGGTCCGCCAAGTTCATCTCGGGCGAGGACAACATGTCCCACGCGATAGGCAACCTCGAGCACCATCATTTCAAGTATCGTCATTTTCGTCGGCCCGGCGATGTGCACGTGCACTTCTTCGGTGCGAGCGTCTTGAGCTTCGCTTCAGGAGTGATGCCGCAGAGCGGCGACGTCTTCGAGGTGGAAGCCGAGGCCTTCGGTCGGCCGCTGCGTAATCCGATGATCGCCGACGAAAAGACGGAGCTTATTTCTGTTAAGGTCTTGTAGCGGGGTACGTGGGGCGTTCGCGAAGCCGGCCGGCCACTTCACTTCGGGAATGGCCAGGCCGGCCGGCTTTCTCAAATCTGTTGAAAATCAGCAACTTCTCGCCCAAATTCGCGATCGCGAGCTGGGCTTCGGAAGTGGAGGTCCTGTAAGATAAGCGACTACAATGCAAAAATGGTACCCCGAAATACAACCCGGCAACGCCCCGGCCTTTCTCCGTTTGCTTGAGGCGATCGAGAAGGACATTTCGTCAGGGACGCTTGCGAGCGGGACGAAGCTTCCGACGCAACGCCACTTGGCCGAGCGTGTTGGTCTCAGCGTGGGTACCGTGATCAAGGCCTACGCGGAGGGGCAGCGCAGGAGCTTGCTCGTCGGTCACGTGGGCCGAGGGACTTTCGTCGCAGAACAACGACAGAACTCTCAGGCGCGCGGGCGGGTCGTCGACCTCAGCCTGAACATACCGGGTCCTTCCATCTTGCCGAAGGTCCTTGCCGAGAGCACCTGGACCTTTCCCAGCGACATCTCAAATTACGTCGGCTACCTTTCGCAATCGGGCGTACTCGACCACCGCAATCAATTTGCCAGGTTGTTGCGCGAGACGGGCTTCGACACATCACCCGACAATCTTGTCATCACCAATGGCGCGCTGCACGGTATCTCTCAGACTCTGAGCGCGATTTGCCAGCCCGGAGACAAGGTATTCGTCGAGGCGACCACCTATCACGGCATGAAATCCTACGCTCATTTCGCCAAGCTCGATTTGGTCGGGCTTGCTATGGACGAGGAAGGCCTCGTTCCGGACGCGTTCGAGAAGGCGGCGGCGTCCGGCGTCGCGCGCGTGCTGTTCACGATGCCGACCGTGCAGAGTTCGACCGCCGCGATCATGGGTGCGGCGCGTCGGCAGGAAATCGTTCGGATCGCGCGCAAGCACGATATCCTGATCATCGAAGACGATGCCTATGGCTTTCTTGACGAGGCCAGCGTTCCGTTGGCATCCTTGGCGCCGGAGCGGACGTTCTACGTCAACACCCTCTCCAAATGCCTGGCGCCCGGCCTCAGGCTGGGCATGCTGGTGGTGCCGGAGCAATACATTCCCCGCATTCATCAGGCCATGCGGGCAACTTGTTGGATGGCTTCCCCGATCTCATCCATGATCGCTTCCGAGTGGATCGAAAACGGCACGGCTGCGAGGGTTCGCCAGTCTCTGATCCAAGAAGCGAAAAATCGGGTTCAGCTCGCTTCGCAGATTCTGCGTCCGTACGTCCGGGCAGGTCATCCGACAAGCTTTCATGTCTGGCTCGATCTTCCGAGCCAATCCGTCGAACAGGTTGCCGCACGCGCGCTGCAGCGTGGCGTGATCACCACGCCCACGTCCGCTCTCCTTGTTGATCCGACGCTGATCTCCGGCTTGCGGATCTCGATCGGCGTTCCCGAGCGGCTCGAAGACCTCGAATGGGCCTTGCGGCAGTTGGCCAGTGCGCTTGAGATCGGCCACGCAGCGGATATGTCCATCATCTGAGACCGGAATGCGGCGGGCGCACTCCGGTCCGATTGCCGATGTCGGCGATCGCTATGCTTCAGACGGTCCCGTCGAAGGAATAGGACGTCTTCACCGTCGTGTAGAACTCGGCGGCGTAGCGGCCCTGCTCGCGCGGTCCATAGGACGAGCCCTTTCTACCGCCGAACGGTACGTGATAGTCAACGCCCGCCGTCGGCAGGTTCACCATGATCATCCCGGCCTCAGCGTTGCGCTTGAAGTGGCCCGCGTATTTCAAGCTCGTCGTACAGATGCCGGAAGACAGCCCGAACGGTGTATCGTTCGCAATTTCGAGAGCTTCTTCGTAGCTTCTAGCGCGGATCACCGTCGCCACCGGCCCGAAGATCTCCTCGCGAGCGACGCGCATTCCGTTGTCAACGTCCGTGAAGAGCGCGGGAGACAAGTAGAAGCCGGGCGCATCTCGTTTCAACAGATCGCCTCCGGTGACGAGCCTCGCTCCTTCATCCTGGCCGAGGCGGATGTAGCGTAGATCCTGGTCGAGCTGGCGTTGATCGACGACCGGACCGATATGCGTCCCGGTCTTACATGCGTCGTCCACGACGAGGGATATCATGCGTTTCGTCATCGCAGCAACAAAAGCGTCGTGGATGCCATCCGTTACGATCAGGCGAGACGAGGCGGTGCAACGCTGACCGGTCGAGAAAAAGGAGCTGTTCACCGCGCATTCGACGGCAACGTCGATATCAGCGTCGTTCAGCACGACCATGGGATTCTTACCGCCCATCTCGAGTTGAACTTTCTTCATTGGATCGGAGGCCATGCATGCTCGGGCGACGTGTTTTCCCGTCGAGACCGAACCCGTAAACGAGATGGCCGCGATCTTGAAACTCTTCAGCATGGCTTCGCCTATGATCGAGCCGTGCCCCATCACGAGGTTGAACACTCCCGACGGGATCCCCGAGCGGGCGATGATCTCGGCTAATTTGTGTGCCGATCCCGGCACCAATTCCGCCGGTTTTAATACGATCGTGTTTCCGTAGCCAGTGCAGGAGCGATCTTCCAGGCGGGGATTGCGATCGGGAAATTCCAGGGCGTGATAAGCCCGATGACACCCAACGGCTCTCGCGTGATTTCGACGCCCACGCCCGCACGAACCGACGGCGCGTTCTCACCTGCGAGGCGCAGACATTCACCGGCGAAGAACTGGAATATCTGTCCGGCGCGCGTGACCTCACTTATCCCTTCCGGGAGTGTCTTGCCTTCCTCACGGGAGAGCAGACGCCCGAGTTCCTCCTTGCGACAGAGGATCTCGGTCGCGATCGCATTCAGGCAGTCGTGCCTGGTCTGGATGGTCGATCGTGACCAATTCCGGAACGCTTCGGATGCTGCGTTGATCGCTCGCTCGACGTCGATGGGTGACGCAAGCGCATAGTCCCCGAGAATGTCGTTCGTGTTCGAAGGGTTCACGTTGGCAGCAGCATCCGCTGCGGCGGTCCATTCTCCGGCGATGTAATTCAATGTCATCTCGTGTCCATCCATGTGGGAGGGGGCGCCCTGCGGGGACGAGCAACTGGGCAAAAACCAAATTCCGGTGTAATTCTGTTTTCACACATATTGGGATATAGCAATGTATAATTGAGCTGTAGTAATAATTGACCGCCCGGAAGATGTGCAGTAGCGTTCGGATGTCGCTCGGTCGGCCAAGAACCCGTTTTAGGAGAGGATGCCCAATGAACGCTCAACCCAACGGCAAATCGCTCACCGCCAAGGCTGGTGCCCTGAATGGCATCGTCGTGCTGGAAGTGGGGATGGTGATGCAGGTTCCGCTGGCCTGCCAAGTTCTGGGCGACCTCGGGGCGGACGTCATCAAGGTGGAGCGGCCGCAAGGCGACATCACGCGCGGTCTCGACTTCGAAGCCACGCGCCTGGGCGGTATGAGTTCTTACTACGCGGCAATGGGGCGCAACAAGCGGTTGCTGTCGCTGGATCTCAAAAATCCGGCGGCGAAGGAGATCCTGCTTCAGTTGGTCGACAAGGCCGATGTCCTCATGCACAACTTCCGGCCGGGCGTCATGGAACGCCTAGGCCTCGGCTACGCCGAACTGAGCGCCCGCAATCCGCGACTGGTCTACGCCGCGGGCTTCGGCTTCGGCGAGAGCGGGCCTCTTGCTGATAGACCAGGCCAGGATATGTTGGCTCAGGCGTTCAGCGGAATGGCCCGCGGTGGGCTGCAAGACAACGAGCCGCCTCACCTGACCAATTCGCCCATCGTCGATTACGGCGCGGCCATGTCTCTTGTACAAGGGGTTCTCGCCGCTCTCATCGAGCGGCAGACTTCGGGCCACGGCCAGATCGTCTCGACGTGCCTGTACGACGTAGCGCTCGCGATGCAGCTTTGCGAGGTCGCGAGTGAAAGCATCTACGGCACGAAGACCAATTGGATCAAGCAATCGATCTTCTTCAAGACGTCGGACAGTTGGGTGTCCGTGGTCATGTTGTTTCGGGACAACCCGCTGGGCCTCATGTGCAAGGCGCTGGAACTGCCGGACATCAGCACGCGACCGGAGCTTTCGTCTCTGAGCGGGCAGGTTGAGCACCTTTCTGTCGTCAAGGCACACTGTGAAAAGACGATTGCGGCGCTCACGACGGAAAAAGTGGTGCGAAAGCTGTCCGAGGTCGATCTGCTCTGCATGCCGGTCAATGAAATTGCCGACGCCGTCGCTCAGGAGCAGACTGCACACAACGGCATCATGTGGGACGTGGAAGTGCCGGGCCGCGGGACCGTGCCTCTCGTCGGCCTTCCAGTGCGTCTGTCGCGAACTCCGCCCGGGGTGCGCATTCATCCGGCGCCAATCGGCGCGGCCACCGACGAAGTTCTGTGCTCGTTCGGATTCAGTGTCGAGGCCATCGCCGAGGCGCGCGGCAAGAAAGCTTTCGGTTGATCTGGCACGGTCCTTTCACACGATCGGACTCAATGAAAATCCAATTGGAACCCGAGTACGCCCAATGACCACGTCGGACCTCGTCATCGCGACAACGCCGTCTCCGCATGTTCGACTGTTGAATATGAACCGACACGCGAAGCGCAACGCGCTGAGCAACGAGCTCATCGCGGCGATCGCTGGCGCTTCCCGAGCCGCCGTCGCCGACAAGGATATCCGTTGCATCGTTCTTACGGGCGGCGACGCGTTCTTCTGCGCCGGCGCAGACATCAAGGAGATGCAGCAGCGTGGATTCGAAGCCATCAACAATCCGGACAGGCGGAACGATTGGCGGGACATCACGAACTGCGTGAAGCCGATGGTCGCGGCGGTCGAAGGCATCTGTTTCGGTGGTGGGAACGAACTCGCCATGCTCGCTGACGTCGTCGTGGCGGGCGAGAGCGCTCAGTTCGGGCAACCGGAGATCAACATCGGTGTCATTCCCGGGGATGGGGGTACGCAGCGCCTGACGCGTGTGGCGGGAAAATCTTTGGCGATGTTGATGGTCCTCAGCGGCCAGCCTATCTCCGCCCGGACCGCGCTGCAGGCCGGACTCGTTGCGGACATTGTCCCGACCGGGACGGCGACGGCGAGCGCCCTCGAGATCGCCAGCATCATCGCGCAGAAGCCGCCACGTTCGGTCGAGCTCGCGAAATCGGCGGTGCTCGCTGCCTACCAGACGCCTCTTGACGCCGGCGTTGAGTTCGAGCGCCAAGCCATCCGGGTCGCCTTCACGACCGCGGACCAGCAGGAAGGGATGGATGCGTTCTTCGAGAAGCGGTCCCCGGACTATCGGGGACGCTGAGCGCTTCAAACCGAACGCTCTAGGTCCGAGACGCAGGGCGCCGCTTTATCCCGGGAACTCAGCGACAAGTCATTCGGCCACAAGATCTCGCGCACATTGATGATGCTTACCTCCGCCGCGCAGTTTGATTTCTCGTTGATCGCTTTCGTGAACGTGTAGGTCGCGGTGACGGTTTCGCCGAGATGCACCCCACGCAGGAATCGCAGCCAATCGTATCCGTAAGACAGAACGGGACGAGCGCATCGCCGTTCCGACGCCCACCATCAGGCTAACCAGCAACTCGCCCTGGACGACGCGACCGCCCACTCCGTTGTGGGCTGGGCAACGCTTCGTCGAGATGATTGATGAGAGTCCAGTGTGATGTCGGCGAACGCGATCACGTCGTCCTCTCCGATTCTCGATGGAGACGGATCTTCCGATCAGCTCGTCCAGCGAAGATCTGCCTTTCATGGCGCCTCCTTTTCGAAATCAGAATCTCTCGCGTTGCGCGATGCGGCCCGATCGGCGCCGTGAGGTCTCCGCTCGCGCCTGGAGCGAGTGAATTCTCCGGAAGAGGCGAACGAAAGCATGTCCCCCCGGAGCAGCGGATCGAATGAGATATATCAATTTCCAGAAAGGACGAAATTTGCGGTCAATTTGCTATCGCATAATCAATTACTTAAGGCGCTGAGGACTATCGCTGTAGAAGTGGACGAACTTCGATTTCCGACTTGAAATGTAGCAAGACGACATTGATACACTTCAATATTGACATTGGGCTATATGCGTGGTGTGCTCTTGAAGCGAAAGGGTAGGGCATCAGATCGCCCGGCCTTCGACAGGATCGCGAGAGCGACGTTCGTTTCCGCTTTCCCTACTGCGGACTTGCAGCAGACCGCAGCAATGTGCCGCCAACAAAAAAGACCATCACGACGCGCAAAGCGCGTGAGCAGAAGGAGAGGAACAATGACTCTGGCGAGGGGCCTGCACGCGCCTACTTTTTGCCAAGTTCGGAAGAATCGCCTCGACGGCGCTCGTCCTGGAAACTTCAAAAGGATTTGCCAAGAGCGGCGGGACGACGCGCGAATGCGCTCCCGGCCTGTCGGAGCGAACGTCGCCGACGTTCGATGACCGCTCATTCCGCATCCGGCTCTTCGATGAGCCTCATCAATTCATTCTGACAATCGGAAGCAGCATCGATGCAAGCCTCTGTACAAACTTTCGACGACAACTCCATTGAACTGGAAAAGCCCGTTGCGACAAAGTCGATGACCCTTGGGCTTGGCGGCGGCGTCGCTCTCGAGTTCTACGACTGGCAACTCTACGGCTTCATGGCGGCGTTTCTGTCGCCACACTTCTTTCCCGCTACCGATCCGGTCGTATCTCTGCTCGCCGGGCTCGCAGTTTTCGGAGCCGGCTTTGCCGCTCGTCCTATCGGTGCAGCGATTCTCGGCCCGGTCGCGGATCGCATCAGCCATAAGACAGTGATGATGGTTGCCGTGTCGGCGATGGCGCTTTCTTCGCTGCTGATCGCACTACTGCCGGGCTACAAGGACCTCGGCATCGCCGCCACGATCATACTGGTCACTCTCCGTTTGGTCCAAGGCTTGGCCGTCGGCGCCGAAGCAGGTGTCGCGAATGCGATCGCGATCGAATTGGCACCGCCCGGACGGGAGGGGCGCTACCTCGGCCTGATCAACGGCACCTTCATCATGGTGGGCTCGATCGGAGCCAGCTTGGTCGCCTTCCTCGTCAGCGCCGCCGTTAGCCCGGAAATCATGAAAGATTGGGCTTGGCGAGTTCCGTTCGGCGTTGGTGGCGTTCTCGGTCTGCTGATCATCTATCTCCGTCAAACCCTTCCCGAAACCTTGATTGCCCGCGCCATGCATCATGCGGACGAGGATTCGCGTATACAAGATACGACCGGAGGAGTTTGGAAGGCACTCTGGAAGGCGCGGCTGTCGCTGCTCGCGGCAATTCTGGTGGTCGGCAGCGTGCAGCTTGCGAACTACACATACAATTTCGGCCTGCCCAATATCGCTAACGGCGTGTTCAAGGAGAACAGCACCTACGTGTACGGCATCGTGACGCTTATGGGCGCCATCTGGATGGTGTTCTCGCCAGCGATCGGCGCCTTCGCGGATAGGATCCGGCCCTCGCGCGCATTCATCATGATGCGGTTGCTGCTTATTCCCTCGTTCTTCTTGCCGCTGTTTTATTCTGAGAAGAACATTGTGGTCTATTCCGTTATCATGCTGGTGGGCGGCACACTGGTCGGCTGCAACATGGCGCTGTACAATTTCATTGCAACTACCTTGATGCCGAGAAACGTCCGGACTACCGGAGTTGCTCTGGGTTACGCCGTCGGAGCGACGATATTCGGCGGTACAACGCCATTCCTGCTGCTTTGGCTCCAGCGCTCGAATCTCTCTTGGATGTTTCCGGTCTATGGCACGGCCATCGCACTGCTCAGCATCGCGGTGTATGTGATCGCTAAGAAGCGGGGCGGCGTCTACGTCGGAGACTAGGCGTTTGGACCTATTCGAGCGCGCCGCATCATCGCGGCGCGCTCGGCCTGCCGTCCTCGGCGATTGCCGCCGAATTGCGCGCATTTCGTCTACGATATCGCATCGTCAATTGCGAACAGGGCCAACGTGCTGTGAGTTCCTCAGCGAGCGAAGGCGCAGCGGGTGCCGACAGCGATGCCTGCGGCGGCGTGAGTTGGTTGAGGCGAATGCGAAGATCAATGGTGGTTCAGAGTATCTAGCCAACATAACGTTCCGCGCATTACCATTACGTCTCCGGGGCATGGACCTGAATTTGTGAGTACTATAGTTGCCCATGTCTTCCCGCCTTTGCACAATACTGCGGGGCCCGAGCGGGATCTCTTTTCGGCCGACGCGACGATCTTCAACGTGGCGGCCTTAGGCCGTGTCGAACGTTGAATTGCTAACCCAGTAGAGCTTTCATGTTTATCGCGGGGTCTGCGAGAGCCTCTGCCCTGGGGCTAAGCTTCCTACTGATCATAATCTCGGTAAAACGTATTCCTCTCGCTACAGAGCCCGGCTCCCGAATCCGAACGCGGCCTCGAGGCGTCCGTCGGCGGCTTAGGTAAAACAAGATCTGGCGCCTTGCGCCGAGGTCTCTGATGACGGGCACTTCTCGTTCCGGACAGAGTCCGAGGATTTGCAGTGTCTGGTCGTATTGATCTGACCCAAAACCAGGGAATGTCCTCGTAAGGACGGTCTCGCCTAGCATGTTCGTTGCCGCAGCTGCTTTTGCCGCTGCGCGTTGCGCGATGCCTCCAGCCTGATGCGCTTTTTATAGAGGCGATCCGCAGTCAGCCACCGCCAAAACGTGCGGAACCGAAGCCGCGAGCATCTCCCCGGAACGATGCCTTCGTCGACCGCTAATCCGGCCGTTTGCTCAAGCTCGATATTCGGCGTCGCACCGACCCCAACGATCGCCAAATGGGCCAGATGCGAGCGACCACCTGCAATCACCACGTTGGAACGTCCTTCGCTGACATCGATACATTCGGCGACAGCGCCTGGTTCGATGCGCACGCCAGAACGTTCGTGCTTGAGCGCGATCAGCTCAGCATAGAAGCTGGCACTGCCGGAAGAGGCCGTTCGCTTCGATGCTGGCAGCCGCACGTTTGTATTGTTCGCTCTCCGGGAGGAGGCTATTCCGCAATCGACGGCCATTGCTCTCACGAGAAAGTCCATCTTGCGGTGGGGGATCATCGGGTGCCCTAAGCATTTCGGGACCTTCGATTACCGAACCGGCAAGTCGCGTGCACTGCCACCATGCGTCGACCTGCGCAGCTACGAGCTAAAGGTCGAAAACGGCACCGTCTTCATCGATATCTAAGCGTAGCCAAAGGCCGGAATGCAAGACAATGTCGAAGCAGAGTTTTTATGCTACAGTCACTTTGGGCCATGGAACTGCGCGAGCCCGATGGGGTCGAACGTTCTTCGACCATAATATCGCGATGGTCCGGGAGGCGGGCTCGACGGCATCAGCACCTGATGCACTGATCCCGCGCGTCGCCCCGATTGCGTGTGCCCTAGCCGGCTCAGGACTTGCAGTCGAGTGCATGTGCTTTCACGATCGATCACTTGAAAGCTGCCATTGATCTCGCTCGGCAGCTCGAGGTCTTCCATCTCCAGCCTGACATCCGCCCGCGCCGTATCGCCGACTGTATACCGTCGCGGGAAGGTGGGATCAGGGTGACGCGAGATGCGGGCATACCGATCTACTCCGAAACGCATCGCAATAGGATGACGACGGATCTACTCGGATCAGGTTCCAGAGATGTGCATGCTAGCTGATCTCTCACACTTCCTGCTCGGCCGCGTATTCTGGTATCCGAACTCGGACGAAAACGAAGCGCTGGTGCGGCAGGTACTCGAGCGCAACGTCGCAACCGCCTCGCCCTGTTGCGAGCGCTTGTAAGTCTGCTCGTTGTCGTCGAACTCACGGACAACCGTTCGGCGCGGTCAAGAACGTTGATCATCGGCAGATGAGATCGTCGGGTCGGCTTCAATGCGGCTCGTCCACTCGCATCCCAGTCAGAAATTGAAGAGGGCGCCGCGCGGGTCCAAAGGTCCCGCTTGCCATGTGGCGGGACCATCTGATTCGATCGTGCTCCTCTGTGAAAAGGCGATAGGCTGAAGCAGCTGCTCGATCAGGACTCGAGTGCTGGATCAGAACGCCTAGCGCGGCTCGAAATCGTCATGCTCGCTCATGCGAGGGGGCCGCGTCGCACACAGGCTTGAGCCCCAATGTGTGGTGGGACGATAGGATCACAGGCCCAGAGTCGGAGCTTGGCTCTTTTCGCACTAACGCGTCGCGCTTCAGACAACGTGTCAGGAATCGGATGAGGCGAGGTCAGCTAGGCAAGCCAAAAGGCTAGAATTCCGCCGCTTTGGCGGCGAGCCGTGTCGTCTAAGGACTGGTACGTCGCTTGCTTAGTGAGAAGCGGAACCACGTCTTCACGCCCTGGCGGTTAATACATTCGGCTGTGATGAACCCGGGACATCGGTTCTTTGAATAAGAGGGCTAGTAACATGTCCGGTGTTGCCGCTGCGTTTCTATGCTCTTCAAACAACTCACGGGCGACGGTTTATGATCGCCTGGAGCACATGATTTCGAAACTTGCGCTTCGTGGGCAGGCGGGTGTCGGCGTTGCGGCGTTCATGCACAACGAAGGGATTCGATATGCGAGAGCGCTTCGATCATCATGCGGCTCCGCGCGCATTGAGCCCTATCAACAGGATCCAAATTTTAAGCCCCATGTTGCAATCGCCCAGATTCGTAGCCGATGCCGCGGAACCAGCGATGGCGGCGAACTTCCGCCACTTCACCACAATGCGGGCACCACCCACCATTTGGCAGTTTCGTTGGATGGAGCTTTGGTCAATGCCCGTGAACTCAGGGGGGAATTGCTTGCCCATGGCTATAGGTTAGGCGGCAACACAGATGCCGAGCTCTTGCTCAAATGGATTGAACGCACTTGTGAAAGAGACTATTGGCGGCACGGTCTGCCCGTTAGTTATGAAAACGTCTTGCGCGACGTTGATGACCGTATTGATGGTGCTATTAGCGCGCTCTTACTGGACGGTGAAGGAACTCTAGTTGCATACCGTAATCGACGTGGTTTGCGACCATTGGAAACTATGCAAACAGATGACGGCTTCTTGCTATTTGCTTCGGAAAATTGTGCCTTCGCCGGTCTAGAGGGTAAGACGCAGCAAGTCTTACCGGGACACATCAAGTATGTAGACGGAAAAACGGGGGGCTGTGTTGATCGTTCCGTGAGCAACAGGCGACACAAAGCCAAACTCTGCGCCTACGAATCTCTTTATCTGGGAAATCCAAAAACGTCGGTTGAAGGCCAATCGCATTTCGAAACCCGGTACAACATCGGTGTCGCCCTTGGTGGCCTGGTTGCGCACCGATTGCAAGGAGAGCCAGGCTCCCCGCTCACAATCGTTTCCTCGATGCCGCATGCCGGAGGACCGTACGCTGATGGTCTGTTTGCATCTCTCGCCGAATACGGCCTGTTCGCCCAGCGTCGGGAAGTAGTCGCAACGCAATTCCTTCAGCGAACTCTCATCGGTACACCCAGCCAGCGAAAGTCTCGCATTGCTCAAAAGTACCGCATCTCGGGACCTAGCGTTGCTAAAACCACGATAATCATTGCCGACGAGGCCCTCATTCGGGGCGACACCAGTCAGGCTGTTACGAATATGTTGCTAGCCGCTGGCGCCAAAGCCGTACATTGGGCGATCGGTTCGCCGCCATACTGGCTCCGAACTACTATGGCATGGGCATCGATACACTAGATGAGTTGGCATTCTGGCAGATATGGAAACGATTGCCACCCGAACAGCGCACGCAAAGCCTTCGCTTTCACAAGATGGAGCCACAAGTTCTCAAAATCATCGAAAGTCGTATCGCCACGTCCATCAACGCAGCCACGATAACGTATCTGCCGTTTCCACTTCTAGTGTCGCTGTTGCCAGGCAGC
This sequence comes from Bradyrhizobium sp. WSM1417, assembly GCF_000515415.1. NCBI lineage: Bacteria > Pseudomonadati > Pseudomonadota > Alphaproteobacteria > Hyphomicrobiales > Nitrobacteraceae > Bradyrhizobium > Bradyrhizobium sp. WSM1417. Next base: position 1,865,996 of record NZ_KI911783.1, read on the forward strand.
CAAGACGGCGTCGATTTGTCACCGTTTACATTTGAGATGCCAACCCCTGCGGGGCAGCGGCGCGCGAATGAGAACTTGCACGAATTAGTGGCCGATCTTCCCTATTCGGAATCAATCCCTGCTTGAGGTCAGATCATGAAACCCGTTCTCGTCTTCGATTGGAATGGCACGCTGCTCGACGATGCCTACGCACTGCTCGAAACAACCAATGCGATACTAGATCGCTTTGGTCGTGCAGCGATCGACATGAAGACGTTTCGGGAACATTGCGACGTTCCGCTATCTCTTCTTTATCGCAGTCTGGGACTGTCGCAAGACGAGCTTGCGACGGTGGATCGCGATGGCAGTGCAATCTTTCACGACGCCTATGAACGTCTTGCCGATAAAGCCGATCTGCGCGAGGGCGCGCGCAGAGTCTTGGAGTTGGCGCGTCGAGAAGCGGCTTCGTCCATCATCGTGAGCAACCACATAGTCGACCCTCTGCGCTCCCAGTTGAGAAGACTTGGAATCAATGACTACATCGACGACGTGCTCGCCTTCGAAAGCCGCGACACTCAATACAAATCGATGAGCAAAGGAGAGCGGCTTCGTCTGTACATGCAGAAGAAAAACTTGAAGCCGGCCTCAACCGTCATTATCGGCGATATGCCGGTTGAAACGGATATTGCACGGAATCTCGGACTGATAAGTGTATCTATTACCGGGGGATTCGTTTCTGAGTCGCGCTTGCGGGCGGCAAGTCCGGACTACACGATTAAGAACCATCATGAGCTGTTGCCAATCCTACGAAGCCATGGGTTTTTGCGGAATGCATAAATCATGATTGGCAAGGGATCATCACACAACGTCGCTCCTAAACGGTGAGGCAGAGAATAGACCTGATCGGCGTTGGACGACCGGTATGGGCATCAGCCTGTTGCGTCAGCAAATTGTTTGCATCTCAAAGCCAACAAGAATCGCTTCGGTGCGGATCGCTTGACTGGTGCGGGCTCATGAACATCCGTCAATCGCTGAGTTGGCGCGACATGTAAGTGCCGTTCTGTTATCCTCGCCCTCCAGCCGCGAGGTTGAGGCGGTCTGCCTTGGGCAAGACGGACTGTTCGTCCATATGCCCGAGGAGGTTTAATGATTGACTGCTCGACGTCGTATCCTGCTTCGACGGTTGCACTCGCTGAGCAAGCCCAAAAAGGCGGCCTGAGCTTTATAGATGCTCCACTGACGCGGAGCCCCGAACAAGCAGAGTTAGGCCGCCTCTACGCGATCCTAGGATTGAATGAAAAGCGTTTTCCTGCGGCTGAACGCATTCTTGCCGCATTTTGTGAGACCGTTCTTCATGTCGGCGATGTCGGACGAGGTCACAGGTCAAGCTTGTTTACAACAGCATGACGATGGGGATAGCGGCGGTAGCCGCGGAGGTTTGCCAATTTGGGTGCGGTCCTGACATCGTTCTCGTAATGCTCCGCTCTCTGGTTAGTCGCGGCTCCACTAACACCGGAATATTTCAGGGCTTCGTGGCCTTTTTGTCGGGCGAGAAACCCGATGTTCTGGCAATCTCAATTGTCAATTCCGCAAAGGATATTAACTGCGCCGTCCGCCTGGCAGGCGAGAGTGCAGTTTCGGTGCCGGTCTTGGCCGCCGCCGCTCACAAACTAAATGTTGAAGTTATTGCGGGCAAAGGCGAACTGACGCTGCCTCATCTGTCCCGCCCGTAGGTTCTTCGGCCTGTTTATATCGGTCGAGAATGGGCTCTGGCCGCAAAGCGAGTGCGATCGTCGGTTCGCACGTGTAGCGGCGTCTGAGAGCCCCCATCGTCCTGCGCATTTTGAGTGGTGCAGAGATTTTCGTGCGATCGCGTCATCCTGACCAAAGGCACGTGATCAAGGTGGCTCGTTGCCTTTCCGCCATCGTCAAGTGGTATGCGCTAAGAAACGTAGTGAGATGGAGCGTCTGTGACGCCGACCATCGGAGTCCTGACATTCTGTCGAACTGCGACAGGCGCTAAATAGGAATACGCAAGACGAATCAGTATTTGCCGTTTGGCACGCTTCTTGAAACCACATCCACCGAGTGTGCTGGCATCTTTTAAGAATAGGTGATCTTGGAATGAGCGTCCCTAATTTGACGAAACGAGCAAATACCCTGGGAACCGACAAGGGTGATGAGGTTGGCGACGCCCATGGCTACACCAGTTTCTACTCTTTTCTGTTCGAGGAATTTCGCCAGGAGGCCTTCACGATTGTCGAGATTGGACTGCAGCACGGGCACGGTTCTCTCGATCCCGATGCACTGCTGACTCGTAAGGTCTCTGACATTCCGTCTATTAGGATGTGGCTGGAGTTCTTTCCCAAAGCCGAAGTCGTCGGCTGCGACATCTCCGACTTTAGTGCCTTTAAGACCGACCGGTTCCGTTTCGAACGTGTTGATATGGGCGATGCGCGAGCCCTGGAACGCCTTGCGAGCTCACTCCCGCCCGTAAGGATCATCATCGACGACGCTTCGCACGCCGCTTACCACCAACAGCTTGCTCTAGCAAAGCTCTTTCCCATCGTCGAGCCTGGAGGTTTTTACTTTATCGAGGATCTGCATGCCACGCACGGGATTGCCGCAAGACTACCGCCCTGCAATTTAACTGAGGCGGTCGTTGAGAACTTCGCGCAAACGCGTCAACTGGACATTCCGTTCCTGCTTGGCATCGAGCGCAGAAACCTTGAGACCTCGATCCGGAAGACGTTTATTCACCGCGACGACAAGGGCGGCGTCGACCGCTGGCGGATGAAAATGGTCGGATTTGAAAAGTACTAGGTCGTCGGATTCGAGCGATTTGAGATTGCGGGGAATGGGAGGTTGAGGCCGCCATACCCTGCAATTTCGCTTTTGGATTTCCCTTCCCTTCGGCCCATGATTCTGTGGTGCATCGGAGGGAACGATGTGGCCGAAGAAGCTCAAGACGACAGTATCGAACGATCTGTTCCGGGCGCGGGCCGGACCAGATCAATCTGAAGCACGAGCTGGTTCTGCTTGCTGGCAAGATCGATTGGGACTGGATCGACGGCGAGGTCGCGCCGCTCTACAGCGAGAACGGCCGGCCTTGGATCGAGACCCGCTTCATGATCGGGCTCTTTTTGCTCAAGAATATCTACGGGCTGTCCGATGAGGGGGTGTTCGCGCTGGGTCCACGACCCTTATTTCCAGTTCTTCACCGGCGAAGAGTTTTTCCAGCGCGCTTTCCCGCACGAACGATGGACCTGAGCCATTGGCGCAAGCCGCTCGGCGACAAGCTGGAGCTGCTGCTGGCTGAGAGCCTGCGGGTGGCGCACGAGGCCGGCGCGTTACGCGGCCAGGACCTCAAGCGCGTCAGGTCGACACCACGGTGCAGCCGAAGGCCATCACCTTTCCGACCGATGCCAAGCTGCTTCATGCGGCCATCAAGGGGTCAACCGCCTGGCGAGAAGGCACGGCGTCAGGCTGCGGCAATCCTATTCTCGTGTGGCCAAGGCCGCCGCGATGATGGCGGGCGGCTAAAGGCGCCTTGAAGCCCGACCTCTTCGTCCAGATGCGTTGCGCCGTCCACAAGCCCGGCCCGGACAGCGGCGTGACAGATCCTCCCGTAGAGAATGAGGAGCATGCCCGCACATCGCGAACCTCTCTGCCGCAAGAGGGCGGAACGAGCCGTAACCAAGCTGGAAAAATGCTCTCACTCCTCACAACAGCAGGATTTAATATTAACTTATGTGCTAACCGTCAAACGGCGCAACGCAGCCATTGCTGCTCTCTTTTCTGCGGTGCAATCGACGATATTTTATGCGCAATCATGAGCTTGTTCCCGGTAGCTTCCTGGACCGACCGCGGCCGGCCTCGTGCTGTTCTGCTCGAGCCTACTCGTCTATGTCTTCGCTTAGCGGCTGCATCCGATGACGAGGAACCGATCGACATCGAGCATATGGAATTATGAGCCGGTGGTCTTGCTGCGGTGAAGATTGCTGAGCGTTGGCATTTCGGTGGGCGTTGTGCAGCATTGGCGGCTCCGCGGCAAAGCCGCCGCTTGTAAGCGGTTTTATGTCCTCTGGAGGAAGAACGTCACCTCGCGAAGGTGATGGTATTGCGGTCAGTCGCTGCAATTGTCGATCGCTGGAGCGCCGTCGGCACAGGCCAACAGTCGTTGATGAAATCCGTCGATAAATGGCATCAGAACGCCGACTTCAGGCGTCAGTGCCGCGCCATTGTATGAATCAGTATCGCCATATCCGTACTGTGCAGGGGCGAACGCGACCATTGCACAGTACGGTTTTGGTGGAGACCGGCAGAAGTAGAATGGCGGCGGCCAAACCAATTCCAATTGGACGAAGCAGAAAGTGATCTGGTTGCAGACAATTTGGTGCGCTCGGGAGCGACATAGTCCGATTTGAGCGCAGGTCCACCGCGACGGATCATCTAGTCCGAAATGGAAACGAGGCGGCTGATGCCATCGGCATGATGATGTAACTCCTGCCATGACGGCAAAACTAACTTGTTCAAGCCCGCAACCAGACACCTGTTCGGGGACGACCTCGATGTCAGAATGGGCGGCCCTGCTGCTTGTGAGCGCCGCGACGGCGGTGCTTGCCGGCATCACGGCTGCGGAGGCGGCCGACTGTCCGCGCAAGGACGCACTAGGGACCTCGCGCGTGCTCGCCGTTGACGCCAAGACTCATCCGCGGGTTGGACTGAAGAACTTTCCCCAAACTCTCCCCTTAGCCGACCACGAGGTCGTGCTGACCTTCGACGACGGGCCCCGGCCGCCGTACACGGAAAAGGTGCTGGCGGCGCTCGCGCAGGAGTGCGTCCGAGCCACGTTCTTCCTGGTCGGTAAGTCGTCAGTCCAATTTCCCGAGCTCGTGCGGCGCGCGGCCGCGCAAGGCCATACCATCGCGCACCACACTTGGTCGCATTCGATGGCGTCGAAGACCAGCTTCGAGAAGGCGAAAGAGGACATCGATCGCGGGATTGCCGCCGACGAAATGGCGCTCCATGGAGTATCGACAATGGCCCCTTGCAGCGCCCTTGTGAAACAGGCGGTCGTCGAAGAATGCGTATCGTTCTTGCGCTTCTCGCCATGGAAGTCGCGCTCGACATTGCGTCCCTGACAGCTGCCCGATTGCTTGCCAGATGGCGGGATCGCCGCCACCATCGGCGCGAAGCTCTTCCTGCTGGCCCAGGCTTGGATCAGCTGCTATCGACCGGACAAGTCTTCACTGGACAACAGCCCACGCACCTACGGCAGGTTCAGCACGGTGACAAAGAGCTTGGCCGCGATGCCGCCGTCGAGCAGTCGATCCCGCGTTCCTGCAGAACACGGTCGCATCCCACACCTGATCATCCATCGACAGACCAATGGAACAACAGATTGGAGTCGAGCTACTCCATCAACTACCGTTCCGGTCGTGCCGTGTAGAACGCCTGCAGCAGCAGCGCCCGCAACAACCGCCCCGGCGGAATCGACGGTCGGCCATGGCGGGCGTACAGCCTGGCAAAGTCGCGCGACAGATCTTTCAACGCAGCCTCAGCCAAGTCGCGGATCGCACGCAGCGGATGATCCGCTGCAACGCGTTGCTCCAACCGGGCGTAACTGAATATGCCTTCCGGCCGCTGATCTGCCCCGCGCATCGCATCCCCCAGCCAGGCGAAAGTGGTGGTGTTGGCCTTGCAGCCTTACTGAAGGCTGCTTCCGACCCGACCTTGCGTGGTAAGATTGGTGTTGGACCCAATGCACGGGTCTTCTCGATCAACACCGATGGCGCTACAGATCGTCTCCTGTACGAACAGCTCGTCAATGCCACGCCAGCGCAAGTGATCGCGAAGAATAATAAACCGGTCAAGAACGTGTCAACAGATTGGGCTAACTCGTGAGCCTTTCGTAAGCCGTCCCATCCGTACGCCTTGGGAGGCTGGCCAGCGTTCCGCCCTTACGGAAGGCTCGTCGCCGCGCAGATGCCGCCCCGGCGCGGCGAAGGGGTTCATGTCCATCCCGTTCCGATAGTTGTGCTTAGCGTTGCGAGGACGTCCAACCCGGCGGAAGACAACGCTTAACCAGCACGGGGTCCAATTATATGAGCAAAGACTGATGTCTCGACGACGCTTGGCGATCACGCATCGGCGCTGTTGTCCTCCTTGTCACTGGAATGCGTAGATCGGATTCGTCCCGCAATAGGCTAGTGCCGGACGCAGAGGCCATGCACTGGTCATAGGTCGAGAACTGGCAATTGCCCGGATGTGCCCAGGTACGTCCCTGCAGGCAATAAACATTCTGCCGAGCCGGTGGGACGAAAGAACGCCCCCGCGGAGCGGGGATCAATGGCCATCCAAAGCCGATGAGGATGGAAAGTGCAAGCACACAGGTAAAGGCGGTTGCGCATGAGACCCTTAGCCTCCGTTCAGACTTGAGAGGAGAAAATCTAGAATTGATGTTTTGATTTTGATCAATGGCAAATAGCTTCGTAGACGCGCTTGGCGGACGGAGTTCGTCGCGATCTGCAGGAGCTTTGCGATTCCACACAGACAGGCTTAGCGGCTGACCGCGTGTAACGGGTTGGGGACGCCAGAGCTCTGGAGCTCCGCGGAGAACTCTGGCCTCACACCGAATCCGTATTGGTCGGCCCAGCTCCCGATCCACAAATGGTAACTCTAGTCTGGCGCCGCAGCGACTGGCCCCCGGCGCGACGAGCCGATGTGCTCCTCATCACCACGGTGCTCCACATGAGGGCTACGGCCCCCGCATTCAAACCACCGTTGATGCCCCAGAGCGCCTCCCTTCTAACGTCGGCTCCTCCCACGGGCTGACATCGCGCCGGTGTCCAGTTCAGCTTTCAGGCGAGCTCTCTCCAGCCGCATCCTGAGCGCTGCAAGTCGGCTCGACAGTCTCACCGATTCCTCGATGCCAAGCTCACCGAAAACGAATTGATCCAGTTCTTCCTGTTGTGCAGCGATGTTCGCGAGACGCTTACGGGCTTTGTTCGTTAGCGAGAGCTGGACGACCCGAGCATCCCTGATACCAGTCTTGCGCCGCACAAATCCGACTTTCTCCAGCGCCTTCGAATGTAGCGTGATGAAGGACGGGTCGACCTTTATCAGTTTTGCGACCACGCCGGCGGGAGCACCGCCATCCTTGTCTAAGTCCATCACCGCCATCAAGATCGCCAATTGTGTTCCACTAATGCCGAGTGCCTCGGCTCGGACGTGAATCCTCCAGACCGACGTTCAGGCATCTGATCTCCAACGTTAATCGCCGCACCAGCTCCTGACTCTCAGCAGAGCCATTTCCCCCTCGCGTTGCTTGCTTAGCCAAATGCGGCGCCGTCGAATGTTAGGACCCTGCTCAAAGCTCGTTCGCGCTGACAAGGCTGGAGAAAGGGACAATGCCTGGCCGTTCCTGTTCAGGCCTCACGCGCTTACTTCCCGTCGATTATTGGGGAATGCCGAGAAGTGGCCCGAAGTATGGGGCTCCCAGGAGACCCCGGCCTACATGTGGCGGCTACTGCTTGCCGACCAATTGGCTTCGCCAAAAATACGAGGCTCGCCGAGATGCACATTCAAAAAGAGACCCTCGATTCGGAGTGTCGCGGACCGGCGCGGCACTCCATCACTTACGCTCCGGCGACGGGTTGCTCCAACGCGGGAAGACCGTAGTCGGAGCCGGGCAACGGCCTCGAATGTCTTTCTAACATGGGCAGCTCTGCGCTTAAAAGAATCGCAACTTTGCACAATCGATACGGTGGATTTCATCAAAAAGGATCGCCCAGACGCCGAGTTCAAGCGCCATCGCAGCGTTGCATCTCGTGTGTTGCCGCCCACGAGCGGGTGTTGCCGCCCGACGAGCTAGAGGATTTCGATCGTCTGCTGTCCGACTAACCAGCCCTTATCATGCGTCGACACAAAGCGACAGCGCAATGACGCCCGCGGCCGGCTCACCCTCGTCTGTGACAGGGACCGGCGCCAGGCCAGGAGCCTATCCGCTGTCGCTTTCCATGCTGCTCGCGCCGAAGAGCACGGTCCCTCTGCAGTGCAGGCTGTCCTCTGGGGACTCCTGCCCGACGACGAACGCGTGCTCGAACGGTGAGCCGAAGATTTCAGGTGCCGCGCGCAACGTGTTTGCCCTTATTTCCCATGTCGGCGAGGACTGCGCGGGTGCCGTTCAGTTCGTCACTACCGACGGGCTGGAGGCCTTGCGAAGCGGTGCCGAAGATAAGGTCGAATGGCTTGACGAGACGGCGACCGCCCAACGCCTGCAGATCTTACGCGAGGATCACGCTGCTTGGCGGCTGCCGCGCGATACCGGACAATTCAACCTTGCGGGCGCCCAACCCAAAAACGCATTGCTTCTGCAAAAAGGCAAGGGGGAATTCCCTTTGCCGCACTGACAATCCATCCCAGCACGCCGATGGCAGCATCAAGGCCACCTGCTCCTGCGGCAAGGATGGCCGCATGGCCAAAAAACTTGCGCGGCTTTCCGTTGGACAAGACCAAGATCGATCGCTGCTTTGTGAAGGACCTTGCGAAACGATGCGGCTGCGCCGCCATAGTGCGCGCGATTCGGGTTTCCGACGTAGCCTCAACATCACCGTGACCACAGAGGGCGTGGAGACAACCGAGCAGCTCGATTGGCTTCGCGTCGAGGGCTGCTACCAGGTGCAAGGAGTCTTATTCAGCAGCGCCAAGGCTACGGCCGAGGTAGAGGAGCTCTTGCGTCGTTTCGGCGCGAGAATCTCGAGAGCTGCGTAAGCTTCGGGCCGGCAGCGCCACGTTCGTAATGATTTGCGCAGATCACAATCGGAGCGCGATACCGCCCCGAGACTGTCGCTCGTGCCCAATGGGCGCCATCTCGAAGCGCATCTTAATCCGCTGAGGTCGTTTCTATCAGCCCACGTATCGCGCATTGCTCGCGTAGACCAACGATTAGGCTCGACACTTGAGAGCGCGCAAAAGCTGCGCAGTTAGCCAATTAGGCGCATAAATTCAAAGTCTAGTCGGACCAAATTGAGAAACTTTGACTCCAAGGTACGGTACGTTGACCGCGCCGGGCATGTCCGACGGCGAGTAAGCGAAGACGATCTATCGAGGGGAGACCGAGGAATGTTGTACGCAACGCACAAAGGCGTGTGCTTGCCGCGTGGACTGGCAATGTAGCCAACGAGTTCGTCATAGTCTCGGGTACTCCGCGTCGAAAAACCTCGATCCACCGTCGACAAAGCCGGATTGCTACTGTAGGTTAAGTCATCAATTTCGACGCTCTTCTCGCAAGCGCGCCATATTTATTATGTTGCAGGTCCCCTGTATGCCACGGGGCGCGATCCTGTTCGGTACCAGCAGCACGAATGTCCGCAATCCGCGTCTGCTTCACTAACTCCGTGAGTATCTCCGCGAACCTCTGAGGGAAATGATGCGATGACTGTGCGCGAACAGCTCTTTGCCCTGTTACGCAACCTGCGGTGGATGATTGTCCTGTCGGTATCCATCTCAATATTGCTGTATCTGCCAGATCAGATCCAGGAGCTCTATCGGATAGCCGCTGACGACATTGGTTGGGTGACCGTCAGGGAGTTCGCCGCCTTGGGCGTGATTGCCGTAACGATCTGGGCAGGCGCGTTTCAGCTCACAACTGCGTCCCTGCCGGAAATCCCCCACGCTACGGGTCGTTTGGCCTTTTACATAAGACTTGCGCCCATTTTGCTCGGAGCGCTGCCGATAATCGCCGCGACGGCAGGTCAATTCGCGTCGCGCCCAACGAAAAAGGTCGGGGAGATCGAGGAAGTCGGAAGTATCTTTCGCATTCAGGACCACGCGCTCGCGTTTGAGCGTAACATGCTGCTCATCCTCGCAATCGCCATGCTGATCATGCTCGTCTGCTTCGTGATATTTACGTGGCGGATGGGATCAAGAGATCGATCGATTGATCTCGCGAGCCGCGCCAACAATAGCTACTTCATCCGCTACAGGTTTCTCGCGCTCACGATCGGGGGCATCGTCCTGTTGACAACAGCATTCATCCTGCTGCCGGATAGGCTCGCACAATTTTTCGGATCGTTCGGCGTGATCGCTCTCTTTGCGGTTTGCGTCGTTGGTCTCACCGTCCACTTCGCCCTACTGACGATCAAGTTTACCTTTCCATTTATACCGGTTGTCTTTGGCGGCTTGTTTCTGCTTGCCTCCTTGTTGGGAGGCGACGACCACGAACTGCGCACCGTCGCTGAAGCAAACAGCCTGCCGAAAGACGCGCGCGTGTCTGCGGTCGCGGCGTTCCGTGAGTGGCTCTTACAGAAGCCGCGGCTGGAAGAAGCGAGGAGGCTCGGCGAATATCCCGTCTTCATTGTCGCGGCTCAAGGAGGAGGTATCTATGCTGCCAATAATGCGGCGCGGTTTCTTGCGAGGATGCAGGATCTCTGTCCGGCATTTCGACAGCACCTTTTTGCGATAAGCGCTGTCTCCGGAGGCAGCGTCGGTTCCGCCATCTTCGCCGCTGCGCTCCACGCCGAGAATGCGTCCCTTGATTCGAATGCCGCCGACGGAAAGACATGTCCGAAAATCGCGGACTTTCTGGCCGGTGTCGGACGAGTCCAAGATATTGATGCCCCCGGCCCAGTGGAGCAGCGCGTTGCAAGCGTCTTGGCGACCGATTTTCTGTCGCCTTTGGTTGCCGGCTTCCTCTTTACCGATTTCACTCAGATGTTCTCTCCGGTCGCGATCCCGGCCTTCGATCGCGCGCGTTTTCTGGAATATACTTTGGAGAACGCCGGCGACAGAATGCTCGACAGCCACAAGGGCACCGGCGATCAATCCAATCTGCTAAGGGCCGACTTTCAGTCCCATTGGACAGCCGGCAACAACATGCCGGCGCTGTTGTTCAACACGACAGATGCGGGCAGCGGCAAACGGGCCGTCATCTCTCCCTTCGATTTCGATCCGCTACACCCGAATGACACGGACCTGTGTATTCTCGCGAGCCTCGAACGCGTGACAACGGGGGCCGACCAAACGGTCAAGAGCCACTCAGTTCGGATTCCGCTCAGCACAGCCGCATTCACGAGCGCGCGGTTTCCATGGGTGACACCGGCAGCGACCGTCTCATTGAAGAATGACTGCATAACCACCAACCCGCAGGCGCGCCTAGTGGATGGCGGATATGTGGAGAATTCGGGGATCGAGACCGCGCTCGACCTGATTGAGAAGCTTAACAGCATCAAGGGCACTTCTGACGCGCCAAAATTCCGGATCTACCTGCTGTCCCTGGTGAGCGGGCAATTCGGTGATCATGGTTCATTCATGTTCGGTGAGCTCATGGAGCCGGTACGCGCGCTCTTGAGCACGCGAAGCTCCCGAACCTATGTCGCGCTCCATCATGCAACCAGCATCGATCGTCGGCCGGACGCGGAAGTCACCCCCAGCGTGCAGCGTTTTCCAGCCTTCGGCCGAACCGACATAACAGGCTTGTTCTATAGCCTTCCGCTCGGGTGGACGTTGTCCCAGCAGACCGAAGATATCATCTCACTGAGCAGTGGCCGGTTTTGGGACTGCGTGCCGAAGGACGACTTCGATCAGTCCCGCCAGCGGCAGAGCAACGCTGATTGCCTGCAAGTGAAGTTGTTTCATCTTCTGAATGGATCGGTCGCGTCCGCATTTGAAACGCTCAAAGACGCCAAACTCGCACAGGCTGCCTACGCCGACGAGCTAGCCAAGGAATATCGACCAACTCCAAAGATCAAGCCACAGCCATTGCTTGCGTGTTATGAGAGCAATTGGTTGCAAAAGCGCGGGTATGAGAAATATCAGGATAAAGTCGCATCCTACGCGCACCAGCTGACTGAATCGAGCAAGGACCATTCGCCGGCCCCTTCACCTGTTCCGCCATATCGCAAGAGCTATATGGCATATTTTCAGACCGAGCAGGTCAAAGCCTTGTTGCAAGAATGGGATCGCGTCGAGGAGACGGATCCCCGGATCCTGGCCTATATTCTGGGATCAGTCTCCTACGACAGCTCCGACTTTACGCGCAGCAGCGAGAACTTCTCTTACAGCGCGGTGTCTCAACTCCCGCAGAAATGGCGCGATCGCATCGACAAGAACAACGCAAAGCTTGTGGCCGCAAACAGGCCGGCCGTCGACGCGAACTCATTGCTTAACCATCCCAAAGAGTTGGCCAACTTCGTTCTTGGCTACGACGGCAACCCGTTCGGAAATCAGCCCGGAACGGATGACGGATGGCTGTTTCGTCCGCGAGGAATGTATCAATTGGTCGGGCGCGAACAATATCTGGAAGCACAGAGGCAAACGCAACAGCTTGACGAGTTGGAAGGACTTGATCTGCTAACGCTTCCCGACGCCCTAAGGGATGCAAAGATTGCAGCCAAGGTGACGTTCGCTCACTTTCGACTCCATCCTTACGAAAACCATCAGACACTGTTCGAGTTGCTGAAAGATCGTGCGAAGGATTGGACGGCCGTGCGTGCATTGCAGACGGACATGGAACATGCCCCGGCTGACGGCGCGCGCGTCAATGCAAGGAGTGAGATGTTCCTCGGCTGTATCGAGGAGGCGTTGCATCCGACGAAAATCAAGACCCTGCAAAGCCAGTTCTACGGTGACGAATGAGAAGCTTGAGCCGCCGGTCCGTTTTGCTTGTTGAGTGAACGTTGCGCCGAGATTTCGACGACTGATGTTTGAACGTTTTAGGTCTCAAAGGGGGATTGCCAATGACGGCAAGGGGTGAAATGTGCGGCTCAAGTGTTCGTCGACGGCTTGCAAGACTGTTTGCGGCGGGGGTGGTGTTCGTCACGGCTTTGGGGGTGGGAGCGGCTCCGGCGCAAACGGCCGCAAAGCCGCTTTCGCCCAACGATGTGTCCATCCTCTTCCCTTCACCGCAGTCGTCGGCTGATCTGGCCAATCTGATCGCGGCATCCGATCTCGCCGGCCCCATAGGAGCTCCGCAGCGACTTTTTTCCGACGCAGACTTTGCACGCTTTATCGCCAACGCCGAGCATCCCGAGCGTCCAGGAGTGCCAGACTCAGGCGTACGCCACATCCAGCTGCCCGATGCCGTGAAAAAAATCGACGCCTGGTTTGTTGCCGGCATCAGAATCGACCCGGGCGCGCCGGGATTGTCGCCGGATGTCATTGCCCAGTTTGGCCGACAGCCGCAAATCCGCCTTATCATTCAGCCGGTAACCAATGGACCAGACGGATTCAAAGTTCATGACACCGCCGGCCACCTCATCTTTAACTTTAGCCTCGACCCGGATCCGCCTCTCGACGGTTGTGCGCCGTTTTCGCGGTTCAAGCCGGATGATGAAGCCTTCAAGGCAATCATTCGTGACATCGCGACCTTGCGCGATCAACTTGCAGCCGGACATTTTGGCAATGTCAAAATCTCGACTGCTGGTGATCTGAATGTGCATCCGGGCCTTGTTGGGGCATCGGCAAAGGCGTTTCGTGATGCACTCAAGGCCCTACTTGAGAAGCATCTTTCACCGCAGCGCCTCAACACCATGGCTGTCATGGGCATCTCGCCGCCCGAGCCCTGGATTTTCGTCTCGATGTTAAGGGTCCCGCAGGCTGGCTTAATACCCGTGCCGGGCCCGACGCTTGATGGCGTACACGCAGCGCAGATGTTCAGCATCATTGGCGGAAAACACGTCATCCCGCAGCCGATTACCAACAATCAGAGTCCGATCACCTGTCGTCACGCGGCATTGCAGAATCCGCCTTTAGCAGTGGCCGATCGCAAGGGTGTTTCGACATCCGAGTTCATTGATGGCAACGTGCCCAACAGTCGCATACTCGAAATCGTCAATATCATTGCCGACCCGAAGAAAAGCCACTTCTTCAATACGGATTGCGTCAGCTGTCACACCGAGACGGCGCAGCCACTCGTCAGGAAAGTTGCAAACTTCGCGGTGCCGGGCGTGGACCGGGCGGTCTTGCCAAAGGAAAACTGGAATGTTCGCAATTTCGGTTGGTTCCCATCGTTCTTGCAGGGCGGACCGGCGGCGGCGACGATAACGCGGCGCGCGGCAGCCGAGACGGCCGACGTGGTCGCCTTCATCAATATCCAATTGCTGAACAAGTAACAGACGCCGTCGCCGTTTCCGGCTGCCCGCCGGCCGGGCTGAACGCGCGAAAGAGATAGATGGAGTACTTGCTATGGGGAGACGTTCTTTCGGCTCTCGCCTTTATTCCTGGGTGAGGCGCTGGCCTCATGTCGCCGGGCTGTTGTTCGCAATCGTCGTCGTCGCGATTGTGTCGGCCGGCTTGGTGTATTTCGCGCCTGAGAAGGTTCGCGATGCAGCTCTTAAAATCAAGAACGACGCAAATCTGCTCGCTCAACTGCTGCCTGCTACCTTGCCGGAGCCGTCGAAAATCGAAAGCGCCTATTGGCTGCCGCAGAATTGGAGCTCGCGCCAGCGTTACTGGTTTCACCACACCTCGCAGGGGACGGCGACCATACCTGTTCCTTATCAATGGTTCCTGGCGTTGGAGCGCCCAGAGCTGTCCTTCTCTTACACGAGCTTGACGGACGACGACTATCTGCGCCGCCTTGGCTTTATCCCAAGTCCTAGCTCAAAGGACTTCGCCCGTAACGCGCCCTCATACGGTTATCGCGAGGATGGGTCGAATGCGGGCGGTGGGAGCCCCGGTTGGACTCCAAACCTACCCGACAATCCAAATGGCTTGCCTGTCGGGTTTGCCATCCTTAAGGGCGGCGTCGACCCGGCGACGGGAGGCTCGTACGAAGATCAGATCGGATTGACCTGCGCCGCCTGTCATACGGGGCATCTGGAGTACAAAAATGTCAGCCTTAGGTTCGACGGTGGGCCGGCGATGGTCAACCTCGGGGAGGTTGAACGAGTCGTCGGGCTGTCTATCGGCTACACGCTGATTTTGCCGTGGCGGTTTGAGCGTTTCGCCAGCAGGCTGGAGCAGATCAAAGGTCAAGGCGTTGATCGAAAGCTGCTTCGAAGCGATCTGGACCTTGCACTTCAAAAGATCAAAAAACAAAAGGCGCAGGGCGATAGGCTTTTGACGGAACAGGGAGTTGCGGATCTCGATGAAGGTTTCGGTCGACTTGACGCGCTGAACCGGATCGGGAACCAGGTTTTCTATAGCAACCTAGTCGATCCCCTGACCGGCGAACTCGCCGATCCACTCCTCAAGGGCAACTTAGCCCGCCACGATGCGCCCGTGAGCTTTCCGCCGATCTGGGACACGCCGTATTTCCTGTGGGCGCAATATGACGCCTCCGTTCTCAACGAACTTGTTCGCAATTCAGGCGAGGCGCTCGGTGTCAGCGCGAAAATCAATATGGCCGCGCCCGCGCCCGGACGACCGCTTTTTGCCTCATCGATACATCTATCCGACATCGCGCGGTTCGAAGAGCTTCTGCGCGGCGCGGATCCTTTTTCGGCGGCCGATGCAAGCGGCAGAAAATTTACCGGGCTCGTAGCGCCCAAGTGGAAGGACGCTCAGGAAAAATTCCGGAGCGACCCAGCATGGGGCATTGACGAAAAGCTCGTTGAAAAAGGCCGCGATCTCTATCGCGCGCACTGCTTTGAATGCCACCGAGGCCCGGTCAACGATCCTGCCTTCGACAAAAGATGGCCGGGGGATTCGTTCTGGAAGCCGGAGAACCCCGATCGCTCCGCCAAGAACGAGAAGAATTGGGTGGACATAGGGGGGCGCCACTATTTCAATGTGGTCCAGATGCCGGTCACGGCGATTGGTACCGATCGTCAACAATCCGATGTCCTCACCACGCGCCGCGTTCACCTACCCGAGTCACTTGGATTGAGTCCAGTCGATGACCTCAACAAAGCCTGGGCTTGCGGCCTTTCAGCGAACAAAGGGGCAGATCCTCTTTTCGTACTCGCACTCATGGACGTGGTCGGAAAGACAATCGACCAATGGCTGATTGCGAACGGCACCTCCGAAGAAGCCAAGCAGCAGATCTGGGGACCCAGGAAGAATTGTCAAAACCAACGAGTCTACGTTGGGGCCCGAGCGAACCATAACGGAAAGGACGAAGATGTTCTTGCGCTCGAACCTCAATATCGGGCGCGCCCGTTGGATGGTGTTTGGGCGACAGCTCCGTATCTGCACAACGGGTCCGTGCCGACGCTGAGACACATGTTGTTGCCGCAGAAGGAGCGGCCAACGTCCTTCTGCGTTGGCAGCCGCGAATTCGATCCGGTCAATGTTGGGCTTGTTACGAAAACACAAGCGAGCGACGCCTGTGCGGCCGGTCTGACGGAATTCAATGTGTCGCTGCTTGGGAACAGCAATCGTGGACATTCGTTTGAAGGCAAGGAAACCGACTTAGCGAAGCTGCCGCCTGGTGTCATCGGGCCAGAATTGACCGACGCCGAGCGGCGCGCACTTGTCGAGTATCTCAAGACGCTGTGAGAGGTCCGTTGCCCGCACGAGAAAATCAAAGCGAGACGTTTCGAAGTGTCGAAGCCGTTGGCTCATCTCGTCCATACGAGCAGCTCTTCCCTCGGTCGCTTCTCGCGTATTCCGCTGAGGTGGGTCAAACGCCGTCGCATATCACAGATTGTCGAAGGAATGTGAACCAGCCGACTTCCGCTGCTCCAATGAGGATTGACTTGACGTGGGCGGCGTGTTTGAGCAAAATTCCCGTCTGAGGCTGAGCTACGCACATCCTGCAGCTCTTTGTGCTGTCGCCAGCAGCACTCCCCTTCTCCGCTACTGGATAAGCGTGATCGGTACATACGTTTCCCATGCCGTTTTTAGGAGTTGTGGGTGACCAGGGTTGCCGTGCTCAAACCGGTCTCGTCGTTGCACTCCTCCTGCATGCCCCTCCGGGTCGCTATGCGCGCGCTGCCCGGGTGGCATTTCTCCAGGGCAATGCGCGCTCTCGCACGCCGGAATCTCTGCGCCCAGGACAGCTCAAATTCGAGCATGGTGCACCCGGAATCGACTTCATAGTCGTCGTTGCTGGGGTCGACGCCATACGCGCGCTTGAGCCCATAGGCTGATCGCATATCGTCGAAGCCATTGACGATTACAGACGGTCGCATGTCGCTGATATCGTCAGGCTTGAAATGCAGCTCCTTGCGGTTCGCCCGATCCTTCCATACCTCGACCTCGGATAGACCGAAATTGCCCTTCCTGAAAAGGTAGCAGGACGCCACCGTGTAGTATTGCGACCTTAAAAACCCTTGGAAGCCTGGCGGTCGGCGCAACGGCCGGAATTCTGTGGTCGATAAGACCGGCCAAAGTGCCCGGGTCAAAATCCCAATCAATCTCGTAAGTTGATGGTTCTCCCGGTTTCGGAGCGGCCGGACTCGCTTTGACCTGCGGTCAGGTGTTGCCGTAGCGCTTGCCCTCGGACTCAACAAAGCGCGCCGAGATTGCTACTTTACCGTTCTCCTGCTCACCCGTTGTCCAATCCGCGCCCTTTCCGATCCTGCCAAACGACAGGATTGCATTTGCCGACGGGCAAGGGCCATGAAAACTCGCGTCGATCCCTCCTTCCTGGCCTCCTCCTGCTTCGCTTCCGCCTTTTTGGTGTCGTTCTTATCGTCTGTCGGAGTGCTGTCCTTGTCCTCTCTCCTGAATGCCCCGGGATTCGCCATGAACGTAATCAGCGGGATGAGGAGCGCCTGGTAATCTTCGATGTCGAAAGGGATCTCAGGTACGCCACCCTGCTCCTTATAGAAATCCTCGGCAACCCCGTTCGAACCGTCCGCGATCGCCTGTTCAAGCCGAGCGTTCCAGCTCGCAAATTGCCAATGAAGCTTGAGACCGGTCAGCTGTTGACCGGAAGCGATGATTTCATTCATGGGGTGCTCGCAACCAGATCGCGATCATCGGCGGCGTTGAGTGGCGGCCCTGACCGATTGCATCGCGGCTGTTTATGGGAAAGTCAGCGGTGGTGACAGGCTGACTGACCCCTGGTCAACCCGCGTCGTGGCCCACGCCTTATCCAGAGGCCCCTTTCGTCCGCCCATCAAAAAGGCTGCGTTACGATGCGGATCATGTTCCTGACGTCTCGTTCTCGCCGATCTCCTCGCGACGTTTAGGCAGCACCGCGCGCGGGTCGCTCAGTCGAGGTCGAGGGCGAAGCCCCTACGCCGAAATTTAATCGCGTGCGACTGGCGCTCTGTTCAACGCCATTGGCACGACATGCAGGCCGACGCCCAGGAGAACGATCGCAGCCGATGTCAGTACCTGAAAATTCAGATGTTCTCCTAGCACTAAGCCAGCCAGAGCGACCCCGAACACTGGGATCAAGAGTGCGATGGGGGAGGTCGAAGCCAGACCAATGGAAGTAATGGCCCGGCCCCAAAGAATCTGTGCCATGGCGAATGACGCAATAGCCACGTAAGCCACGGCCAGCCAGCCGGCGAGCGGCGCTTGTGTCAGCGCTTCGCCCACCGCTGGGGCAGCGGGCCGCATCAGCGCACGCGCAACCCAGACGGCAGGCAGACAGATCAACGCACTCGCACACTGCAAACGGATCACCGTTTCAGACGCTTGCTTGAGCGTCATGTTTGCGATAGCCCAGCCGGCAGCCGAGAGCAGGCATATGGCACTCGCGACCAACGGCGCCTTGCTGCCACCCGTGGCCAGCACTCCGATAAGGCCGACTACGCCCAAGGCGCTTCCAACAATCGTGGTCGTCCGCACCGGTTCCCGGAGCATCAGGAAACCGAGAGCCAAGGATATGAAGACCTGAAACTGGATCAGCAACGCCGCGAGGCCGGGGGATAAGCCCAGATCGATTGCCAATGTCGACAGCAGATATTGGCCGATGCCAGAGCCTAAAGTGTACGTGAGCAGGGTTCGCGTAGGCACACGCGGCCAACCGACAAGAGGGACCAGCATCGCTACGATCGAGAACCGCAACGCGGTCAGCAGATATGGATCGAAGTGGTCAAGTGCAAGTCGCACCGCGACGAAATTGCCGCCCCATAAGCCAGCAGCCCCAATCGCGCTTGCATAGGCACTGCGCTTGAGGGTCATGTTCGCGCGTCCTGCGAGCGCAAGGCAACCGAAGCGGAAACATCAGCGGTCGTGCGA
The DNA here is from genome assembly GCF_000515415.1 of Bradyrhizobium sp. WSM1417. NCBI lineage: Bacteria > Pseudomonadati > Pseudomonadota > Alphaproteobacteria > Hyphomicrobiales > Nitrobacteraceae > Bradyrhizobium > Bradyrhizobium sp. WSM1417. Next base: position 1,885,058 of record NZ_KI911783.1, read on the forward strand.
TACTCGGCGTTGGCTCGAGACCGAATCGGTAGGCAGGTAAAGACTTCAACCTTCAAGCCTTCCAACAGCTCAAGCACGGACTGCCTCAGTAAATCGCCTCTCCGTTTGGAATCGGTGCTCGTAGATCGCGCCATAACTGCGGCCCGAACTCGGGGCCCTATTAGCCAATCTGAACAGTCCCTGCTGTTGACGTAGCGCTTTTGCAGTCTGCTCATATTGAGGCGATGGTCCATAAACAATTCCTCATCGAGAGGAAATGATATGTCGATTGCGGCTGTCATAGAAGCGTCGTGCACTCGTTTTTGAATGATGCATGTTGACGAGAGATGACCTCTCGAGTCAAACGACGCGTTTTGGTAGGTTGCATGACAATAATACAAGGCAGATATTCTTTCTCTGTGGAGTCTCGACTGAGACTTTCCTACGTCGATCGGCGCACAGAAGAAGCGGGATGTTGAGATTGTGCGGTTCGCTGCGAGACGATTTCTAACGTTTGTCGTGCGATATAGCCAAGGGCTGCCGATGTTTGGAGCTTTGGCTCGTTGCCTAGATCAACGACGTTCCACACCAGAACAGCCCTTGTAGCTGCTGCGCTGCTGGTCAAGATGAGAGCAATCACAGATGACCGTCAGAAAAATTCGATGTTTCCAAGACCTCATCTCTATTCCTGACAAGAGCGCGCCAGTCGTGACATTGTTCAGCGGCGGCCTAGATAGTTCGTACCTCCTTTGCTTCTTGTATGAGGCGGGCTTTACGAGTGTAACGGCGCTTTGTGTTGACCTCGGCGAGGCTGTCGAAGTTGAGGCGCTGGAGACGACCGCCAAGCGATTTGGCGCGGAATTGCTGATCGAAGACCGTAGGGTGCAGTTTGCAGACCGATACGTGAAGCCAGCCCTTAAGGCCCACGCGAAATACCTCGACATCTACCCCGTGAGTTCATCTCTCTCTCGCCCCTTGGTCGCGCAACGCGCGGTTTGCGTCGCGTTGGAGCGCAATGCGGGCGCCGTGCTGCACACCGCGAACCAGTCTCAGAACAGCCTGCGGCGCTTAAATACGGCGATATCTGCCGAAGACTTTTTAGGGCTTTTCGGCAGCCCTTACGAATACAGCGCCTTGTCGCGCGAAGACAAGGCGAGGGCGTTGGCGAGCTACGGTTTGACGTATTACGCCGGTCGAAAGCTTAGCGGTGACGCGAACATCTGGTGCCGAGAATTTGAATCGGGCCCATTGGACAACCCCGAAGCTTTTACGCTCCCGGAGGAAGTTTTCACTTGGTCACGGCGCCAACCTGACGTTGGCCCTTGCTCAGTTTCCCTCGGCATCCAGGAGGGTGAACTCGTCCAGGTCGACGGTGAAGCTGTGGCGTTTGCGGATGCAATTGCTCACCTGAATGCGCTGGTCGGCTCCTACGGCTTTGGCCGATTTTTAGGATTGGAGCACCTGGATGATGGCGAGAAGGTTCTGGAGGTGCGTGAGGCCCCAGCTGCGTTCATTTTGATGCAGGCCCTTCGGCACCTGGAAACGGCAACCTTGTCTGCGAATTCCATCATTCTGAAGCAAGCTTTAGAGAGAAGTTGGACGCTCGAAGCCGTGGAAGGGAGATGGAACTCGGACGTAAAGGCGGCCGCGGAAGCAGGCATATTGTCGCTGGCTCAACGCGTGACGGGAACGGTCCGCTTTGACATCGATCATCAATCGTGCCTGCCAAACTCAATTCGCGCTGACCGCCCGCTTTACCTCACTAATCGTGATGCTTGGGAAATCGAAAAGGCCCGCGAGCGCGGCACGCGTTCGCGGGCTGATTTTTTGCGGAATTACTTCGACGAGACTCCCAAAAGAAACCCAAAGTCGCGCTCAATCGAAACTCCCTTGATATCGGCTTCTATGGCTATCGAAAAGGTTGGCACCCCGCTTGTCGATGCATTGACTAGCGATGGGTACTGGGTAGAACGCGGCGCGAAGAACTTCGAACGCTGGGACTTCTACGATCCTCAGAGTTGGCATGATTTTGCGACGTGCTGGGATGATCTTCTGCTCGACGAGTATATGCGAGACGGGGGAACATATCGCTTTCGCCGCTATAGTCAGCTTTTCTACAGCGCGAATGACGGCCATCTAGCTCTGCTTCCTCACGCTCCCTACGAACAGTCGGCGATGATCAATCGGCTCAACGGAGGGTTCCAACGGCACTTCGAGGCGATCGACGGGCGATTTCTGGAGAACAGGTTTTTCCAAGGTCTGATGCGGTGGATGGGCTCTAGCTACAGTGCGGCCTCCGGCCATCTCAACTGGAATATCAAATTGCACCCGTACCGTATTGTCGCGACCGAGAGGCCTGGGGAGCCGAGTCCCGAGGGTCTGCATCGCGACGGCGTCGACTACATCTGCTCGTTCATGGTGCGGAAATGCAATGTCAACGGTGGCGAAACAGTTATAACTGATGCGAACGAAAATGAACTGGTCCGTTTCACGCTGGAGACGCCGGGCGATATTATGATTGCTGATGACAACATCGTCATGCACGGTGTGAGCCCGATCCAAATGATTAACAGGAAAAAATCAGTTGCTTACCGTGACGTGCTGGTCGTCGCCTTCACCAACGACTGATCCCTCAACGCTGACGAGGGCGATCATGTGGTTGGCGCTTGCTCGCTGGTTCCCCTCGGCTGTTGTCCCTCTGGCATTTCGGGCACTATCAATCTGTAACGCTTCCGTTGCTCTCTGAGGAGAGCGTACGTTCATCGACCTCATCCTGGGGTGGAGGGATCACCGGCATCGGGTTCTCGTCGTGGGTCCTCGATCCCTTGTCAGCACGTCGAATCAGGCTACGCGATCACTCCTCTGGTGCATGGGCAAGCTCCCGACCAACCTGCAACCTGAGGGCATTCAAGTGGAGAGGTCGAGGCTCATGAACTGGTTGTGCGGGCTTTCCTGATAGTCCGCGAACCGCTCACAGGAAAGGAAGCCCGCGTTGCGGTAGAGCGCGACCGCAGGAGCGTGCAGCGCTGCGGTACCGGTCTCGAGGCTGAGGCGTGCATACCCTCGGTTGCGGGCTTCAGCAATGATGTGGTGTAGAATAGCGCGACCGACCCCGGTCCTCCGTGCGGCGGGCGAAGCGCGCATCGACTTCACTTCTCCATGCGTGCGATCCAGTTGCTTGAGAGCACCGAATCCAACCAGCACATGACCCTGCCAGGCCGTCCAGAAAGTAACGGCCGCGCCCGAAAGGCCAGTCGCGTCCAGCGCTCGCGCGTGCTCGCCCATGACGCTGCGCAGCTCTCTTAAGTGATATGCTAACAAGTCGGCGACATATGGCGCCGTCGGATCGTCCTGCCTGATTTCCACTTTACGCCCCGTCATTGTACTCAACCAACCAGCCGGCACTAGCGGCAGTTGCGGATATATTCAAGGTCATTCTTCATTGTGCAGCCAGGACTGGCATTGTGATCGAAAGATCGCATCGCATCGGTCCACGCGGCGAACGCCGATCGTGGTCGCCAGTAATGGCCAAATTCGACCGAGTAGTCAGGAACAAGACGCGCTCCCCGACCCACGATCTTTGGATCCAAGCGGCTAGAGAATCTCAAGCACGATCTCGACTGATCGCGCAAGCTGCCTAGCCGGTGGTTTCTTCTGCACAGATGACTGACGCAGATCACAATCGTGCAAACTCCTCGAGAGTGAGATGTACGTTCGGAATGTCCGTCTGACTTCGCGGCGGATGGACTTCGCCCGCTTCGAAGGATTCGAGCTAGTCGGGCCGCGGCGATGGGGGCCGAGTGTGGCCGCGGTATCCCTGTCGGCGAGGATGCGCGCAATGGTGCTGCCAACCAGCGCCTCCATGTCCGGTATCACAGTGGCCAGCGTGTGCCCGTCATAGGAATTGCCTGGCAGCGCCTTCACATGGGTGACGAACCGGCCACCCTTGGCTGGCTGAGGGTGGTCGCGACGGAGACTTTGACACTGAACTCGTAAGGCCGATGGGCCTTGCCTTTGCCGATACATTCGACTTCCGACGCGTGCAGAGAGTAGACCTTCGGACCGGGTTGACGCCGTTGCTGCTCGCGCACGCGCCGCGCCAGCGCCAGCAGCTTTGCGAACGCCGCTTCGAGCCCGCCATTCCCCTCGATCTTGCGACCGATGTCGCGGATGAAGCGGCCGAGATAGGTGCGCAGCTTCTTCAGGATCCGGTTGGCGCGCTTGAACGGTTTGGCATGGGCATAGCGCTGATGCTGGATCAGGGCGAGCTTATCCAGCTGCGCATAGGACTGGCGTAAATCCCCCGTTCAGCTGCGCCAGCCGCACCAGCTTCGCACGGGCCGGTTCAGAAGCTTGGCATCGATGGGGAATGTCACGTTCTTGGGCCGAACCGTGGTGTCGACGATCACCCATGGCAGCTCGGACGGTTTGATCACCTTGGTCCTGGTGGCAACCGACAGGCTCTCCTGGATCAGCGTAGCCAGCCGCTTCTCGCCCATGCGGTTTCGCCAGCGCGTCAACGACGAACGGGTCGAACACCAGCCGGTGATGGAAGAACTCCCCGCCACCGAAGTATTGGTAATAGGATTCTCGACCGCTCGCACAGCACCTCTTCGGAGAGGTCGTCGGTGTGCTTGAGAATCGCCAGCCCCGCCATCAGGCGCGTCGGCAGCGGCGGCCGGCCGGGATCATCGGTGTAGAGCTCGCCGAACCGCTCCTCCAGGCACCCCCAATCCACCGTCAGCGCCACCAGCGGATGCTTCATCTTGATGATCTGGTCGAACCGCGAGCGGAACAGATCCTGCTCTCCCGTCTCCCGCCGTTCCGGTGACCGCATCGCCTCCTGGTCCCTCGCCAAAGCTTCAAAGGCGAGTGAATCACAAATCAAGTTTGCAAGGAATCCCCTCCGCCACATCCGTTTCCCGGCAAACTCGATTGCCTCAGAGAGCCGTTTCCAGATTCCAAATCAACGACTTGGGAATTCTTCACGGACCATTCTTTACTTCATGCGCCTTGATCGAGATCAAGAAGTCCATGCGACAACAACTGTACGGTGGATGAGTTGCAAGCCAGTGCCTGGTCCGTCCCGACGGTTTGCAGCGGTGGCGATAATTTGGAACGATCGATTGTAAGGCAGTCTTTGATGCTAGCTGTAGTTGTTTTTGGCCCCACGACAATTGCGCTGCTCCCAAGCGGTGCAGTTCATTTGGCTGGAGAGAATCTTGTCTTTCCTGGCTGCTGACGCCGGTTCTCTTCGTCGCATTCTTCAACACGTTCAGGCGTGCCCGGTCAATCCGGTCGTGCTGGCGAATGCACGCCTGCTGCGCGCCTGCAATCCTCCCTGCTGCGCCACGTGTACCTGCCGTTCACCACCGGGTTATCTTCCTCGCCCGCTAGGATTGCGGCACTTGATCGCGCAGGCCAAGGGCGTCCTCGATGCGGACAGGGTATTTGCTGGAATCATCGTTCTCTCCGCCTCTGTTGTTCTCCTCGACGCTATCGTCGAGCGCGCGGAAAAGCAGTTCCTGGTTTGACGGCCCGCGCCTGCTCATGAAACCTGATCGTAACACTCTCCCAACAGTCACGGAGCTTCGCATGCACGCTTTGACACGAATGATGCTGGTCATGGCGCTAACCGTTTGCTCGGTCATTTCGGCGGATGCCGCCGGGCTCGAGAAGGCGAAATTGAGGATCGCGGCGGGATCACAGATCCTCAACTCTATGCCTCTCAATTCGGTGTGAAGCTTGGTGCATTCAGAGACCAAGGCCTTGACGTTACTATCGAGAACTTCCACGCCGGTGGCTCAAAAAGCGCTGCAGGCGCTGGTCGGCGGTTCGATCGACGGGACAGTCGGCTTCCAGAATCACGCCATTCAGATGCAGGCGCAGGGCTGGCGTTCGGAAAATTTCTGGAGCTCGCGACCTCCGACAAAATTTGGCAAGCCGTTGCTGCGGCGTGCCTAACCTATGTGGGCAGGACAATGATTGATGATATCGACAAGGCTCTTGACTGGGAGGGCCACCGGCTTGACTGCGCATTGTGCGAGCATCTCGCACTGAGCGAAACCGGCGGATGTCGGCTCAAGCACGCCTGCGTCAACGAACGTTGTCCCGGCAGTATCGAGAGGTTCTTCGAGCGGAATCCGGATCTCGCCGACGGCTATCTCAGCCATCCGCATTGTGAGGTAAGGGCGATCGCGGCGAAGTTTGCGAAGGTCTCTCTGCTGCCGTCGCTGATCAATGATCCCAATGAAAAGGTGCAATGGAATGCGATACTTCGCCTGCCTAGAAGCTACGCGTTGCAATTACGGAAGCATCCGCGTCCCGAGCTGAGGAGGCGGGTAGCGACCCTGCTCGACGGTGAAGAATTGCTTTCCATGGCCTCAGACGAATATTACTATGTTCGCCTTGTCGTCGCGAGTCGGATCGAGCCTATACTGCTCCCCCAAATGATGAATGACGAGGAAGCCGAGGTCCGCCGTGTTGTAGCACGGCGCATACCAAATGAATGGTTGCTCGGCATGATCGACGATCGTGACGCGTCGGTAAGACTGGAGATAGCCCAACGACTATCTGTGCAGGTTGTGTCCCTGCTGCAGCATGATCCTGACTGGCGCATCCGCTACGAGGTCGCAAGCCGTGCGCCAATGGCTCAGATCTTTAGCCTTGTCCATGACCCGCATAGTCTCGTACGCGAAGTCGCGAGCTCGCGGATTGCGGAAGACCGCCGCTGAGATCGATACCTCGCCGGGCGACCGACGGCCAGATGAACTTGCCGCGATATGCTTATTGCGTCATGCCGAGGATCTTGACCAGATCGCCGCGACGTTCCCGGAAGATGTAGAGATCGCCAGCGCGCGGATTGCGCCTCAGAATCTCCTGGAATGTAAGAGCGAGGCTCGCAGGCCGACGCATGTCGATGTCGCCAGTAGCGATTCAAGCCCTGACGCGGCTCGGAATCTGGACCATCGTCGCTGCAGCAGCTCAAGAAGTCGCTGCAGCGTCTCAACGTCCCAGCCACGGTCAACGCGAACGCGACAGCCGCCGAGCTCAATCCCGATGATTCCAACCCTTGCACGCTACCCAGGCGGGGAAGAGGCCGTTTGTGCCGCGTCGCTCGAGATCGGAGCCGCCACACCGCGCAGCCGACCCTGGCGCGCTTGCCGGCTTCAAGTGAACAACACGCTGTGAGCCACCCGTGCCAGCGCGCGATACCGCACCCGTCTGGCCCGCCTGCAAGTTCTCTTCGACAAGTCGAGCCTTCTCATCGTAACTTCATCGCCCTCGACGCGCTGCGCGCAACACATTGACCTATCAAAATGTCCCGCTCCATGCGCAACCGCTCGTTCCTTCCGTAAGCGAGCAATCCCATGCGACCAGATCGACGGCTTGCCGGTTGTGGTCGTCCGGAAACGAGCGGCGTTGACGTGCTTCCATCTGACACGTTGTGACTCGCGAGCGCAGGTACGGTTTCACAGCCCGGCAGCCGGTTGCTCGTCCTCAGAGCCGTGTGTACCTTTGAGCGCACGAAACAGCAGATTGGGACCCTGAAATTGGTGCGTTCTGCTCTGTCTTCATGGATCTCGGCAACTAGTACTATTTCCGAATACGTAGAGGTTGGATTTCGGCTTGTGCAAGCTTCTTGAGGGCAAGTCTGCGTCGCGGGTAAAATAAACCCCACACCGTTCATCCTGATCCGCCTTGAGCCCACGTGATGCCGAGTGCATCCAGGAGAGCTAGTCGTCCGTGAACAAGGCTCTAAGCGATTGAGCAGGAGTCAGTTTTTTAGTTGCGGCGGCATTTGAGATTGCAGGGTTTGGGGGCTTGAGGCCCCCAAACCTTGCAATTTTCGTTTGTGGATTCCCTTTCGTTGCGGACCATGATTCTGTGGTGCATCGGAGGGGCCGATGCGACCGAAGAAGCACAGGACGACGGGATCGAACGATCTGTTCCGGGCGCGGCTGGACCAGATCATCAACATGAAGCACGAGCTGGTTCAGCTCGCCGGCAAGATCGATTGGGACTGGATCGACGGCGAGGTCGCGCCGCTCTACAGCGAGAATGGCCGGCCCGGGATCGAGACCCGGTTCATGATCGGGCTGCTGTTGCTCAAGCACACCTACGGGCTGTCCGATGAGGGCGTTTGCGAGCGCTGGGTTCACGACCCGTATTTCCAGTTCTTCACCGGCGAAGAGTTCTTTCAGCATGTCTTCCCGCACGAGCGCTCGGACCTGAGCCATTGGCGCAAGCGGCTCGGCGACAAGTTGGAGCTGCTGCTGGCCGAGAGCCTGCGGGTGGCGCACGAGGCCGGCGCGTTACGCGGCCAGGACCTCAAGCGCGTCACGGTCGACACCACGGTGCAGCCGAAGGCCATCACCTTTCCGACCGATGCCAAGCTGCTTCATGCGGCTATCAAGGGGCTCAACCGCCTGGCGAGAAGGCACGCCGTCAGGCTGCGGCAATCCTATTCTCGTGTGGCCAAGGCCGCCGCGATGATGGCGGGCCGCTACGCCCATGCCAAACAGTTCAGCCGGCATCAGCGGCAGTTGCGCATTCTGCGCAGCCGGCTCGGCCGTATCATCCGCGACATCCGCCGCAAGATCGAGGGCCAGCCGGCACTGGAGGAGGCATTCGCCCTCCCGCTTGGCCGGGCCGTGCAAATCCGCTCGCAGCAGCAGCGCCAGCGCGGCTGGAAGCTTTATTCCTTCCATGCCCCGGAGGTGGAATGCATCGGCAAAGGCAAGGCCGCCGCGCCTTACGAGTTCGGCGTGAAGGCCTCCATCGTCACCAACAACCGCCGGGCGCCCGGTGGCCTGTTCGTACTGCACGCCAGGTCGCTGCCCGATAATCCCTACGACGGTCATACCCTGCGGGACGTCATCGACCGCGCACCGAGGCGCTCACCGGCTGTCCGATCGAGCGGGCCTATGTCGACAAGGGATATCGCGGCCGCGACACGCAAAATCCCCGTCGCGTCTTCATTTCGGGCCAGAAGCGCGGCGTGTTCGGCGCCATCAAGCGCGAGCTCCGGCGCCGCTCCGCCATCGAGCCCATCATCGGGCATCTGAAGGCCGAAGGTCACCTTGGCCGCTGCTATCTCAAAGGCCGCGCCGGCGACGCCGCCAACGTCGTGCTCTCAGCAGTCGGCCACAACTTCCGCCGTATCCTCGCCTGGTTCAGAGAACTCTTGTGCCTCTTCCTGATCCAGCTATCGCATACGCTTGCCTGTCCGCTCCCACTCAATTCGGCTTCTTAACGGACGACGAGCTAGCGCTCACTGCTGTTCAGAACAGGTGCTGAAGCTTACCCATTTTGCGGATGGATTGATCGCAACAGTGGCAACATCGTCTACGTCGGACCAGGTTCGGACAATCTCGTGTGGCGCCAACTGCTTACAAGAGATCACGTTTCCAGGGGTGGAAGCATACTCATCCCCTCTGCGGTGAAGCACTCTAGCATGCAGCGCGCAATGCGGCTGACAGAAGAGATTTTCCGGACCAGCTCTGCTCTCTCCACTAGGTCATAATGCACCCTCGCATTGTCCATCTACAGATACGCCAACGGTCTTAGCGGATTCTGTTAGCACATTCCGAACAGAATCGCGACCAATGCGGATCTAGTTGTTTCGTAGTTAGTGCGATGTATGGGGTAAGCAACCCGCATCCCGAAACGACGAGCCGCCGAAGTTCATGATCTTAACTGTCTTGCCGTTCGCAAGTCGGCCGTGAGCACAAGGGCTCAGTCAGGTGCATCTCGCGAATGATCGACCCGACCTGCGAGCGGCACATTAACCAGGCGCGTAGCTGCACGCATCTAGCAGGACTGCGCTCCACTAGGCGATTCGCTGCGAGCGGTAATGGAGTCATGAGGTTCTTCTACGGTCAATGGTTGATACCTAGCGCCGCGAAGTCGTCGGTTTATTCACGCGGGACTGAAGGCGTGGACACGGGAACTCAAGTTGGTTCGGCATATTCATCGCACAGAGTCTTCAGTCAGCCTGCACCACGCGTCCTCGAGGATGTGGAGTGAATTTCAACCGGCAGACCGCTTCCACGGTGCCCATTTGAGGGTCGTGGACGCCAATGTGCTGCCGGTTCGAATTCAACATTCTCCGCCTCCGGCGCCAATTGTAAGCCGGGCGTTCCTGATTACGTGTCATCGTTGAGCCGTTTTTCGCGAGCGCGGTTCGCGTATTCTGTTAGAGTGTTCTTCCCTGCGTCAATTACCAAACACGCAAGGCCGGGGCGGATTTGCTTAGCTATTGCGAACACCAATGCGAAGGATGTCGCTCGCAAGTTGTCCTGGCCACACCACACCAGCGTGCAGCGGTGCGCGGAGCTGGCCCCGAGGCGGTCAGTACCATCTCCAATCTCCGACCTATCCTGTTGAGCCATCCTGTTGCTTTAGTCTCACCCGCGACTGGTCGAAGCCGGAATGCACGGAAAATCAACACGACGACAGAAGTAACTGCGCCGCTTTGGCGAGGTAAAGTTGGCTTCGTATGTTCAAGCAGGGCTCGCCGGTTTTCGTGCCTGCTAATTCCGACGGAGCAGCACGCGCACGAGGTCATCGGCTTCCGCGTTCATCTGGAACGCGCCGAACAGGCCGCTTTGCTGGCTCGGTTCAGAAAGCTGGTGCCGTATCCGATGCTGACCGCTGTTGTCCACGACCGGCCCTTGGGAATTTGTCGGTCGGCGGGCACCATCCGCTTTGTCGCGCGCCTCCTACTAGCCCAGCGCGGCATCACGGATGCGCATTCGCAAAAGGCCTTGGCGGCACGAAGGGCGCGATCCGTGCCCGAAATCGGACGCCGATGCAAAGCCTGTCAGGTTACATACAGTCGACCCTACTGGGCGCGTGGATGTTTTTCAAAGCGTTGTCATGTGCTTAGTGCGCGCGGACAGCCTGGCACGGTCATTGCTAACTAAGGTGAACCGACAGGGTCGCGCAACAGTAACGTTGGAAGAAAAACATCATGCTATGCTTGGCGTCCCCTGCTCCTTCGCTCAAAGTCGAGAACTGGCTGCGTGGCGAGCCCCTCACGAACTTCGAGCCAGGAAAATTGTACATCGTCGAATTTTGGGCAAGTTGGTGCGCCCCATGTGAGGAGGCGATGCCTCATCTGATAGAGCTGCAAGCAAAATATAAAGATGAGGGGCTTGCGGTCGTCGGAGTCGCAGCTAATGAAAAAGCAGCAACGGCGGACGAGGCTCGCGCCAAGTTGGACGCATGGTTGACTGAAAAATTCTCAAATCTGAACTATCGAATCGGGTTCGACAGTACCCGCGCAATGAACAAGCTTTGGATGGATGCCAGCTCTTCTCTTGCGATTCCGAGATCGTTCGTCGTCGACCGCGACGGCCACATTGCCTTTATCGGTAATCCGATCGACATCGACCACGTCTTGCCGAAAATTATCAACGGCACTTGGCGCAGCAGCGATGAAGCTAAAGCCGCTGATGCGAAACGGATTGGGGAAGACCAACGCCTAGCGCGGGTATCCTCAATCCGCCGGACAATTCGATCGGCGATGGAAGCAAAGGATTGGCCGGCAGCGCTCTCAGCGGCCGAAGAGGGCATTGCCGCGATGCCGGACAATTTCGGGTTCCGCGAGATTCATGCGGATCTGTTGCTTCACAAAATGCGCGACACGGCGACTGGGTTCCAGGTCTTACGCCAACTGGTTCGAGATGCGGTTGAGAAACAGTCAGATGCTGTGTGGGAGCTGAATATCCTGATGAGGCAACTCTTTGATCCGGATAACGATAGGGCCTACCTTCCGCGTGCGGAGCGCTTTGCGATCGGCAGGGATGTGTCGGAAAATATCCTCAATCCTGGGCAAGCCCACGGCCTCGACCTCTATTCTTATGGGGGGCTCGCTCAGTATTACTACGAGAGTGGTGACAAGCAACGCGCCATCGAGCTGATCGAGCGGGCAATGACACGGCTAGAAGATCCGAAAGTGCCGGACGCTATGAAAAAGGATTATATGCCGCAGTTGCTCCAAACCTTGGCCACCTACAGGGGCGAGTAGGTTTGTTGCAGCGGGTCTTGTTCGATTTCGCAGGAAAAGTCTCCTGGAGCTCCCAAAGTGCAGCCGCAGGAGGAGACATGAAGAGAGATGTTAATCGAAGATGCACGATCGGGGCTGTGTAAGCGCCTTCGAAGCTCGCGACCAACAGAACGTCTAGGATCATTTGGGCGATTTGGACTCGCAACTCACAAGCAAGCCTAGCCCACAACGACCGATGCGACACCCTGCGGCTCGTCTTTGCTGGGTGTCTGGTCCCTTGTTGTATTCAGGGGAATGCCGCTGCCCTTTACATGCGTGGTTTTGTAGCTCGAAATCATCAGTCGGCTACTCACATCGAGCACTACTCACGTGGTTATGTTCGCCTCGCCCGCACAAACGGCGCCATCGAAGAAGTCAAATGCACGTCCGAGGCCCAGTATCGACGTTACATCTGACCGTCTTCGTCTGGTTGCGCCGCGTCCAGTGCTCTGTTGGGCCACGATAGACCTGAACAGAAACTTGTTGTCCCTTAAAAAGGAGGTGGCCAAGTTCAGGCGATGCTGAAGGCGTACTTGAGAATGTCCGATCTCGAATGCTTCAAACCAATGATCCGTGGCCCTTCAATATCAATTGATGGGGCAACTGTACTGCATAAGTCGCCGCCATGTTCACGACCACCAGACGCACGACCAAAACCACCACGGCCTTCGGGGCCCGGGGAGGCGTGCGCGCGTAGTCGTCGACTAAAACGCAATCTGCTCCACCGAAGCCCCGCCCATGACGGTCCGGGGCCTTTTTGTTGTCTAAATCGATCTCAATGGAGGACACAGTGAGTAACGATCCCGTCGTCGCGATTGCGGCGTCACCGGTGCGGTGGGCGCCGAATTCATCGCCACCATGGACAAGCGCGGCTTTCGGGTCGGCAAGCTCAAGGCGCTCGCCAGCGCCCGCTCGGCCGGCAAGACGGTGTCGTTCCGCGGCAAGGTCATCGTCATCGAGGAACTGACCGAGCGCGCCTTCGACGGCGTCGACATCGCCCTGTTCTCCGCCGGCGGCAGCATTTCGAAGAAGTATGCCCCGATCGCGGTCAAGGCGGGCGCCGTCGTCGTCGACAACTCCTCCGCCTTCCGGATGGACCCGAACGTGCCGCTGGTGATCCCCGAGATCAACGCGAATCGCATCCGCGATCACAAGGGCATCATCGCCAACCCGAACTGCGCGGCGATCACCGCGCTGGTGCCGCTCTGGCCGATCCACCAGAACCACCGCATCAAGCGCGTGATCATCTCGACCTATCAGACAGCCTCCGGTGCCGGCGCCGCCGCGATGGACGAGCTGGTCGAGTCCACCCGCGCCAACCTCAACGGGCACGTTTATACGCCGAAGGTGATGCCGCACCCCTACGCCTTCAACCTCTTCAACCACAACACCGCGGTCGATCCCGACACCGGCTACAACGACGAAGAGACCAAGGTCATCCAGGAAACCCGCAAGATTTTTGAGGACGAGAAGATCGCCATTGGCGTGACATGCGTCCGCGTGCCCGTGTTGCGCGCCCATTGCGAGGCCATCACCTTCGAATGCGAGAAGCCGATCAGCGAGGACCAGGTCCGCGCCATCATGGCGCAGGCTCCGGGCGTGAAGGTCGTCGACGACCGCGCCAGGAACTACTTCCCGATGCCGATCGACGCCTCGGGCCAGGACGACGTCCTGGTCGGCCGCATCCGCAAGGACCTCAGCGATCCCTCAGGGCATTCGATCTCGATGTTCGTGGCGGCGGATCAGCTGCTCAAGGGCGCCGCGCTGAATGCCGCGCAGATCGCGGAGCTGTTGCTGGGCCTTTAATCAGGCGCACGCCGAGTCGACAGCTCTAGCTTGGGTGAAAACAAAACGCCTCGGGTCAGCATCGTGAGCCTCAATCCTTAGAAGCGGGCCGCAAACGACAGGACGCGTCGGGGGCCAGTCTCGACCACCTCCCGCCGTTAAGCTGAGTACTGCACTTATAGCCGTCCATAAGGACTGTTACGCGCCAGTTTGACTAGTCCGACAAGGCGGCCGTCGCCGGAGGGAAACGAAGACAGAGTAAGTTCTGCGAAATGATCCGCAAAGCCTCGGATCGCGGGTAGCCGCCGCGCAGCGGGAAGAGCCGCGACGAAGATGGATGTCCCGTACTGGCGCGCGAAGTCGCACCTCGCCCCGCGTCTCCGAAGCGTCAAATGCCATAGGCGAACCGAACTGCGTGTGTGGGCTCGCATCTCGCCGGTCAGCTCGCAATCCACAAGGTAGGCTCAGACCGCGGCTCTTACCAGGCTTCGACCTCGAGAGCTTGATCGGCCTCCGGCTGACATCCAAGCGGAGCCGCCTTGCCTTCCGGTACTGATGGGAGCGGTCGACGCAATGTTGAAATGGATATACTTACCGCGGTTCCGCGGCGCCGGTTTCTCCCTTGGTGGTCGCGCCGAAATACACCGTTTCCGCCCTCTTCAGCCACTCACGAACCTGGTCCACAGCGCAAAACTGGATTATTCGGCTCACGACCCTCATTTGGACACGTGGGGTCATTCTGGCCGATGAGCCGCTTCTCGTAGAACAACACTGCATATCCGTGCAATATCCCCTCCCTGCGGTGGACATAGCCAGCGGTCTCATAGGGCCTTTGAGCCCCTACTTGGATCGTTGTTGTGTCGAGCATTATCCACTCGAAACCGAGAGCGACAGCTCGCGACTCCAATTCACGAAGAACTCTTCTTCCAAACCCTCGTCGCTGAAAGACGGGATCGAGCCGCATACGTTTAGGTTCTGCGACATCATCATTAAAACGTTTCAGCCCACCCATAGCAGCGAGCCGGGGGCCAATATGCGCAACTACGAAGTCTCCGCCCGACCCCATGTATACTTCCCCGATATTACGTAAATCATCCTCCCAGGCCCCTTCCGGGCCACACACACCAACGTCCTGCGATGTGCTTCTGTGCAGATGCCATACACCATCGCTATCCCCGGACTCGAAGCGACGAAGGATCAGTTCGTCTTGAGATATGACTACGATCTCGCGACCGGTGTCGGACGTCCGCGCCCGTGGCATCGTTGTCTGTTTTTAGCTAGGCAGAGACGACCGTCAGCTCACCGACACACCTCTGTCAAGAGCCGCTGGGAAAGGACAGCCTCAACATTCTCCGATACCTCGACTCCGACAATTGGACGACCCGGCTCAACCGTATATTTTAAGGCCGTACTACGGTGCATCCGGGTAAACCGATCCAGTGCACAAATACAGGACGCGCGCAACGTTCGGATTTCGCCGCCGTGATGCTCCATCACTGGCGAAATGGTCGCAGCCCTGGGAAGTCCGCTTTCCCTTCTAGCCAACCTGGCTTGAGCGGCGCACTCCCCTTGTCTGACGACAGCCAGTGGAATACCTCATGAAGGCATCTCTGCGGATAATATTCAGAAAGCCGATATAGATCCCTATAAAATTGCGGTTTCTGGTTGAAGAGTTCTTCACCGACCAATAGCACCGAGACTGCCACGATCCGGGCAGAGAAGCGGCCGCTTGGACCAAGCGTGTTCTTATAAGGATTCTTTCCGTAAAACACGCGAAATTGGCCAAATAAGTCCGGCGACATATGTTCATAGAAGCGCGTCAGAACACAGTTTGCTGACTCAAGGCGCGCCAAGCATAGCTCAAGACATTGCCCCGCATCGACATCGGCCACATCACGCAAATTAAGCAGAGCGTCCATTGCTGACTGCAATTCGCTCTCGATGATCTGATGGCCCAAGCAAAAATCTCGCTCCTCGACCCGGCCGCCCCGAGGCAGTATACGCGTGGATCGTTCTGCAACGGATTCATAATGATCATATCTTCATAGGAGAGGACCTCAATGCCCGGTTGCCGGGTCACAACTCGATCGCGCAAGGCGGCTCAGCGCCTCTCCCACCGTCAGCTCGGCGTCCAGGGGATGAAGGCCGGCAAACGCAGACATCTGATAAGCACAATTTACGAGATATCGGATGTCTGTCTTAGCGATCTCGAACTGTGACTGCGGCAGACTTAGCAGCTGCGCAGCATGGTCCTTCTCGGCAGCCATCGCGTTGATGCTACGCCCAAGAGCCTTAACCGCCTTATCAGGTCGTTCACTGCGTTTGATCTCCGCAATGCAATGCGGCAGTTCATCGGCGACAAAATTGCTGACCAGCCCAAGCGGGCGCTCTCGCTGCCGCCGATCAATGCTATCGGTCAGATGCAAGAATATGTCCTGCGCCTCGCGGGGCGACCCTTGCGTGGTGGAAACGGAAAAAGGAGGGACCATAAACGAGCGCGCCCGCGACTTCATCGAAAAGCAACTTGCATTTCGGCACTTGACCCGTATCGAGCGGCCGGTGAGTAATCATGTTTTTCGAGCAGATCAGTTCGTTTGTCTGTTATCCTACTGTCGTTGTACGCGACCTTCTCAAGTATACTGTTCGAGAAAAATAGCAGCGATACGGCGCCCGAGTTGATAGTGCCGGCGGCAGTTAACGAAAGCAGACCATCGTTTGAAATGCAGATGAGTCCTGCCTCATTCAAGATTTCAAGCTCGCGCCCAAAGCATTTCTCAATTGAGACCCCAAACTCCCGCTCGAAGCGGGAGAGCAACACTCCACTACTTCGCAGGGCAAACATCACGGTTCTGCGCATGAGATCATCTTGCGACAGGACAACACCCTTCCACACTGGCTTCTCGCCCGCCTCAACCCTATACAGGTAGCGGTCTAAATCTGCCTCGTTGTAGAACTGGCACTGGCTCATGTAACCGAATCCGGCAACCCCAAACGGGACCAGATTATTGTCGTTCCAGGAATCGTATTTGCGGCTCTGTTGAACCGAGTGTGGCTGCGACTGCTTACTCCAATAGAAAATCGGCCCATGCCGATAGCCGAGTCTCGTGAGGATGTGCTCGGCCATAAAATGCATGATAATGCGCTCCTTAGCCCCAGCGAATTGATATCGTCCCCGAGCCAAATGGCGGGCTACGGGGTCTGTAGATTTAAACATCAATGGGAATACATTGAACTTCTCTATTCCCATATCCAGTAAGCCGATAAGCGAGTCGTACCAGCTTCGGAGCGTTTGCTGCGACAACCCATACATGAGGTCAAGCGACAGATTCTCAACGCCAGATCAATTGACGACGTAACCTGGAGCAACAACGTTTCCGCCTTCAGATCGCCCATTGCCTTGAGAGGCGGATACGTGCCGACGAGATAATCGTTATGCGTGTCAAGGTGCAAATTCCGTGACCTCAACATGTCAAGGTTGATGTCGTACGACCGGTCGATCGCGAACTCCAAGGCTTCGGAATAGGTCGGCGCGCGCATTTTGCTAAACTCCTCTAGCTTTCGTGTGAAGCAAGGCGCGATGGCACATCCGTTGTTCGCTTACATTGCACTCTTCAGCTCCGGCTCGATACCGAAGTCATGCATTTCGATCAAAGGCGCGGGTTCGTCAGCTCCCGCTCGAGGCATCCACCATGGATCACAACGAGGTCGCCACACGCTCGGTTACACGCGCGGGATGAATTGTGGTTCGGCGAGGATGACAGATGCTGTGGCTCAGGCGAATGTACTTCCGGTATCGCGAAACGGCACCCAGGCAGACTTCAGGCGCCGGGGGTGCGAATACTGTTCGAGAAAATGGTGCTCCAACTCCGACACAGCGGCACCCGTGAGGTACGCGGCAAAGCTTTAGGCCGGACCGCCTGCAATAGCCCAGCGTCCGTCGCATTGATGCGATCCAATCGCGCAAGTTTCATTTGAACTCCTTTGGCAGCGACTGCGAGGCCGTCATGGTCGTACGGATTCTTTAGGGTGTCCCAGCAATCCACGTGCCTGCAAGGCCATTTGCGCTTGAAGAGGGCAATACCATGTGCTTCGCGTCCACCGACGGAATACTCGCGCCTCAGTGTCTGGTCCCGGACAATAACGTCTTCAGCCGGACACGGCTGAACACGACAACGTGGAATGCCGAATGATGATGGCTGCCTCATGCCGAAGTCGAACATCTGCGCAATGGCGACCTTACGAGCGAATCGCTTGGTTGCAGGCAGCGTCTCGGCACGTGACGGATATCGGCGGGCCGACGCCAGAGAAATTCCGCCTGCTACTCTGCTTAGCGTTCACGCCTGAGCCCGGTGTGAGCAGACTGAAAGTTGTAGTGTGCCGCTTTGCAGGAAGTTGCGGACTGTTGGACGCGGCCCGGCGTCGTCAAGATTGCTGGCATCGCCTCGGGTGGATGGTGAAGACCTCGCCGTTTGCTCCCGTTAACAGGAAGGCACAGCCGCTCATCGACAAGCTCTGAAGGCACTGTGGGGAGGAGTCTCCTTGTCTTCGCTCCATGGCGAATCTCGGCGGCCACCTTTGGCAGCTTTCTCGTGAGAAAGTGTGTTGCTCCCATCCAATCCTTCGTCGTGCCGAACGGATGCTCCACTGTCTGACGGCGGACACCCATTGCGTTGGGATTGTGGTCGAGCCGATGCCGAACTTTCTCCAGAACGGCCTCGTGCTCCGAGCGTGAGATGTGGCGCTGGCGGCCTGTCGTGCGCTGAGCTTTTAGCGCACAAGTTTTGCAGGTGCTCGTCCAATAGCTTTGTGCACCGGACATTGCCCCCCCGTTCGGGGCAGGCGAAGCCCTCGTGCCATCATTCTCGGCGCGTCGGCCTCGTGTGCTGGCCACGCGCGAGTTTCATATTGAAGAGGCCGTCGAAACACGAAGCGCTCGATCTCGCCGAGATGCGCCGGCAGATCACGGCCCTGAGGTCCCGGCATTCGGAAAATCTACGGATCACCTACCTGTTGAAAGGCTGCTGATCAACTCGGCAGATCTCAGTGAACCGGAGAGCGCAGCTCACGCGAAGCAGCTGGGTGAAGCGTGCGCCAGAACGATGGCGAACATCCAGAAGCGCGTCACGAAAAACGCCGGCAAGCCATCGGGTAAGGCTAACAAGTGTAGATCACCTTGCACAAAGCAGTCGCCGGGTCGACGCTACGTGTAGCCGCGGAGGTGCGCATGTATCGCGCAAACGCGGCCTTCGCGGCTAGGGGCCGCTGCCGTAGCAAGCGGCGGCCGCGCCATGAGAAGCCTAGTAAGCGCGCCGCACTACTCGGTGTACAGAGGGGAAGTCTCCGAGAAAACCGGGTGGGCATCTTCGTGCCGATCGGCGATCAAACCGAATCGGGCACCTCCCCCACAGACTCACAGGCGGACACAACCACATGTCCTAATTGCGCACCATCGCCGGGCTGAGAGGCTTTCCGGCGCGCGGCAGTCTGGGTCCGGCTGACCGCCAGGAAATCAGCAAAGGCCCGGCATGGCTGCCGAGCCTTCTACTGTTGAACTGTGAATGTCGGACTTAGAAGTCCATACCACCCATGCCACCCATGCCGCCGCCCGGAGGCATCGCCGGACCGGCGCCGCCCTTCTTGGGCAGCTCGGCGACCATGGCTTCCGTGGTGATCAGCAGCGCTGCGACGGAGGCCGCGTTCTGGATCGCCACTCGAACCACCTTAGTCGGATCGATGATGCCCTTGGAGACCAGGTTGCCGTAATCGCCGGTCTGCGAGTCGAAGCCGTACGCGTAGGCCTTGTTCTCGAGGATCTTGCCGACGATCACCGAGCCGTCTTCGCCGGCGTTGATCGCGATCTGGCGGGCTGGGTAGGACAACGCCTTGCGCACGATCTCGACACCGGTCTTCTGGTCGTCATTCTTGGTGCGCAGGCCCTTGAGCTGCTCGGTGGCACGGAGCAGGGCGACGCCGCCGCCCGGCAGGATGCCTTCTTCAACCGCCGCACGGGTCGCATGCATCGCGTCGTCTACGCGATCCTTGCGCTCCTTCACCTCGACCTCGGTCGCGCCGCCGACGCGGATCACCGCGACGCCGCCAGCGAGTTTGGCGAGACGCTCCTGGAGCTTCTCACGATCGTAGTCCGAGGTGGTTTCCTCGATCTGCGCCTTGATCTGGGCCACGCGCGCCTCGATGTCGGTCTTCTTGCCGGCGCCGCTGACGATGGTGGTGTTCTCCTTGTCGATCATCACCTTCTTGGCGCGACCGAGCATGTTCAGCGTGACGTTCTCGAGCTTGATGCCGAGATCTTCCGAAATCGCCTGGCCGCCGGTCAGGATCGCGATGTCCTGCAGCATGGCCTTGCGGCGATCGCCGAAGCCCGGAGCCTTGACGGCCGCGACCTTCAGGCCGCCGCGCAGGCGGTTCACGACCAGGGTGGCGAGCGCCTCGCCTTCAACGTCCTCGGCGATAATCACAAGTGGCTTGCCGCTCTGCACCACGGCTTCCAGCAAGGGAAGCAATTCATTCAACTGGGATAGCTTTTTCTCATTGATCAGGACGTAGGCATCTTCCATTTCAACGCGCATCTTGTCGGCGTTGGTGACGAAGTAGGGCGAGATATAGCCGCGGTCGAACTGCATGCCCTCGACCACGTCGAGCTCGGTCTCCAGCGACTTGGCTTCCTCGACGGTGATGACCCCCTCGTTGCCGACCTTCTTCATGGCGTCGGCGATGAACTTTCCGATCTCGGCATCTCCGTTGGCAGAAATCGTGCCGACCTGGGCGATTTCCTCGTTCGAGGTGACCTTCTTGGAGTTTTTAACGAGGTCGGCGACCACGGCTTCCACAGCCAGGTCGATACCGCGCTTGAGGTCCATCGGGTTCATGCCGGCGGCAACCGACTTGGCGCCTTCACGAACGATCGCAGCCGCCAGAACGGTGGCGGTGGTGGTGCCGTCGCCAGCCGCATCGGCGGACTTGGAGGCGACTTCGCGCACCATCTGCGCGCCCATGTTCTCGAACTTGTCGTCGAGTTCGATCTCCTTGGCGACGGTGACGCCATCCTTGGTGATGCGGGGGGCGCCGAACGACTTGTCGAGGACGACGTTGCGGCCCTTCGGACCGAGCGTGACCTTCACGGCATTGTGGAGGATGTCGACACCGCGCAGCATGCGGTCGCGGGCGTCGACGCCGAATTTGACTTCTTTGGCTGACATTTTTGGTTCCCTGGGTTTGCTTAGTCTCACTCACCCTCGGCGAGGCGCCCGGCAGGCGCTCCTCAGGGGTGAGCGGTGCGAGCGGTGATTAGGCGGCCTTCTTCTTAGCCGAAATGTCGGTGAGAACGCCCATGATGTCGCTTTCCTTCATGATCAGCAGCTCCTGGCCATCGATCTTGACCTCGGCGCCCGACCACTTGCCGAACAGCACGCGGTCGCCAACCTGAATGTCGATCGGGATCAGCTTGCCGCTCTCGTCGCGGCCGCCCGGGCCAACGGCGATGACTTCACCCTGGGAAGGCTTTTCCTTCGCCGTGTCCGGAATGATGATGCCGCCAGCGGTCTTCTCTTCTGCGTCGATGCGCTTGACCACGACGCGGTCGTGAAGCGGACGGAATTTCATGCAGTCCTCCTATGTCTTGTCGCTTTGATTTTGGATCGAATAGCACTCGAAGCTAGCGAGTGCTAACCATCGCGAACATAAGCCGGCTTGGCCGGCATACAAGACAAAGCCGCGAAGGATTTCGAAAATACCTCGTCCTCACCGGTCCGCCAGAGCCCACCTAAGGGCCCCCTGCATAAAATGTGGGCTGGTTGGAGCAAGCCGCGGGGAAGGGATCGGCTTTTACCGCGCGCTGACGTGTTTGTTTGGCTAGTCATCTGGTCGCTAGTCGGGCCGGGTTGCGTGCTGTGGTTGAGCCCGCTCAGGTATGACGGTGCCGCTTCCAGCGGCAGTCTTGACCCGCAACGGTACGCCGAGAAGCCGGAATATCCCGTCCCTCAGATGCAGCGGGGGAGCAAATTGTTCTCTAGATTCTCTCCCTCCATGGACAACCAGGATCAGAAAAGCTTCCAATGTTCCGCAACGCAGTCGAATCCGCTTGTCGAGTTTTGCGGGTACCGAACTATGGAATTTGTCCACTGATAAGCTTTGCGACCAAACGTTTCGAAAGCCCCATGGGACCGCCCTCGATGATCCCGTATGTTTCCGCAGCTCAATGGCACGGGCGATGGCTAAGCGAGTGGAGATCTCCGACCGCAGTTATGCCCGGCTGCTCTGAAAGCGTCTGAAGCCCGGCTTTGATGGCGGCGGTGTCCTGCTCCGCCTGAGTGATCCACGACCATCGCGGGATGCAATGGAAATGAGAGCATCATCAAGGAGCGAGTCCGAGCGACCGCGATTACAATCGCAGCGGTAGCTTGCTAGCCCACCGCTTAGTCGTTCGTTCGAATCCGGCCGCCCAGGGATGACCTGACGAATAAGCCCGGCATTTGCGCCGGGCTGATCGCTAAGTGGTTCAGGTTCTTAGCACCGGACGCATTACAGAAGAGTCCTCGGGTCTCGTCGGTGCGGCTTCTGACATCGCGATGCTTGCCACGAGCGTCGCATATTCGTGTTGGTAGCATTCGAAACTCATATGAAGCCTAAACCGAGAAGACGGCGTGCCAAACTGGGCAGCAGAGCAGGAGCCGTGAACTAACTCGGCGGCGAGACCGGCCGTCTATTCTGGGCAGAGCGGTCGCCGATCTCCGTTCGACCTTGAAAAACAGCAACGAGCCGGCCACCTTCCCAAAGCTCGACGTCGTGCTCGCCGTATATTTCCTCAACTCGACGTCTCGCCGCCTGCTCGTCAATGCAGTCAAGCTTTGCGGCGCAGATCACTCGCCGGCCGCTGTCCATCACGAACACTTTGAACCGCATGATGGCAGTCCGATCCAAAAGGGGACTATCATCGTAACCGAATGTCGTTCTAAGGCAGCGCCAAACAAAGTGCAGGCGCGCGGAACCTTTGTACGTGTGGTAATGCGGCGACACCAGCGTGACCTCATCGATCGCGGTGGCCGCGTCAGGTAACCTGCCCAGTGTAGCGCGGCCTCAGTGGCGCAATCTCACCGCGTGCCGGAGCGTGCGGCTGGAGCTTAAGATCGAGATGCCCCCCAGCGTCATCAACAGCACACCTAGCCAGGTTACCGTCCAGGTGCGCGCCTCGTCGCGCACCGCTTCATTGCGCGCGCCCATTGGTATAGCTGGAGGTGAGTCGGCTCGCGCGGCCGAGGCAAGCTTCTCCAGGTCGACTTGGGGCGGCGTGAAGTGCTCGGGCGTGAGCTGGCCGCTGGGAAGAGCCGTAACGGGTGCCGCCGGCATCACGGCCTGCGTGTCGCCGTCGGAAACAGAAGCGGCGTCAGCCACCTTGACTTCGCGCGCCGGCGGAGCCCCCTCGGCCGGCGAAGAGCCTAGCAACTCCGCACGCGCATCGATCACCGGGCTCCGCGCTTGCCGCGAGGCCTCGTTCTTGTCGGAACTGGCGGCGCGGTTGGGCACACGACCAGGAACCGGTTTTCGCACCGTTACGATGCCCTCGGCCAAAAACCAGCATTTGCGGTGGCCGTCCCGCCGATACACCCAGTGCTGGCTTGGGCCAGGCGAATTGCCGGGCCGCGGCAAGCATTCCGGCTGTACCGAGGAGGTTGCAGCGGGCCGGCGAGGAGCAATATTGAACAAGTCGGTAAAAGGGTTGGAGCACGCAGGTGCCGTCGAAAGACCTCCAACAAGGACCAAACTGGCGAAGTAAAATCGCAAATGACCGGACATCCAAAACTCCCGGTGTTGCGCCCCACCCGGCACGAGCCTTCGCGGCGACATGGGACTCCATGCGACTTAAATCTGGCAGCGTGATGGATTAATTGTGCTCCTAGCCATTCGAATTAATGGCCCGTCCACCGCTTTCAGGTTGCAACACGCGACAGCGCCCCCGAACTTGATAGAGCGCTCTTCAGTGGTGCAATACTGACGCAGCGATTAGGCTTACCCGGGAGATCGGCTGCTGGTTGGTTATAGACCGGCGATCATTCGAAAAGCCGTTCCAAGCTCTACAGCCCTGCTGTCGGTTGCAAAAAACCGCCGTCCGAAATGCGCTCGAACTAAATGATGCCCTTGTTCGTGACCCGCAATAGCTACGAACGTAATACCCTTGTCGCTGAACGGTATCTCGTCTTACTTTGAGAAATTTTTTCTGCTCTTGCGCCACTTGTTTGCAGGCGTAAGCCTCGAGTATCGCGGAGCCTGTGCTTAGAACGAGCAGGTCACGCTTTCCATTGCGATAGACATAAAACACTTTTCGCCCCCGCTAATCCTGTCAAGGTAGACACGAAATAGGTTTCGATGCCCCCGCTTGCAGGGCGTGGAGGACGCATTGGAAAGGCGCGTTGCGCGGTCCGCGCCACCGGACACCGTGGCCCATCTCGGAAGTTGACCCTAGTCCGACCGGGACCGATATGCTTTGATGCGTTGGGGCGTGTGGTGGCCTCACGTACATGGTCATTCGCAAGTACACCAAGGTTCGTTCGATAGCGGACGCCGCTCGCCGCGCCAAGAGCGGCGTCTGCCAGATTCTAAGGCAATCGCACGGATTCCTTACCATGTGCTGGATGCGGGCGATGGTGTTGGTATCGCCGTCATGATACTTGACGACCGCGAAAGTGCCCAGCGTACGCCAAGATAGTGGCGTTTGTTCAAGCAAGTCTACATGACCTCGAGCTTGGAGTTCCCGAAATCACCACCGGCGAGGTTTTGGTGAACATAGAGCCGAACGAGTCCTCGGCATAAAGTAGCCGAAAATCGCTGCCATTTCGTGGCGGATGCCACCCGTTGCTCATGTCCTCGACTTGATGCCCCGTCGCGTTTGCAGCGATCGCGCCCTCGACACGCGCCTGCCGTCCGTCCGCAATATGCGAGTACGCGTAGTTTTCGAGGAGCAGTAGCAACATGAAGCAACACACCTGCGAAGCATTTTCCACCCACAACGATCTACTGGACACCGCTCGTGGCTATGGGCATCGCGATGCCGCCAAGAGATCCCGATGAAGACGAGGAGGACGAAGACGAAGAGGAAGATGATGCCGACGATCCGCCGGTCGTACGCGAGCCGGACGAAGACTAGACTAGCGTGTTCGGCAGTCGATGCTATAATATCTCCTCATGGGCTGGGATGCGAAAGACATAGCGCTCCTCAACAGGCTCTGGTCCGCAGGACAGAGCGCGGCGCAGATTGCGCGTCGTCTCGGGTGCAGTCGTAACGCGGTCTGCGGCATGCTGACCCGTCTGGGCTTGAAGCGCGGCCACAAGCCGCCCACAGCAACGCCCAAGATAAGGCCGCGCCCGAAGCTGAGGCCGACCTCGTCGGCAGCCTGCGCCCGTCCAGTCGCACGGAAGGTGTCGCGGAACACAGTGCAGAGGCAGCCGCCCAAGGAATTCAGCAAGCAGCAGCTCTACTCCATGCTGGCAGAGGCGGTCAGAAACACTGGCTAAGAGCTCACCGCGAGCGGTTGCGCTCCCGTCAGTGCCTGGCCCGTCGTCCGTGGGGCTGAGGCGATGTCGATGCGGCGCTGGATGTGGCGTCGTTGCTTGACCATCTTGACTGCCAGCTCACGGTCAGGCCCCCAGCGCGCCGCCGGTCTCAGTTCGGCTCCGTGTAGCTGTCATGCGATCGTGCCGGCTCATTTCAGTGATCGGGCCCCTCATATTCCGCCCAACAATCCGACGTCTCGTAGACCCTCACGA
The DNA here is from genome assembly GCF_000515415.1 of Bradyrhizobium sp. WSM1417. Lineage (NCBI taxonomy): Bacteria > Pseudomonadati > Pseudomonadota > Alphaproteobacteria > Hyphomicrobiales > Nitrobacteraceae > Bradyrhizobium > Bradyrhizobium sp. WSM1417. The sequence continues at coordinate 1,910,652 of NZ_KI911783.1, forward strand.
TCGAGAGTTGCGCTAGGCGCGCTTTCGTGCGCTCCCAGATCCAGATGGCGATATTTTCCGCTGTCGGATTCTCCAATCCCGGAACTTGGTTCAGGCACTGGTGATCGAGCTTCTTTAGAACGATGCCGAACGATTCTTCTAGGTCGAAGAAATCGGCTACGAACCCGGTGTGCGGATCGACTGGACCGTTCAACACGATCTCGATCCGATAGGAGTGACCGTGCATCCGATGACAGCGATGTGTCTGTGGGACACTTGGAAGCCAGTGGGCTGCCTCGAACTTAAATGCCAGGGATATCTTCATCTGATGCCGAGATGCCTTCTTCACGTTGAGCTGCCATTCCGCATGAGCCAGGCAGTACGCGACGGCTTGCCGCGTGTCCTCGACCACGTCGGGGCCGTCCATCGTTGAAGCAGCAATTTTTCAAGCGCGTCTCGTCGAACCCGTCCGGCAGGGCTTCCGCTGTGGATACACGAGTTCGTGTTCGTGTCCGCAAGTGATGGCCAGCGCGGCGTTCCATTTCTTGGGGTTTGCAAATCCAACCGATGCCGGCCCGTACCGGCAGCGCGCCTTTCGCCTCGATAGGGGCGCGGAGACCGAGGTGATGGAGCGCTTGCGGGAGATCGTTGCCGACCGGCCGAAATGCGTTCGGCGCACCAAGTCGCGGAGGAGGAACATCCGCCGGGTGAAAGCGCTCATGCGTCGAGATTCCGCAGGCGCTGGCGATTGCGCAGCACGATCTGGCGAGCGCCACAAAAACCGAGAATGCCCTCAACATGAAGCTGTGAGAGTGCACGCGACACGGTTTCGACTGTGAGGCCGAGATAGTCACCCACGTCGCGGCGGCACATCGGCAGGGCCATCATGCCGGCGACAGCGAGGCGGCGATCCATTTGGAGCAGGAAGGTTGCAACACGCTCCATTGCCGTTTTGCGTCCGAGCAGCAACATGTGATCTTCGGCGTGACGCAGCTCGCCCGCCGTCATGTCCCAGAGCTTGCGGGCGACCTTTACGTCAGTGCCGGCCACCCTTTCCAGGCTGGCACGCTTCAGGAGGCGCACGCTGGTGTTGATGATCGCTTCGGCCGCAAAGCGATGCGTCTGGCGGGATTCGAGGCCGAATACGTCACCGGGAAGATGGAATGCGCCGATCTGGCGGCGACCGTCGGAGAACATCTTGTAGGTGCGTACAGCTCCAACTACAACTTGATAGACATGTTCGGCGGGCTCCTCCTCGCCATAGATCTCCTCTCCCTTGCGATAGGAGAACTCGGTGGCAACGAGGCCGATATCTCCGGCGATCGCGCCGAAGTGGTCACAGACCAGACGCGCGGGGGCGATCTTGCCATCTATTTGGGTATTGATCGCCTGGGTCTTGAGCGTCTGGATCAGCATCTGCGCCATCTCCGTTGTGATGGAGCATTGCTACGCGGGATCGTTCGGTTCGAAAATTTCGAGCGATATCTTAAGGAGGTTTACCTAAGGAGAATCCCGTAGGTCTGTAGCAGCACCTGTCCTGAAGGCGCGGCGGATGCATTTCGCCAGGCTTTCATCGAGGAGCGGCTTGAAAATCACGTGCTTGACGCCGGCCGCCGCCGCCCGCGCCGAGATATTTCCATCCGGATAGCCGGTGATCAGGATGACAGGTGTGTCGACGCCGGATTGGCGCAGCCGCCAAGCCAACTCGATGCCGTTGATCTCAGGCATCTTGTAGTCGATCACGTAGCAGTCCGCGCCCGGTGGGGTCGTCGTATTGAGCAGCGCCGTGGCGCTTCTGAAGGTCCGCACGGCAAAGCCCTCAATTTCCAGCAGGAAGCTCAGGGACGCCAGCACAGCGGCATCGTCATCGACCACGTAGACGGTGGGCTTTGCCGATTCCCAGCTTGAGAGCCGCTGATGGTGCGCGCCGATTTCGATCATGTGGCCTGGCTACCATAGGCCGGCGCAAGCGCATTGACCTGCCTCAATCCTTCAGCATGCCAGTGCGCATCGCCAGACGCAAAAGTTCCGACAGGCTATTGGCCTGCATCTTGGTCATCACATTGGCCCGGTAGACCTCGATAGTGCGCGGGCTGATGTCGTATTCGCGAGCGATCAGCTTGTTGGAGAGACCTGCGACCAGCCCCTCCATGACCTGATGCTCGCGCGGGCTCAAGGAGGCGACACGCGCGGCGATGTCCTGCGCGACGGCCTCGTTCTTGGCGGCTGGCTCCCCCTCGCGAACCGCGGATTCGATCAAGGTGATGAGGCGGTCGTCATCGAAGGGTTTTTCCAGGAAGTCAACCGCACCAAGCTTAATCGCTCCGACCGCGAGCGGGACATCGCCGTGACCTGTTATGATCAGGATCGGAAAAGGGCAGTGCTGCGCCTTCAGGCGTTTCAGAAGCTCGATCCCATCAAGCCCTGGCATGCGCACATCGGAGACGACGCAGCCGAAGGCGAGGCCGGGCAGGGCATTGAGGAAGCTCTGCGCGTTGTTGAACAGCGTGACGGCGAAGCCCGAAGATTCCAGCAGGAAGTTCAGCGAATCCCGCATCGCCTCGTCGTCGTCAATAACGTAGATGATTCCCTTGGTCGTCATGGATCAGTTCTCGTCGGCTGCCGGCAAGGTGAAGCGGAATGTCGCTCCACCCGATGCGTTGCTCGCGGCCCGCATGCGGCCGCCGTGAGCCTCGATGATCGAGCGGCTGATGGACAGTCCCACGCCCATGCCGGTGTCCTTGGTGGTGAAAAAACTCTGAAACAGGTTTGGCATGACGTCGTCCTGGAAGCCGGAGCCGGTATCGGAGACCTCGATCTCGATCATATCATCGGCGACGCGGCGGTTGGTGAGGACGAGCTCGCGCCGTGGTGACCGCGCCATCGCTTCCAGCGCATTGCGGAACAAATTGACCAGCACCTGCTGGATTTGCACCCGGTCGGCGAGCACCAGATCGGCCCCGGGATCGAGATCAAAGTGGATCTGCACGTTCTGTTCGCGCGCGCCGGCAAGCCCGAGTGCGCCGGCCTCGTCGGTCAGCTTGGACAGGCTCTCGACCCGCTTCTCCGACCCGCCGCGGGAGACGAAATCGCGTAGACGCCGTATGATCTCGCCGGCGCGCAATGCCTGCTCGGCGGCCCGGTCCAATGCGCTCTCGATCTTTAGCGTGTTCGGATCGCTGCTGCCGGCGAGCAGCCGTCGCGAGCCCTTCATGTAATTGCTGATCGCTGCCAGAGGTTGGTTGAGCTCGTGGGCGAGCGCGGAGGCCATTTCGCCCATCGCGGTCAGCCGCGAGACATGGACGAGCTCGGACTGCAATTCCTCGAGTTGCGCTTGGGTCTGCTGATACTCGGTGAGGTCGCGGATGAAACCGGTGAATAAAGGCTCGCCGCCTGAACGCATTTCGCCGATTGACAGGTGCATCGGAAACGTGGTGCCGTCGCGCCGCTTGCCGGTCACGATGCGGCCGATGCCGATGATGTGCGGATTGCCGCTAGTGCGGTAGCGGACGATGTAGCTGTCGTGGCGGGACCGGTCGGGCTCCGGCATCAAGATGCTGACGTTCTGGCCGGTGGCGTCATGCTCGGCCCAGCCGAACAGACGCTCGGCCGCCGTGCTGAAGAGCAGCATCTTGCCGCGGCCGTCAATGACGATCATCGCATCGGGGATGGTCTGAAGGATCGTGCGCAGGAGAGTATTGCGACGACGCAGCGCCTCTTCGACCTGCTTCTCCTCGTCGATGTCGAGCAAGATGCCGCTGAGATGTCGGGCGGCGCCGGCCTCGTCTCGAATGAGACCCGCCCGGGCGCGAATCCAGCGTCCCAGGCCCGAGGCACTGGGGACTCTGAAGGATACGTCGAAGCCGCCGCCGCGCTCGGTAACGTCCTTGATCGCGTTCTCCACTCGCTCGCGCTCCGCGGGCTCAAGGCGCGAGAGAAGGAATTCATAGCTTGCCGGTTGATCCCGTTCGATGCCCAGCAGCACTCTTGCGGTTTCCGACCACTCCAGCTCGCGTGTCCTGAGATCGAGATCCCAGGTGCCAACGCAAAAACCCTCGATACGCTCGTCAAAATGCTTGCCGCGACTGTCGGCTGGCGGATGGGTCACGCGTGTCGGCGCCAAACTATTGCTCCTATTCTCATGCGGTGGGCCCCCTGCTGCAAACGTGGCGGCAATTTCGCCCAAGGCCGGGCCGGAGGCAAGTTCGGATGTCCGGCATTATTGACGGACTTCTTTCGGCCGTTGCGACGAAATTTGATCTACCTCATTCCAGCGTTGCGTCGGCGCAGCTAGATTCTGTCGCATCTCGCTGCCCGGAGGCTCCCGATAACATATGCGACAGTGATGGTCAGCCTGGCGCTCGATCACGCTAACGACGGGTGTCTTCAGGTCCCAGACGGCTACGGCTATTCGCGGTGCCGCGAGTTGATCCTCGGCCATCAAATAGCATCTGTTGACGCAATCGGCCCCCTGCGTGTTTCTGTCGCACCGACGGCCGGCGAACCCAGACAAAGCGAGGAGAACGCGCCGTGTACAAGTTTCTTGATCAGACCGTCGACGGCTACATGACACGCAAAGTCCAGACGGCCAAGCGAGATTTCGATCTGCTCAAGCTGAGCGAGATGTTCGAGCGCGACGATTTCAACAGCTACCCGGTTGAGGATGATGGGCAGGTGGTCGGCGTCGTCACCAAATTCGACATTTTGAAGTGCTTCGCCTTTACTCCGAACCAGATGTTGCCGCGTTATCGTGATTTGATGAGCCGCAAGGTTGGCGAAGTGATGACGCCCGAGTTCATATATGTCAGTCCCGAAACGAGGCTGACGCGCGTGCTCCAGATTATTGTCGAGCACCGCATCCGGAGCACCATCGTGCTCGACAGCACCCAAAAGCTGGTCGGAATCATCGCCCGCGAGGACGTCATCACGGCGCTGAAGGCGACCGCGAGCGCGCGAGTGTCTCAAGCTAAGCGGTAGGGTTGCAGCCTCTGTCATTGCGAGCGAAGCGAAGCAATCCAGACTGCCGCCACGGAGAGATCCTGGATTGCTTGTGCGCCAGGGAAGCTGGCGTGTTCCTGCCGATGAAAGACCGGTCGGGGTAAGCCGTAGCGGGCGCCCGGTAGCGAGTGTTGCGTGTTCGCCGGTGACGGCGGCCGCGAAGCGTACACAGCGATCGTGTGGGGTGCGCTATTGAGCCGCAAAGCCAGAAAACCGCAGAGGCCGAGCCGGTAAGCAACGTCGAAGGCAACATGTGCGGTCCCGTTTTGCGAGGGGCTGACGCTCTGCCGTGGTCGAAGACCACATCACGCACGAAAGGAAGACGTCGGAACCTGGGAGGTCCCGCGTTCGACCGTTGGGCACATTGCCCCCAAGGTCCGCATCGGGAAGGTGAGGAGCCGAAGCCGATGATGCACGAACGCGGGACGTCGGACTCAGTCATAGTAGCTGTGAAGCCGGCGAACAAGGCGGAGCGATCTGCTACGGAGCTGGTGGAGCGAAGGGCTGGGGCCAAGGGAAATGTGGAGCGGCAAGGCACGCCCCGGACTCCGAGCCGGATAGGTGTGCGAAAGTGCTGCGCCACATACGGCACGGCTGCAATCTCCAGTTTGCTGTCATCATCCGAGGTGGGAGCCGTATGCGGGAAAGCCGCACGTACGGATCTGTGCGGGGGGCGTTCAGCAATTAACGTCCCTACCGCGACCGTCGCAAGAGCTCCTCGCAATGACGGGCGCGGGGCAGCAGGAGCACTTCATCTGGCTGCGCCGTAATGTACGGAGCCGTTCCCAAAATACCGCTCATACGAAGAACCAAAGACCATCTTGATCTCAATCAATTCTCTGCGAGGTGAATGTGGTTTCTGGCGGCGTGTTCTTTCAGAGAGAATCCGCGATGCCCCAGCCCTCCATCTCCAAGTCCATGACCTCAGGTGAAAGCGGCCTGGCGGCGTTGTTCGTGGTCACTGCCCTCCTGTGCTTGACTCCTCTGAATGGGAGAATCCCTTTCGTCAGCTTTCTTCCGCCGGCAGGTTTTTTGTCACCGCAGCCGGTGCATTGATGCGAACGAAATCAGCTTAACTGAACGAATGGGCGTTGCGGCAGTCAGGCGTTCATGTCGCGCAGATGCTTGCGAATACGCAGCATCGATCTGGCCCGCTCCAGAGAATCCGAGAACGCCTTCGACGTGAAGCTGAGACGGGGCGCGCGAAACCGTCTCCAGGGTGAGCCCGAGATAGTCGCCGGTGTCCCGGCGGCACATCGGAAGCGCCATCAGCCCGGCGCCGGCGGTCCTGGAATCCGTCGCGAGCAGGAGGGTCGCGATCCCCTCCAGAGCGTTCTTGCGGCCGAGCAGCAGCATGTGGTCCTCCGCGTGCTTCAGCTCGCCGGCTGTCAGGCTCCAGAGCTTGCGCGCGACCTGAATGTCGGAGTTGGCTGCATTGTCCAGGCTTGCCCGGTTCACCAGGCGCACCCAGGTGTGATTGATCGCTTCGGCCCTGAGACGATGGGCGGCGCCGGATTCAAGCCCGAACACGTCGCCCGGCAGAGCGAAGGCACCGATCTGACGACGGCCAAGGACAGCAGCTTGTAGCTCCGGACGGCGCCGGAGACGACCTGATAGACATATTCGGAGGGCTCGCCCTCGCCGAAGATCTCTTCGTCCTTGCCGTATGCGAATTCGCTGGCGACGAGCGCCGGCTGCCCGACCAACCCGCCGAATGCACTGGAGGGCACAGACGGGCAGCGGTTCGAGGAAGCCCGGGTGGCGTTGAGTATGGCCGCAAGCAGCTTCCATCTCCTTGTTGATGGCTCGATGATGCGGGAAACCGCGACACCATAGAATTCGGTGTCTTCGCTTAGGGGAACTTGCGTACCGTAGATCTACGGAATCCCAGTCACTCGGGTCGGTCGCTCTCCAGCTCGCTTCAAAGCGCTTGCATTGTCGTAGCGTTGAGGCAGTAACCTTCCAAGTCTCTGGTCTCTACCCCGATCTCAATATCGTTGTTGCACTGAACCTTCCGTTCGCATTGGCTGCAGACCCGCTCCATGTCGCGCATCACCGATGCCGAGAACCTTCAGTAGGGTGGACAATTTGTCAGCCGCATGCGTTCCTTGATGGACCAGCGTATCGCGGTCTGCAGGCGCGACGCGCAGATCTCGCGCTATTTTGTCCAATGTGCCGCGGTCGGGTTCACCTGTCCCGATAGACGAAAGCCGATCGGACCTCCTGATCGGCCGCATCCGCAAGCTCCCGCTGCAACGGTCTGCCGCATCCCGAGGAAGCGAAAGCCGGCAGCCCGGTCACAAGGGCCTGCATGACCTTGTTGAACGCTTCGTCATAGGAATCGACCCCCACGACAGTGTGCATCACTTCTTGCAGCATGTAGCCGCGAACGAGGCTCCTCAGCATGATAAGGCGTTCTCGACGGCTTCGCCGCACAGCCCGCATTCGGCGAGGACCACTGTCATCAGGGCTGCAGGCTTTGATCAACCTGGTGCCATTCGGGAAATCCGGCGGCGGTCCAGAACGCCGCGGCAGACAGAGGCGGCCTTTCCGCGTAGGAGCGCATCGCGCGGGCGATCGCAATCACGGCGTCTTCGGCGATTCTTTTTGCGCGAGCCTCCCACGACCGCGGCAGCAATTCCCGGTAACCTTGACGGCAAGAAAACGGCGCGTCTCGGCGCACGTTTCGCGCCTATCGCCCGTGCAAACCTCGATCTCGTGGGCGAGATCTTTCGCCAGCTTCCGGTCCCAGGCCACTCGCGAGTGGCCCCAGCGGAAGAAGCTGCTGATCCTGCTCACCGACGGCAAGCCGAACGATGTCGATCACGACGAAGGGCGCTTCGCCATCGAGGACGCGCAAGGCGGTGCAGGAGGCCGGCGCCTCGGCACAGCCATATTCCGGCATCCTGTCGCGATGGAGCTTAACCCTGCAGCCAAAACTCTATCATCATCTCGATACATCGTGTGCCGCCACGCCCGCGGTCGATTGGGTTGCGCACGGAGAGCGACCATGGAGTTGCAGCGCAGATATGCAGCTGAGAACTTTCAAGCAAATATCCGACGCCGATAACCGGCGCCGGATACTCGAGCTCGTAGAGCAGCAAGTGCCCTCCGACTGCTCGGTGAGACCTAGCGGGAACCAAAGGACGCAGCCTGGTTTGGGCACTCGGCGAAGCGCTTCAAACTCCGCGGTTGTTGACAGCCGCAGATCGGGCCAGATGAGCATCGAATGCGGATGCCACGCTCCGTACCAGAAACTCCGCGCCGTCCGAGACGAACAGTCGCTCCTCGCCTTCCATTGTCACTGCGCCGGCCGCGATGAGGCCCTCTAGACGGGACCGATCGACGATGGCCGTCTGCGGGGCGCAGCCATGGGAACGAGCAATCTTAGATAGATCGACTGCCATGTCGCACATCACCCGCTCAATCAAATCGGCCCGGAAGCGGTCGTCAGCCGTGAAAGCGTAGCCCTTCGTGGTGGCCAGCCGGTCCTCGGCGATGCGCGCCAGGTAGTCGCGGATCGCCATGACATTCTGTACGAATCCTTGCGGCATCCGACCGATGGCGCTTGCGCCGAGTCCGATGAGCGTTTCTGCGGCGTCGTCGGTGTAGCCCTGGAAGTTCCGGCGCAGCCGCCCCTCGTGCTTCGCCGCGGCGAGACTGTCGTGGGGCAGGGCGAAGTGGTCGAAGCCGATGCGCACGTAGCCGGCGTCAACGAGCGCCTGCGCGATCGTTTCGGATTGCAGGTGCCGCTCGATGTTGGCGGGAAGGGCGTCTTCATCAATCTTCCGCTGATGCTTCTTGAACGACGGAACGTGTGCGTAACCGAACACCGAGAAGCGATCCGGACGAAGTTCGATGCATTTGGCGACCGTGTCCAAGCACGATTGTACCGTTTGAAGCGGCAGACCGTAGAGAAGATCGAAGTTAAGCCGGCCGACCCCAGAACGCCTCAGTTGCTCGACACCCTTGGCGGTCTGCCCGAAGCTCTGCAGACGGTCGATGGCGCGCTGCACAGCCGGGTCGAAACTTTGTACGCCGAGACTGGCGCGGGTGACCCCGCTGTAGCCCAGGGCCTCGGCCATTGCCTCCGTCAGGGTGCGCGGATCGATCTCCACGGCGAGTTCGGCGTCGGGCAGCACGAAGTAGGAGTAGCGGAGCGCGCCGACGAGATCCGCAAAGGCCCCGGGCGTCATGATTGTTGGTGTGCCGCCGCCGAAATGGATATGGGAGATCGGCAGGCGGTGACCGATGGTTTGGGCGACGAGGTGGGCCTCGGTGCGCAGGCCCGAGGTGTAGACGGCAATCGGATCGTCCTTCTTCGTGACCGAGGTGTGACAGTCGCAATGACAGCACATGGACCGGCAGAAGGGGACGTGCAGGTAGATCGATGCGGATTTCCGGGGCGAAAGCGATTTCAGCCAATTTCGATAGTCGGCTTCCGCGATGGCCGGAGAAAAATGTGGTGCGGGAGGGTAGCTCGTGTAGTGGGGGAGCCTATCTTGTCCGTACGATTGCGCCAGATCGGATCGCATTCTCTGTCTCCTTCTGATCCGGATTGCTTACCGGCATCGTGAGAGAAGGACCTTGCTCTGGCGCAATTAGATCGATGCTGGATCGGCTTCTCCCGAGCAAGGTGGAGATGCTGCGGACAATGCCGGCAACGGCGGGCTCCGATGGCTCGATGACGAGCCGGAAGCCAAGATTGGGGGCGGAACGCCCGACGCGCAGCACCCCGTTTTGGCATCGCGGACGAAGTCGGTCATGTAGGCGCGATGGGCGCCTTCCACGACGCGCACGCCGCAGTTAGGGTTCGTGATGCGCTCGCGGCCATCATGGAGGGCGGTGCAAGTCTCGGTCCATTCCCGGGCGTTGCCGCCAAGATCGTCCAGTTCTTTGCTGTTGGTGCCAAACGCGCCGCCCGCCTGGGCGGCGCAGCCTGTGGACGATCCCGAGAAGATTCGGCATCGTAGCGGACGAGATCAAGTCCTGCGCGGGGTCGGACGTGCCAACGAGTGGCAGGACCTGGTCGCGCGCCTTCTCGCCGGCGGCGACGGCAGCCAATCCGCTGCGAATCGCAAGGGCACATGAGACCCCTTGGTGCTTGGCCGATCTGCACCTTCCTGAATCTCGGGAGCAGAACCGCAACGGTGGTCACGCCGGGAATGGTCCGGGCACTCCCTGCTAACCCGACGGAGCGCGTGGCAGACGGCTCGCTATCGGCTCACGGAGCCGCAGCCAGCGTCCTGCGGATGGTTTTTGTGGCGCGTCCAATCCCCACCGCAAACGAAGGAGCGGTTGACCAATGTAGGGGCAGGCAAGACCGAGATCGCGCCATCGGTGCACTGCATCACACTCTGCACGTCGGGAGCGAGCGGGGGAAAATCGATCAGAGCGAGCGCTGAGCCATTGTTTCTCGCCCGGGATGCTCAGTATCAGACTTTGAGCAAAATCACTTTTTGGGGGCCAGATGTGGAAAGGGCTTCAGCGCCGCTTTTATTCGACGATGTACTTTCTCGGTAAGTAGCCGCCGGCATCTGCCGCGATCGACGCAGCGTTCGAAAAGCTAGAGCGGGAAACAGTCGTAACGGCCGACGATCCATTGTGCGACTGTCAGGTGATCGCGGGGCGCACCACCATCGAATGCAAGACACGGAGAACGTCAGTCTGTGAGGCGATGGGTGAGATCAGGGTCGACGTCAATACGGTGCCGCACAAAGTGGGCTTCTGTGCCAGTTTGCGGGAGGGCGCGAGGTGAGGGAGATAGTGCGACAGCGGCTGTCTGCCTCTGGGTATTGTTTTCTGGCGTTTGGCTCTCTGGATGTGCCACGGCCGTTCCTAACTTCGACATTCCGGTCGATCAAAATGGACCGACGATACATTCCATCTCGCGTCGCGTAAGCTGCGAGCTGGTCTGATCGAGCGGGGCGACGCGATTTCAGATGCTCTGCTTGGTGACGACGTGGACGTCGCTGTTCAGTTGAACCTGACCGTCAACGATACGGGAGGCCTCAGCCCGTCGCTGACTTATGCCAATGCGCCCTTTGCGTTCAGTCTGGGCAGTACGCTCAGCCAATCGCGGGAGCAAAATTTCACGCAGAAGTTCTATTACTCGACGCGGGCGCTGTGGAAAGAGGCCGAGGCCGTGAGGAGGGCGGGCGGCAGTCTGGCGGAATGCTGGCCGATTGATACAAATCTCGCGGGTGAGCTGGGTCTGAAGAGAACCCTCGAGCTTGCCTTTACCTCGCAACATGTTGATTGGGGTAAGAAGCTTTCCGATGACGGCGGTGTCTTCGGAGGGTACGTCAATTTCGTCGTGACGAAAAATGTAAACGGCGGGCCGACCTGGACGCTGACCAGCTTTATCGGACCTGGGAGCAATCTTGGGTCCTTCTCCGAAGTCAACACTGACAAACTGACGTTTGCGTTTGCGCGAGGCGACAAGGCCGGAACACCATTCCGGACGTCTGGCAGAGCGAAGGCGGATCGGCTCATCGAGCAGATCAACATTAATCAACTTACAACGGAGTTGTCGGGAGTCCGCCCGCTCAGATGATGTCATTGCGCAGGGTACGTCAATGAATGAGATTTTTTTACTTCAAAGGGGCCGCGGAGGGGGGCGCAAGTTCGGCAAATCCGGGGCGGAAAGCTGGACAAACCGGTCTGCACAGCCAATCGCCTCATTTGTGGCGCGATGGACGTTGCCCGCACCTCCAGCCGTCGCGAATGGTCAGACGATTTACTTATTCAGCGGACTGCAGGATGCAGCCGGCGATCATATCGTTCAGCCGGTGCTCCAATGGGGGCCATTTCCGGCTCGCGGGCAGCACCAATGCGTGGGGGCTCGCGAGCTTTTGGGTCGGAGGCCAGAACGATCTGATGTTTACGACGCACTGGGAAGAGGTCGCTCCGGGCACGGTCGTGATTTGTCGCATGACGCTTACGGCGCAAAACAATGGGCTATTCAGCTGCACAGCTGAATTTGATGGCTATCCTGCCACGCAACTGACGTCCGAAAACCTTCCGGCCATGGTCGATTGCGTACTAACTTTGGAAGCATACGGTACGGGACCCAATGCGCCTTATCCCGAAGTCTCAGTCACGGAATTCAGTGCAATATCAATTGTCCCGGACTTCGTGGCGGCAAATGTGCGGTGGGCGGCAAGTGGAGTGCGGTGATAAAGCGGGACGGTGGTACCGACGCTTGTATCGATGTCGCCTATCCGGTGGCCGGCGCATGATGAGGACCGCTTTGCGGATTTCGACACAAGCGACCGTCGGGCAAAACGGCTGTTCGTCAGCGGCGAGAATGCGCGCCCCTGACACGATCACGGCCCAGGCGACGGCGAGCAAGTTCTCGGGATCGCTCACCACAATGGTTTTGATACCGGCTTTGGCGGCACAGTCCTTTGCGCTCGCAAGTGCGATCTCAATTGGCGCGGCTTTCTCGATCCTACCCGTCGATGTTCGTTCAGCCTCAATGGGCCTTCGGGCAGCACCTCTTTGGCCCGCTCCATGCCAGATCCCGTCAGGAAAATTCGCCATTTCGCGCTTCGATGAGACCTTCCTTCAACGCCTGCTCGAAGCACTTTCTGATGTGCTCTGCGTTCACCCCGATAGGCGGCAATTCCTGCCAATCCTCGACGGCTTGCTTCTGTAGCGGCTGTCCGCCCTCAAACAGGTGAAGATATCGTCGAGACCGGGCGTTTACGTGCAACACACGCTGAGCGGCGCACTATAAACAGAACCCTGCCATAGTAGCTCAGCGGTCGCTTGCAGGCAGCAGACCTACCAGCGCTTTGGCCTCGGACCTGAGAACGTCAATGGCAGCCTTTCGAGCATGTGCATCAAAGCGGGTCCGAATGGCGGAGACGGAGAGCGCCCCGCGCAATTTGCCATGAAGGTCGATCACGGGCACGGCTGCGGCCGCGACCTCAGAATCGCGCTCGCCGATCGAAACGTAGAAACCCCGATCTCTGATCTTCTTTCCATCAGCTGATGCAGAATCGCGGTAGGCGGCAAGAACACGGCCGGCGGCGCCGCGATCGATGGGCAATCGCTGACCTTCTTCGAGGTGATGCCGAACTGAACGCGGAGAATTGACCCGATAAAGGCAAATGCGCTCGTCGCCCTCGGCGATGTAGAAGGATGCGGTCTCTCCAGTTACCTCGACCAGACGATGGAGCGAGGGTCTGATGAGATCACCGAGATCGAGCCCGCGCTGATAAAGCGCCCCTAGGCGCCATAGCTCCGGTCCCGGTCGAAATAGCCGGTCGACGCCCCGCACCAGGAAGCCATCTGCCTCAAGCGATGCGGCAAGGCGAAGGACCGTGCTCTTGTAGAGGTCGGTTGCCTCCGCAATCTCCGTCAGCGTCATGGCCGCGCGCTCGGGGGCGAAGGCCTTGAGGATCGCCAAGGCCCGCCCAACAGCATCGACCCCCGTTTTTGCCATTCATGGCCCCTTGTTCTGCTATACAGAACAGATAGCCAGAATTGGTAGAAAGTCCAGTGCCCCATGGGGAATCTTCGTTTCTGTGCACCAGAACGTACTTGACTTCAGGGATACCGCCAGTTACCTATTTCGAACAGCAGAATAAATTCTATGGAGCGAAACAATGGCGGGGCGGCCGGCACTTGCCGTCGACTTGCGCGACGTGATGATTCGCTTCGGCGACTTCACCGCCGTGAAAAGTATGAACCTCCAGGTCGGCGAGACCGAATTCGTTGCAGTGGTGGGACCGACCGGCTGCGGGAAATCGACTATTCTCAACACCGTGACCGGACTGCTGGAGCCCGCCGCGGGGGACGTTCGCATCTTCGGCAAGTCGCTTACCGGCCTGAATGGTCAGCCCGGCTACATGCTGCAACAGGAAGGGCTGCTGCCCTGGAAGACCGCGCAGGACAATGTCGGGCTTGGACTCGTGTTTCAGGGCAGTTCGATCGAGAAGGCGCGCACGCAGGCTCGGCCCTGGCTCGCCAAAGTCGGCCTGAAAGGGTTCGACGAGCGCTATCCGCATCAATTGTCCGGCGGGCAGCGCAAGCGTGTCGCGATGGCCCAGACGCTGATCATGGAGCCGAAGATCGTCCTGATGGATGAGCCTTTCTCCGCGTTGGATGTTCACACACGTCGTCTCATGCACCGCATCCTGCTCGAACTCTGGCAGGCGGACCGGCGCTCCCTCGTCTTCATCACGCATGATCTCGACGAAGCGATCACGCTGGCGGACCGCGGTGTTGTGATGTCCGCGGGTCCCGCCAGCCGCATGGTTGGCGATGTCAGGATCACGCTGCCACGTCCACGCGATGTCTCGGCGCTCCAGACCACCGACGAATTCGTCGCTCTTTATCGTGAAATCTGGTTGCTGCTCGGCGCCGAAGTGGAGAAAAGCTATGCGACGCAGGGGTAAGGTCGCTCTCACGCAGTTCGCCATCTTCCTCGGTGTGATCCTGATATGGGAACTGGGTGTGAGGGGCGGGCTGATCGATCCTTTCTTCTTTCCGGCACCGTCGACGCTTGTCGCGAGAATAGGCGAGTGGATATCGACGGCGGACTTTTGGACCGATGTTGGCATAACGCTGTTGGAGACGGTCCTGTCGTTCCTCGCCGGTATCGGAATCGGCACCGTGCTTGGTATCTGGCTGGGCTTAAGCCAATTTGTGGCCGAAGTCGTTCAGCCCTTTATCAAGATGTTCAATGCCATCCCACGCATCTTGCTGGGACCCATTTTTGTCATCTGGTTCGGATTGGGGCTCACCTCCAAGGTCGCGCTCGGCGTGACGCCGGTTCTGTTCGTCGCATTCTTCAACACGTTCCAAGGAGTCCGCGAGGTCAATCCGGTCGTGCTGGCCAATGCCCGCTTGCGTGCATCGAAGTCCTCTCTGCTGCGCCACATCTACCTGCCGTCCGCCACAACCTGGATTCTGTCCAGCCTGCGGGTATCCGTCGGCATGGCCGTTCTGGGCGCGGTGGTTGCGGAGTATCTCGGCTCGTCCGCGGGATTGGGGCACTTGATTGCGCAGGCCGAGGGCGTCCTCGATGCCGCCGGGGTGTTTGCAGGAATCATCGTTCTCTCCGCCTTCGTCGTTGTCCTCGACGCCATCGTCGACCGCGCGGAAAAGCGGCTCCTGGTCTGGCGGCCAGCGCCTGCCCACGAAGGCTGACGGTAACGCTGTCCCGATAATCGCGGAGGTTCGCATGCACGTTTTCACACGCCTGATGCTGGTCATGGTGGCCGCTTTCTCGGTCATGTCCGCGAATGCCGCCGAGCCCGAGAAAACAAAGTTGAAGATCGCCGTGGGGTCACAGATCCTCAACTATATGCCTCTCGAACTTGGTGTGAAGCTCGGCGCCTTCAAAGACGAGGGCCTCGACGTGACCGTCGAGAACTTCCAGGCCGGTGGCTCAAAGGCGTTGCAGGCGTTGGTCGGCGGCTCGGTCGACGGCACTGTCGGATTTTACGATCACACCATTCAGATGCAAGCGCAGGGCAAGCAAATTTCCTGCGTGTTCCTGCTCAATGACATTCCAGGTGTGTTGCTCGGTGTCCGCACTGAGCTAGCCGATAAGGTCAAGACCGGCGCCGACCTGAAGGGTCTTAAGCTCGGGATCACGGCGCCGGGATCATCGACCGACACCATGGCGCGCTCCTACATCAAGAAATCAGGATTGGGCCCGCGCGATGTGAACATCATCGCGGTCGGCAGCGGCGCACCGGGCTTGGTGACGCTTGAGGCCAAGAACATCGACGCGCTCGTCTACTTCGACCCTATCGCAACGCTTCTCGCGCGCAAGAACGGGGCGATACCGCTGTTCGACGCGCGCACGGTCGAAGGCTCAAAACAGGCCTTCGGCGGAATCTATCCGACCGCGTGTCTCTACCTGCAGCAGTCCTTCATCGACAAAAATCCGGAAACGGTTCAGCGCCTGGTTAACGCCTTGCTCAAAACTCACCGCTGGATCAACTCCGTGTCGACGGAGCAGCTCGTCGATGCGATACCCCCTGGTTACAAGACTGACAATCGCGACGTGAATATCCAAATCATGAGCGCGTCGAAAGCGCTGTTCTCGCCAACCGGGCAGATGGACATCGAGGCGGCCAAGGTCCCATTGGCTGTTCTGAGCGACTTCGATCCAAAAATCGCTGCCGCAAAGATCGACCTGAGCAAGACCTTCACCAATCGCTTCGCCGAACAGGCCGCGCAGCAGCTGAAATAGCCGCACACAGACCCGGCCCCTCGCGATCGGATCATTTAAGAGGAAGGCTTCTTCAGATGTCTCTGCCGCTAACCGGCTTCCGCGTCCTCGACCTGTCCAACGTGCTGGCCGGGCCGTTCTGCGGTTACCACCTCGCGCGCCTTGGCGCGGAGGTGATCAAAGTCGAAAATCCGAACGGCGGCGACCTGGCGCGGCGACTCGGAGCCGATCCGCAAAGGTCAGAGCGCCTGCAGGGACTTTCATTCGTCGCCGTGAACGCCGGCAAGCAATCCGTGGCGTTGGACTTGAAGTCAGATTCGGGCCGCGAGGTGTTCTTGCGGCTCGTCAAGGAAGCCGACGTGGTGCTCGAAAGCTTCCGGCCGAAAGTGATGGAACGGCTTGGCCTGGGCGTAGATGTGCTCAGCAGGCAGAATCCGCGTCTTATTTACTGCGCGATCTCCGGTTTCGGGCAGAGCGGGCCGTGGTCCGCCCGTCCGGCCTATGACCAGATCGTCCAGGGTCTCTCCGGAGCCATGAGCGTCACCGGCGATACAGCTTCGGCTCCGCTGCGCACCGGCTTTCCGATCTCGGACACCATCGCGGGACTGACAGCTGCGTTTGCCATCGCCGCGGCTCTGGTCGAACAGCGGCACAGCGGCCGAGGTCGCTTCATCGACGTGTCCCTGCTCGAGGCCACGGTTGCAGCGATGGGATGGGTTGTCTCCAACCACCTGAACGCCGGCGTCGAGCCGCAGCCTATGGGCAACGAGAACTTCACGGCGGCTCCGTCCGGCACGTTCCGCACGGCAACAGGCCCGCTGAATATTTCCGCCAACGAGCAGAAGCAATACGAAGCGCTATGTGACCTGATCGGCCGACCGGACCTGAAGACGGACCCACGCTTCGCAGGGCGCGAGATGCGCAAGGTCAATCGCGCAGCGCTGAACGCGGAGTTGAACAAGGCACTGAGCTGCAAGCCTGCTGATAAATGGGAGTCCCAAATGAATTTGGCTGGTGTTCCCGCAGGCTGCGTGCTGACGGTCTCGCAAGTTTTGCAGCAGCCACAGTTGCTCGATCGCCGGTTCGTCGAGGCGCTGGTGCCGGAAGAGGCTGGTGCGCGGCCGTTACGAATCACGCGGCCAGGCTTCCGGCTGAATGAGGAGTTTCCGGTGCCTTCACCAGCTCCAGCACTCGGCGCCGACACTGAGAAATGGCTGAAGCGGCTCGGCTATTCGCATGCAGATGTTGAGAGGCTGGTGTCGAGCCGCGCGGTCGGCACGCCACATCAGGGCGAGACCGATCTTCCGGCAGCTCGCGTGGCCACGAACGGAACGGCATCATGACGCCCAACGGCTTGTAGCGGTTGGCGATCGGCAGGTTGAATGGATGGAGCCGGAAATGAGCGAACAAGAATTGCGACAGCAAGCCGCCCATTGGTGGCGAACCTCGATCTGCGATATCGTGCCCGGTCGCATCGCCTATCGGGGCTATCCGATCGAACAGTTAATCGGCCGGATTTCCTTTCCCGCCATGATTTGGCTGATGTTGCGCGGCGATCTGCCGACGCCCGCGCAGGAGCATTTGCTACAAGCTGCGCTGGTCGCGTCCATCGACCATGGTCCGCACGCGCCCTCCATCGCGATCGCGCAAATGGCGGTGAGCTGCGGCCTGCCCCTGAACGGTGCAATCGCCTCCGCAATCAATACGCTCGATGACGTACATGGCGGAGCAGGAGAGCAGGCAATCGAACTGTACGAAGATGTGTTGCGACGGCGCGATGGGCTGGAGATCGGCGAGGCCGCTTCCGCCGCGATCGACCATTTCACCGCAAGACGCGGCAAATATCTGCCCGGTTTCGGCCACCGGTTTCATCCGGTCGACCCGCGCGCAGCACCGCTATTGGCGCTGGTGGATGCCGCTGCCGACGAGGGCAGCGTCAGCGGCGATTATGCCAGGGCCGCCCGCGCGATCGAGCGCGCGATGCAGCAGCGCAAGGGCAAACTCATTCCGATGAACATTGATGGCGCCACCGCGGTCATTTACGGCGAGCTGGGCTTTGCGCCTGCGCTGGCGCGCGGGGTCTTCTGCCTGTCGCGTGCGGTTGGAATCCTTGCGCATGCGTGGGAGCAGACCGGGCGCAAGGATCGCAACAAGGGACCGATGCCCAAGCAGTTCGGCTACAAATATGAGGGCCAGCCGCGCCGCACATTGGGAGGCGCGTCATGATGTATCTGGACAAGCCGCCTCAGCTGGTCGAGCCTCGCGAGTTCTCCTCGATGCCGGCGCAATTTCGTCGCCCGGATGTTTCCTGGGACTGGGCTGATGCCAACCGCGGGGGTCATCTAGTGGATGGTTTCATCGAGGGGCCGTCGTTCGACAAGTCCGGAAATCTCTACGTCGTCGATACCCCTTCGGCCGCATTTACCGGATTTCACCAGACGGCGCCTGGTCTCTGATCATCGAATATGACGGCTGGCCGAACGGTTTGAAGATCGCACCGGATGGCCGGCTGCCGGTGGCGGACTACATGAAGGCCTCATGGAACTCGATCCGCAGTGCGGCACGATCCGGCCGTTGCTAGGCCACCGCAATGAGCGCAACCCTCCAACCCGATATCCCCGAAACGGCGCACCCGTTCTAAGCCCGGATAGCTATCCGGAGGCAACGCAACCTCAATCATCTGCCAGCCTCGGCACTTCGCCTCCGAATGTACCGCCTCGAGCAAACGCCGACCGTGGCGAGAGCTTCGGAAGTCGCGACAAATCCATGAATCCTGAAGCACGCCGTAGGCTCCGGCTAACTCTCACGGCCTGTACGGCCGAGATGGTGGCGACCCCTACAATCTGCCCGGTGGCTTGTTGCGCGATGACAAAAATGAACCCCTCTTCGGGATCCTGAATCAGGCACAAGGCCGCCTGCTTCGCGCCTTCAAGGCTGAACTCCGGTCCGGGGCCACCTAGTTCAGAAAGAGCTTTTCGACCACTTCTGCAATCGCGTCCTCAGCTCCTGGCACGCCTTTTGCGCAAAGCCGTGCCCCGTGGGACAGACCTTGCGCTTCATCTCCAACACGAACACCCGTAACGTTAGCCCCTCTTGAGGAAATTCATAGCCAGAAAGATACAGAAACCGCAAATGAGAGCAACTATCAAGCTCGGTAGAGAATGGGACTTCCGCACTCGCTATAAGCAGCAGAGCTGAAGAAAGTGCAAGTTGTCGCCGTAAGAGTGATTGCCGATCGTCACTCACAAGCGAGTCCATCAATTAGATCTCGCACCATGATGATCGCAGCACATAGGGCGCACCGGGTCCGCGCACCCGAAGGTGAGATTCCCGACAACCGCGTGCGTCACTCGTACAAAGTTGCGCGAAGCCGGCCAGGTATCATACGCATGCGCCGACAAAATCGTGTGAACAACACCGCGAAAGATTTTGCACGCTAGTGCACCATCTTAAGCTTACCTCGAAGAATCGAGAGATAATGCCAAGCACAGCTTGTTTGGACCTTCGCTCCTCGTTTAAGGGACCATCACGGAACGGGAGTGGTTGCGATGGGGCATGGGCAGGCCGAACTTGTCGGACGAAAACCTGTAATCTTCGGGCACCGTAAGGTGCGGCCGCGAGCGTGCGTGGCGGGCGGAAAGCGGCATCTGCGCGCCTTTCTTCGGGATGTGCTGGAGGGTATGGGGTTTGTTATCAGCGAATGCGGCACTGCTGACGAGTTGTCGCACGTACTCTGCACGGAGTTCCCTGATCTGATCCTGCTCGGCATTGGCTCGGATCGCATCGAGCCTGGACGATTGCTCGAGATACTCGTACGCGAAGAATTTGCGGGCAAAGTGCTGGCGTTCGGCGCCCGCGAGTCGATCGTCATGACGGCAGTGCAGCAGGTGGGGGGCGAATATGGACTTGCTATGCTGCCGCCGCTGAGGACGCCGTTTGCAGCTGAGACGTTGCGCGATCGGGTCGCCATGCTCTTGCCCAGAGAGCCGGCGCCCCGTCCGGCGGTCCATGTCGGAGAAGCCTTACACGCTGGCTGGCTTGAGCTCTGGTATGAGCCGAAGTTTGACGCGTGTACCCTCAGCCGCCGCGGCGCCGAGGCGCTTGTGCGAATGCGGCACCCGACCTGGGGCGTTGTTCCACCAGCCTATTTCATCCCGGAGCCTCACGATCCGCATTTTAGGGAGTTGTCGCAGTTCGTGATCGACCGCGCCATCAGGGATTGGCACTATCTTCTGGAGCACCAAACTTCGATCGATCTCTCCATCAATCTCCCGGCCGCATTCCTGATTGACCCGCAGGGGGTACGTGATCTCTGTCAGCGCATGCCGTCGCACCCGGATTTCGGCGGCTTGACGATTGAAATCGCGAGCAAGGAGGCCATCCAGAACCTAGATCTCCTGATCGAGGTCGCGCGTGAGGTTCGCTTTCACAACATTGGCCTTGCAATCGACAATGTTGGCACCAATTGGCCGCAGCTCATGGGGGTGGAGAAATTCCCGTTCATGAAGTTGAAAGTAGACCGGAAGTTCATCTCTGGTTGCGGAAATGGGGCCCTGAAGCGAACGGTGTGCCGCCATATCGTTGATCTAGCCAAAGAGTACAGTGTGCGCACTGTCGCCGAAGGTGTGGAGAGCGAGGCCGACCTGATTGCTGTGACCGAACTCGGCTTCGACCTTGCGCAGGGCCATCTGTTCGGAAAGGCCATGCCGCTGAAGCAATTTGCACAATCATCCTTCAGCCCTCCTCCACTTCGTCCAAAATAGTTGCACGACAGGTGGCTAAGCACGGCCAGGCAAAGCGGACCAGCGCTCGTCCGCACTGCTGCGCCTACTGTACCAGGCGTGCTGATAGGCGGTCACTTTGCAAAGCCAGTGTCGCTCCTCCCAGCGCAACTTCATTTCTCTCCGAAGCGCCGACGCGGAGCGTTTTGTAGCACAGACTGTTTTTGGCCAGTCTCAGCCAGTTCCGCGGAGATAACGTTGCAGCCATCAGCGAGGTTTGCAAAAAACCTCCGGTCAGGGCGTGTGACCGAAGGTCTGCCGAGATCCGGCGTAGACGCGTTGGCTCGCGGCTTTTAGTCGCGCCGCCGGTTCGGAATCGTCGAGCCTCGGTTGGTCCCGCGCTGCCGTGACAGACAAACCTGGAAGCGCGCACTGGTTGAGTCGCGACTGGCTCTCGTGCAGGGTGCGAGGGCTCGTATAGCTCGAAATTGAGACGGCCTGTTGCTGTCGCAGATGTAACATGGTCTCAGACCCGGGCAGCACAATTGCGCGAATTGCCCAGCATTGAGCGCGTCTGTTTGGCACGGCCCTTGAAGGGGATCGCGAATCGCATCGTTCGCCCAAAGGAGTCGGAAGGTATGGCTTACAAGATCGTCGCTTCGCAATGTACGGTTTGTGGTGCATGTGAGTTCGAGTGTCCCAACGCGGCGATCAGCCTCAAGCGTGACATTTACGTTATCGACGCCAAGAAGTGTACGGAGTGCGAGGGCCATTGCGACACGCCGCAATGCGCGGTCGTCTGTCCGGTGCCTGACACCTGTGTCCCGTCTAAGGCAGCATAGCCAGCCCCGTGTCGAGAAACCTTCATCGCTCGATTTCGCCTCAGATCGTCATAGCCTACCTAGTACGGCTCGCAATGACTTGGGCAACATCGCAGCCAGGCTCGGTAGGTTGGCGCATCGATCCCCGTCCGCATAATGCCGGAAGTCGTGGTCTCCGGATTTCGTTTGATCCGGAGCTAAGAGGGAAGCCGGTGTAATCCCAGCGCTGTCCCCGCAACTGTGAACGGCGAGCCGCTGTCCAACGAAGTCACTGAAGCCATGCGGCTTCGGGAAGGCCGGACAGCAGCGACGACCCGCGAGCCAGGAGACCTGCCTCGACAAGATATCGTCCACGGGCGGGGTGTCCCGGTGGTGCGCCTAGCAGCTGTCGTTCACGCGACATTCGCTGCACGCGTCCGACATGGCCTTTGCCCCCAATCATGGGGTCTAAGTTATGTCTATTCGGTCGCTTCCCGTTGCCACACTGGGGACGTCACGCATCGGCCCACGACGCGAGCTCAAGTTCGCGCTCGAGAGCTACTGGGCGGGAAAGTCCAGCGCAGCCGAGTTCCTCGAGGCGGGAAGTGGACTTCGTGCCGCGAATTGGCACGGCAGAAATCCCGCGGCGCGACCGTCATTCCTTCAAATCACTTCTCGCTCTACGACCATGTGCTCGATACTAGCGTAATGGTCGGTGCCATTCCCGACGTATACGGCTGGACCGACTGTCCTGTGTCGCTCAAGACCATGGCACGTGGCGCTCAGGACGGTGGTCACGCTCAGCATGGGCCTGGCGTAGCCGCGCAGGAGATGACGAAGTGGTTCGATACCAACTACCACTACATGGTGCCGGAATTTCACCAGGATCAAATCTTTAAGTATTCCTCCCGAAAGCCGATCGAGGAGTATGAGGAGGCAAAAAGTCTCGGCTAGCAGACGCGCCCCGTCCTGGTTGGCCCAGTCACTTTCCTGAAGCTCGGCAAAAGCTCAAATCCAGCATTCAATCCGTTGTCGTTGCTTGATCGACTCTTCCCAGTCTATGTCGATGTTCTCCGCGAACTAGCCTCGCGCGGTGCTGAATGGGTTCAGCTCGATGAGCAATCCCTAGTGATGGACCTGGATGAGGCATCTCGGGCGGCTGTCCGCCGGGCCTATGCTCATTTCGCAAAGGCCGTGCCGGCGCTTAAAATCATGCTGGCCACTTATTTCGGGGCTATCGGCGACAATCTTGAAACAACCTTGGCCTTGCCCGTTGCCGGGCTTGATGTGGACCTGGTTCGGGCGCCCGACCAGTTGGACACAATTGTCGCCACAGCTCCTAGAGATCTCGTGGTCTCGCTAGGCGTCGTCGATGGTCGCAACGTGTGGCGCTCCAATCTTCCGCCGCTGCTCCGCCAACTTGCCCCTCTGGTCCAAAACCTGGGTAGGGACCGTGTTCAGGTTGCTCCCTCCTGCTCGCTGCTTCATGTTCCGATCGACATTGAGCTAGAGACCGATCTCGATCCCAATGTGAAGACGTAGCTGGCGTTCTCAGTTCAGAAGATCAAGGAACTTTCGTGCCGATCAGGTGACATATTCCATAGTCATTAACGCTGTACGCGAACCGCAGCCCGACTGTTTCATTTATCCATCGCGTGGATGTGTGCCATCATAACAATCAATTTTACCGCCCTTACGGAATGTCATACGAAAATTGGCGCTTTGGCACGATGCTCGGGAAAGATAATCGAGCGCTGTTGGTGCTTGGGGATGCTGCTGCGCCAAGCAAACGGCGGCTTGAGTTTCAGGGCACGGCACCGAAACCGGTTGCGCGAAGGATCCCAGCTTGAGCAAGGCACTGCCTTGCCAACCGGACAGCGGGCGAGTGGTGGTCAAGTCCTGAGATTTCCCACAGGAGTGGAAGGCAAGAGGCTCCAGATTTCGCGCGGAGCGATCTCCGCTCCTCGTTGTTTGACGGCGAATGCCCTCGCCGTAAATCGATCGCCGGTAGTCCTCCCTACCGACGAAAGCTGGTGCGATTCATAAAGCAGCGTCGCTCCGGCGTGACTTTCGCCCGGCCTCCCGAGGAGGCCGGGCGTTTTTTTAGTGCACGAGATCGGTCAGGGTCGTTGCACCGCATCTGGAGGCCAACGCATGGGGCCGGTGCGTTAACCTATTTGTCTATAGAAGGCTCTGGTGTGGTGTTCGTACGCGTGGGTAGTATCGGATACTCGATCTTAGGCAGCCGCCGGGTCAGCGAATTTAGAAACGCTACGATATCGTTCTCTTCCTCATCGCTAAGCTTGGCGCCGAGCTGGAATTCACTCATCAGGCAACAGCTTGCTTCAGATTCCAAACCTGACCCGAATGGAAGTAAGGGGCTCGCAAGGCGACGTTCCGCAACGGCGCCGCGCGGAAGACATATTCGTCGGCGGCCGCCTTGGTGACCGCGAACCGGCCCCGTCGGCGTCCGGAAGCACCCTTGGGTCCGGCTTTTTCATCGCGCCGAATGGGAAATAGGCCTGTCCACCGACATTAATTCCATTGTGGCAGGTGGAGCACCCCTTCTCCATAAACAGCGCCAAGCCTGACTTCTCCTGATCGTTGAGAGCATGTGTATTGCCCCCCAGATACTGATCGAATGGGGCCGCAGGCGTAATGAGAGTTGCTTCAAAAGCCTCGATTGCCTTTGCAAAGTTTTCGAAGGTGACCCGGTCTCGCTTCGTTCGGGAAAGCGTTTTTGAACAAGTCGACATAGCTTGCCATTGAGTTCAAGGTGTCGAGCACATGATCCGGAGTCGCATTAATTTCGGCACTCGCCTGCACAGGGCCGGTGGCTTGCGCCTTGAGGTCCACGGCGCGTCCGTCCCAGAATTGCGCCGTATTGAACACTGCATTGTAGAGGGTGGGGGCCCGACGTAGGCCGACCTTCCAGCCGTGACCGACGGAGGTCGGACCGGCATCGACTCCGCCGGTGGCGAGATTGTGGCACGTATTGCAGCTGATGATCTCGCTTGCCGATAGCCGCGGATCGAAGAACAGCATCTTGCCAAGCTGAATCTTTTCATGCGTGATTGGATTGTTCTTTACCTCAGGAACGACTGAGGAATCGGATGGAAGATCTCCTTGGCGGTTCTCATCAGATCATCGTCGGCGTTAGCTCCTGACGACATCAGCAGCCCGATCGCCAAAACAGATGCTTCAGCTAAAGCCGAAGCTCCCGGATCGATTTGTTCATACCCCCGCCTCATCAGTTCTGATTGTTAATCAAGGAAACAGTCGAAAGCGATGCGAGCCCCCGTTCCCTCGACGGGCCGGCGCAGCATGCACCGGATCTTCTGACGCGAGGCTGCATCAAGCTGTGCCTTTCGAGGTGCTCGCTGCCGGCGTTCGTCCACGAAGCTTTCGGCCCATATTTGATTGGCGAGTTCGCTTTGAGCTAGATCACGGCGGTCGTGTTGGTAGATCAGACTAATCTTGCTGGTCGATCTGACAACAACAGGTGTACCGCAAAAGGGTAAGCTGTCCGGTGGCCGCATCGGTGCTCCATCAAGCGATTGGGTGCCCAATACGCTCCCGCAAAGCTGATGTATCCGTCTTACACCGCTGTCGCACTCAGCGCTTACGGTGTTACTGGGCAATAGCAACTGGGATGCCAGTTGCATCTGACATGCAAGCTACTGATTTCGGTGACGAGTCCGGGCGAACAAACAAAGTCGGATGTCCTGGTTTGATGACTACATTCAGTGTCCCAGATGCGACAAGCTCCAGTCCCGGCTGAAACTTTTGTGATGAGATCAAATTGCCAGCTTGCGGGCCGCACGCGGGTCGGCAGGTAATAAGATCTGCGCACGAGACACTGAGCCGAGGCGCCCAGCGCTTCGCGTCGCTCACGATTCGCCGAGCCCTGCCGACTAAAGTCTCTCCGACTGATGTCCGGCCGCTCTGGCGCGCCGCCGCCGCAAAATCCCGCTCGTTTGTAACAGACGAGCCCCGAGTCTGAACATGGCCTGTCTTCAATCCCACCTGAAGTTCGCTGGCATGGCAATTGCTGATCTCAAATCTGAAAGGCGCGGTTGCCCAGAGTTGGGCGGTGCGACCGTCCGATTACTCCTACTCCCATTCGACACCAGCTTGAATGGGCGGCCTGATACCTGATCTGGCCGGGTGTTGGTTGGAATAAGATAGCTATTCGGCCGACTCGCGGACGAACGGCAGCTTTTGAAATCCTGCGCGTTGATGGCAAAAAAGCTGAATTTCTGCAGAAGGAGTCATCACTTCGTGCTCTTGCGTTGAAAGACTGCGATACAAAGAGAACGTGCTGGGACGAAATCGTGACATCGTGTCCGCAGATTGCCAGGTCGTGAGATCTCATCGGCGTCTTACGACAGGACGTGATTGACCATTGTCCATGGCTGGTTCAAGTTGGATACCGTATCCATGATGGCTTCGATTGACGATCGCTTGTATGAGATCAGATACGTGCGGAATGACATTTGGCGCTGTCGCAGACGGCTTCAAAGCGAGCTAAGTGATCTCGAGCGTAAGATCCTCGAAGAGCGTCTGCTTGAACGTCAGTCTGCCTTTGAACGGCTCCTAGCGACCACGTTTCCTTTTACATTGACACTGAAGCGAAATTCGGGACCTGTGCCGCGGGTCATGGAAGCGGAAATGGCATCCGCCCACAGAACGCCTGCGCCTGCGTCAGGAGCGTAGCGCTCCGACGCCGCGGCTCGTCGCACCCCTCATGGCTGCCGCTGAGCTGAAAGGCATCGGTCCATAGCGTTAGTTCACCGACGTGCTGTCTGCGCGCCGTGAGCGCCGCAGTGAAATGGTTCGGGCACCCATCCAGGGGCCAGGGGAAACCGCTCGCCTCTTTGTGCGACACCGCGGTCGCGGTGAGTGTCCTTCGTCCGACAGAGCGATCGAAGAAGCTTGAATCGGCCGTAGCGTCAGATTGTACAGAGCAGGCGAACGATATTCCAGACCAGGTGCAGCCGAATGATAAGATCCGTTCTCGCTTTTGTGTTATGTTCCGCTATCGAGTTGTTCGGGCCAAGCACGGGCGCGGTTGCGGATACAAGGCGGTACGCGTGCACGATCACCGCCGCCGATCGAGAGCCCGTCGGAGTTCGCAATGAGCGGGTCGTTCTCACGGTTCAATATGGCTGTCGGATCACGGATGGCAGCGACCCGGGGATTACAGCGGTGTCGGTTAGCGAGTGGGCTGCTGACAAGGGAACATACTTGGCGTCCCTGGAATTTCACGGCGCGCCGGAGGGAGTTGCAATTGGGCAACTCTCCGAGGCGACCGGCTTCTCTAGCTTAGAAGGCGAGCAAGGAATCGCGGTCGCAGCTTCCGGTACAGCAGTATTCAACTTCGCGTCTGGCTCATTGGCAGCCCTTTCAGGGAAGACCCTTAAATTTACGACCAAACTCACTGGCCTGCGTAGCTTCGAGTTGGAGTTCACAGATTGGCCAGAAACTCTTCTATGGAAGTGACCCGTGTCTTACACTGATTTCAGCAGGCGCTCGGACGCACGAATTACTGTCAATACTCTTAGCCTCACACAATACGTGCTCCCCGCCTGTGTGCCGTCCTCCAAGACGAGCAAACCCCACAACAAATTAAGCTAAATCTCCGAAGGCACTCGAGCCCGGTAGAGCGTTCAAATTGACCTTCACCCGAGCCGATCAGCAGCTCTTTAGAGCGCTGATCAGCATCAGGGACGAACTAGCCTCGCAGAAGGGGCATCTCTTCGACAGCGCCTGCGCGACACCGAAGCGATCCACAAGGAAAAAACCAGCCTGATGATGAGCGCGAAGAAGAAGCTGCCCGCCCACAGTCGGGGCTCCGGCAACATTTTTACTGATCTCGGCCTGCCGAATGCCCACGAGCACCAACTCAAGGCAGCCCTCGTCGTACAACTGAAACGGTTGATGGCGGAGCGGAAGATGACGCAGGCCCAAGCCGCGAAACTGGTGGGCGTGAAGCAGCCCAACTTGTCCAAGCTGCTTCGGGGCCAGTTCAGGCTGGTTTCGGTGGTAAAACTGCTGCGTATGCTGACAGCGTTCGACCAGGACGTCGAAATAACGGTAAAGCGACATCGGAAGCGCGGCAGAGCGGGCCGGATCACGTTTATTCAGGCCGAGGAGTTGCCGAAAGGGGAGGGGGCATGACATCTAACGCGACGGCGGCCAGATGCGCTCATGAACCCACTCTGCAGTGCCCGATCTGCAACCATGGGATTCGGCTAACTGAATCCCTCGCCGTCCCTTTTCTCACCGAGAGCCGCCAGCGGTTCCGGGAACACCTGGGCGAGCAAGGACGCGGAGGTCGCCCGAGAGACCGAAGCGCTCCAGGAGGAGCGCGAGAAGGTCAAAAGGGGTCGTGAGCAGGTCGAACGCGAGGGCGTGAACCGACTGGCGGCTGAGTGCAGCCAACTCGTCGCTTCAGAAGCGAGGAAGGCGCGCAATGCAGCTTGATGGACACGGCTGATTCCACCGGGCTCTCTCTCTTTCGAAGGCGAAGATCTCGGCTTGCAAGACGGGCAGCTTCCATACGGAGCGCAGATCGTAATTGGGCACCGTTGAGCCGGATCCCCGGCTGGAGTCTTCGCCAGGCCGGGTGCCGAATGCTGTGACCTGGCGGCCAATGCCGATTCCAAAGACAAATCAGCGCCCGCACGAAGAACCCAAGTCAGCCGAGCACGGGGGAGCCAAAGACGACGTTCAGGATGGCCAACGCCCAGGCGTAGTGATGCCGAAACTTGAAGGCGATGATGGTTGGCAGAAGGTACGCCGCGGCCAGCGGGATCATTCAGACAAGTCCGGCGGACATGCTCATCAAAGCGGAAAGCGCGACCATGGCAGCGATGATCCAACCCGAAATGCCGGTGCTCGGTGATGTCCAAGGTGAGCGATGTCTCCTTGGCGATATCTTTCTTCGTCCCTGACTCGACCTTCAATGCGGCGAACAACCTATCTTTGGCGGCGTCGATTTCGCGGAGAGCGCACTTGCTTGTTTTGTTTCAGACACGGCGCTAGCGGGTACGCCTGTCGGTGCCAGACAGGGTCAGGTTTCTAACAATCCGCGTCCTACCAGCTATCTAGCTCTACAGACGTGGGTTTTTGTATTGAGCCCGCGCTGGCACACTCGTTGCAGACCCCTGCGCAACAGGCGGCTGTTAGCCCTTTGCATCAACATGCAGAGGGACACGCCCCTGATGGCAGGCAGTGAGTAAAGAAGCCGATATGTCCAACCGCTGGAGAGCAGGCATGACTTCACCGAGACGCGTCGTGGTCAGCGATCCCGTCGACAAATCAACAGCGTCACACACACGGCGCTCGCAAGCGCTCAGCCGAGACGAACTACAAGATCGTGGACGACCGCTGCCGCATGATCCAGAAGACAGCGAAGTTGCGATCGGTAGGACCGGTCACGGAGATTGCACGCTGTACACCTGAACGCCGGATCGGAAATCCGTCGGTCTGCCGGAGAAGCGTCGCTTCTTGATTTGAGACGACAATCGAAAGGAAATTTGTATGAGCCGAGCAACTACCCAGAGCGTCGCTGAGATCAAGGCGCGCAACAAGCAGCTAATCGATGAGGTGTTGAAGGTCTACCCAGAGAAGACCGCCAAAAGGCGCGCCAAGCATCTCAGTGTTCACGAGGCGGGAAAGTCGGATTGTGGCGTCAAGTCGAATATCAAGTCCATTCCGGGCGTGATGACCATCCGTGGTTGCGCCTACGCGGGCTCCAAGGGCGTGGTCTGGGGGCCGATCAAGGACATGATCCACATCAGCCACGGTCCGGTCGGTTGTGGTCAGTACTCATGGGGCTCGCGGCGCAACTACTACATCGGCACGACCGGCATTGACACCTTCGTGACACTGCAGTTCACCTCCGATTTCCAGGAAAAGGATATCGTGTTCGGCGGCGATAAAAAGATTACCAAACTCATCGACGAGCTCCAGGAGCTATTTCCTCTCAACAGGGGCATCACCATTCAGTCCGAATGTCCGATCGGTTTGATCGGCGACGATATCGAGGCAGTCTCGAGAGCAAAGTCAAAGGAATATGGCGGCAAAACCATCGTGCCGGTGCGGTGCGAGGGGTTTCGTGGCGTGTCACAATCGCTCGGCCATCACATCGCGAACGACGCCGTTCGAGATTGGATCTTCGACAAGAGCGCCCCAGAGGCCAGCTCTAAATTTGAGTCGACGCAATATGACGTTGCGATCATCGGCGACTACAACATCGGCGGCGATGCCTGGTCCTCTCGGATCCTGCTCGAAGAAATGGGCCTGCGCGTCATCGCCCAGTGGTCCGGGGATGGATCTCTCGCTGAATTGGAGGCGACGCCGAAGGCGAAGCTCAACATATTGCATTGCTATCGCTCGATGAACTACATCTCACGGCATATGGAGGAAAAATTCGGAATTCCCTGGTGCGAGTACAACTTCTTCGGGCCGTCAAAAATCGCGGAGTCGCTGCGCAAGATTGCAAGCTTCTTCGATGACAAGATCAAGGAAGGCGCCGAGCGGGTCATCGCCAAGTATCAGCCGCTTGTCGATAAGGTGACCGCGAAATACCGGCCGCGGCTCGAAGGCAAGACTGTAATGCTGTTCGTCGGCGGCTTACGTCCTCGCCACGTCATCGGCGCCTACGAGGACCTGGGGATGGATGTTGTCGGCACGGGCTATGAGTTCGCGCATAACGATGACTACCAGCGCACCGCTCAGCACTACGTCAAAGATGGCACGCTGATCTACGACGATGTCACCGGCTACGAATTCGAGCGATTCGTTGAACACATCCGGCCAGACCTCGTCGGCTCCGGTATCAAGGAAAAGTACGTCTTTCAGAAGATGGGCGTGCCGTTCCGCCAAATGCACTCCTGGGACTACTCGGGTCCTTACCACGGCTATGACGGCTTCGCGATCTTCGCCCGCGACATGGACATGGCGATCAACTCCCCGATCTGGGGAAAGACCAAGGCACCTTGGAAGGACGCTCCGCGGCCGAGCCTCATGGCGGCGGAATAGGAAAGCCGGCGCCTGGTCCCTTTCTTCCGCAGAGGAGGGGAGGGGCAGGAGAACAAACACAAGAACCTAAAGAGTGCCATGATGACACAGAACGCCGAACACATACTCGACCACTCTGAGCTTTTCCGGGGAGACGAATACCAGCAGATGCTGGCCAACAAGAAGGCGCTATTTGAGAATCCGCACGATCCCGCCGAAGTCGACCGCATCAGAGAATGGTCCAAGACGCCCGAATACCGCGAGAAGAACTTTGCCCGCGAGGCGCTAACCGTTAATCCGGCGAAGGCTTGCCAGCCGCTCGGTGCGGTGTTCGCCGCGCTCGGGTTCGAGCGCACACTGCCGTTCGTCCACGGCTCCCAGGGTTGCGTCGCGTATTATCGCAGCCATTTGTCGCGACACTTCAAGGAGCCGACCTCGTGCGTCTCCTCGTCCATGACGGAAGACGCGGCAGTGTTCGGGGGGCTCAACAACCTGACCGACGGGCTTGCCAACAGCTATAACATGTACAAACCGAAGATGATCGCGGTCGCCACGACCTGCATGGCGGAAGTCATCGGGGATGATCTCAACGCCTTCATCAAAACATCTAAGGAAAAAGGTTCAGTCCCCGCGGACTACGACGTACCATTCGCTCACACTCCTGCATTCGTGGGCAGCCACGTTACCGGCTACGACAACGCGCTCAAGGGCATCCTCGAGCATTTCTGGGATGGCAAAGCCGGCACGGCGCCAAAACTCCAGCGCAAGGCGAACGACACAATCAACTTGATCGGCGGATTCGACGGCTACACTGTCGGCAACGTCCGTGAGATAAAGCGCATCTTCGAGCTGATGGGGATCGGCTACACGATCCTCGCGGATAACAGCGACGTGTTCGATACCCCCACGGATGGCGAGTTCCGCATGTACGATGGCGGCACCACACTAGAGGATGCAGCGAACGCAGTCCACGCAAAGGCAACGATTTCCATGCAGCAATATTGCACGGAGAAGACGTTGGCCTTCGTCAAGGGGCACGACCAGGAGGTCGTCGCCTTCAATCACCCGCTGGGCGTCAGCGCCACAGACGATTTCCTGATGACGCTGTCGCGTATTACCAACAAGGCAATTCCAAATGCGCTGGAGCAGGAGCGCGGACGTCTGGTAGACGCAATGGCTGACTCTAGCGCGCACGTTCACGGCAAGAAGTTCGCGATCTACGGCGATCCCGACCTCTGCTATGGCCTGGCCGCATTCTTGTTGGAGCTCGGCGCTGAGCCGATCCACGTGCTCTCGACCAATGGAAGTAAGGCCTGGAAGCAGAAGATGGAGGCGCTGTTCGCGAGTTCGCCGTTCGGTAAGAACTGTCGCGCCTTTCCGGGCAAGGATCTCTGGCACATGCGTTCGCTTCTGTTCACAGAACCCGTCGATTTCCTGATCGGTAACACCTATGGCAAGTATCTCGAGCGTGACACTGGAACACCGCTAATCCGCATCGGGTTTCCTATCTTCGATCGCCATCATCATCATCGTTATCCAGTGTGGGGCTATCAGGGTAGCATGAATGTGCTGGTCAAGATTCTCGATAAGATCTTTGATGAGCTCGATAGAAAAACCAGCTCGGTTGGCAAGACAGACTACAGCTTCGACATCATACGTTAAGGCGAGCGCCCCGCCTCATCGTCCGCGGGAACAGCGGCGCTGTGGCGGGGATCACATGTTATCCGGCGGCCATCCTCTTGGTCTGTGCGGTGTGTTGACATCCCCGAAAGAGGCACCATGAGTTCGCTTCCCACGATCATACAGGACGTCTTTAACGAACCGGGCTGCCCCAGGAACGCGAGCAAGTCGAAGGTCGAGCGCAAGAATGGATGCACCAAGCAGTTGAAGCCGGGCGGCGCCGCCGGCGGGTGTGCCTTCGATGGCGCCAAAATCGCACTGCAGCCCTTCACCGATGTCGCCCACCTTGTGCATGGTCCAATTGCCTGTGAGGGCAATTCCTGGGACAACCGCGGTTCCGCCTCCTCCGGCTCTGATCTGTGGCGCAGAAGCTTCACCACTGACATGAGCGAGACCGACGTCGTGTTCGGCGGCGAGAAGCGGCTGTATAGGGCAGTCAAGGAGATCACAGAGAAATACGATCCACAGGCCATCTTCGTCTACCAGACGTGCGTGCCCGCGATGATCGGCGATGACATCGATATGGTCTGCAAGGCGGCCTCCGCCAAATTCGGCAAACCCGTCATTCCCATCAATTCACCGGGATTTGTGGGGTCGAAGAACCTCGGTAACAAGCTCGCGGGCGAAGCACTGCTGGAGCACGTCATCGGTACCGGAGAGCCGGATTACACCACGCCGTACGACATCAACATCATCGGCGAATACAACCTGTCCGGCGAGCTCTGGCAGGTCAAGCCGCTGCTCGATGAGCTCGGAATCCGTATCGTTTCGTGCATCTCAGGGGACGGCAAGTATCGCGAGGTCGCTTGCTCGCACCGAGCCAAAGCCGCGATGATGGTCTGTTCAAGAGCGATGATCAACGTCGCACGCAAGATGAGGCAGCGCTACGGCATCCCGTTTTTTGAAGGCTCGTTCTACGGTATTGAGGATTCCGGCGATTCACTGCGCCAGATTGCGCGCATGCTGATCGAACGTGGCGCGCCGGCTGAGCTGATGGAACGAACGCAAGCCCTGATCGCACGCGAAGAGACCAAAGCCTGGACTGCGATCGAACGTTTCAAGCCGCGCTTTGCCGGCAAGAGGGTCGTTCTCATCACCGGTGGCGTGAAATCCTGGTCGATGGTGGCCGCTTTGCAGGAGGCCGGGCTCGAAATCGTCGGCACGTCCGTGAAGAAATCGACCGAGAAGGACAAGGAACGTATCAAGGAATTAATGGGTCAACACGCCCACATGATCGAGGACATGTCACCTCACGAGATCTACAAGATGCTAAAGGACGCAAAAGCCGACATCATGCTCTCGGGCGGCAAGTCGCAATTCGTTGCACTAAAGGCGGCGACGCCATGGCTCGATATCAACCAGGAGCGCTGCCACGCCTATATGGGCTATGTCGGGATTGTCAAGCTCATGGAGGAGATCGAGAAAGCGCTCTACAATCCGATATGGGATCAGCTCAGGCAAGCCGCGCCCTGGGATGAGTTCGATTGGAAGCGTCAGGCAAAGACGGTTGCGCAGATGCATGCGCAAGCCGTTGATCCAGTTCGGGGCGCGAACACGAACGGCGTCAAGACGATAAGTTTTTCCAACAAAACTGAGATCGGCGATGGTGAGAGCGCTGTTGCGGCGCATGGCCCGAACCCCGTCGAGGCCGCCAAGCCGTGCACCGAGTCCACCGCAAGGAGCCTTGCTTGTAAGGACATTTGTTCCGATCTCCAGCCCCCAGCGCTGCAGGCGGCTGAGTAGGAGAACGACATGGCGATCGTCACTGCCTCGAAGAAAGCCTGTTCGGTCAATCCGCTCAAGATGAGCCAGCCGATCGGCGGCTCATTTGCCTTCATGGGCCTGCGCGGCGCGATGCCGCTTTTGCACGGCCCGCAAGGTTGCGCCTCGTTCGGGCTGACGCTGTTCGTGCGCCATTTCAATGAAGCCGTGCCGATGCAGACGACCGCCATGAGCGAGGTTGCCACCGTGCTCGGCGGTCACGAGAATCTCGAACAGGCGATCCTCAACATCTACAATCGCGTCAAGCCCGAGATCATTGGTATCAATTCGACTGGCGTCACCGAGACCAACGGCGATGACGTCGAGGCCTTCATCCGGTTGATCCGTCAGAAGCATCCGCAGCTCGAAAAGCTTCCCCTTGTCTACGTCTCGACGCCGGATTTCAAGGATGCCTTTCAGGATGGCTGGGGCAAAACAGTGGCGCGGATGATCGAGGTGCTCGTGGCTCCCGTCGACGCAGTGAGATCGCGCGATGGCTCCCGCGTCAACGTGCTACCTGGCTGCCACCTCACGCCCGGCGATCTCGACGAGCTTCGCACGATCTTTGAGGATTTTGGGCTCAAGCCCTCCTTCCTGCCGGACGTTGCCGGTTCGCTGGATGGCCACATCCCCGACCAATTCACGCCGACCACGATCGGTGGCATTGGAGTGGACGAGATCGCGACCATGGGGCAGGCGGCCTGGACGATCGCCATCGGCGCGCAAATGCGCCGTGCGGCCGAGATCATGCAGGCGCGGACAGGCACGCCGTTCCGTCTGTTCGAGCGGCTCTGCGGCCTTATTCCAAACGACGAATTCATCGCGTTTCTGAGCGAGATCAGCGGCCAGTCGGTGCCCTCGAAATATCGCCGGCAGCGTGGACAGCTGGCAGACGCCATGCTGGATGCCCATTTCCATATCGGCGGCCGCAAGCTCGCGATCGGCGCCGAGCCGGACTTGTTATTCGATCTCTCCAGCTTCCTCCACGAGATGGGGGCGCAGGTAACGGCTGCGGTGACGACGACGAACTCACCGGTGCTTCAGCGGGTCAGGACCGAGGACGTCCTGATCGGCGATCTGGAGGATCTTGAAGAGCTTGCCAGGTCACGTGACTGCGACCTCTTGATGTCGCATTCACATGGTCGCCAGGCCGCTTCGCGACTCAATGTTCCGTTCCTCCGGGTGGGCTTTCCGATGTTCGATCGCCTTGGCGCTGCGCATCTCACGACCGTTGGCTATCGCGGCACGCGCGATCTGATCTTTGATATCGCCAATCTGATCATCACCGACCGCGAAACCAACCATGGGCCGACGCCCGACACCTGGCCATCAGCTGCGGTGAGCTGCAGGTCCATCCGCCCCAGTTGCATTGAGCAGGGAGAGAAAAAACACGGATGAAAGTTGCATTCGCCACTCAGGACTTGAAGCACGTCGATGCGCACTTCGGCTGGGCCAAGAACATCGCGATCTACGAAGTCGGCCCGGACGGGCATCGGTTTATTGAGGCGGTTCAGTTCGGCGGTGATCTCACCGAAGACGGCAATGAGGATAAGCTGGCGCCGAAGATCGACGCGATCAGGGACTGCGCAATCCTCTATGTTGCGGCGATCGGCGGCTCGGGTGCTGCGCGAGTCGTCGCGAGTAGGATTCATCCTATGAAGGTGCTGCAACCAGAACCCATCGACGAGCTTTGCATCAAACTGCAAACCGTGCTGAAGGGTTCGCCGCCGCCCTGGCTGCGGAAGCTGCTCACTAAAAGCCCGGAACGTACGGTGGATTTCGAATCCTGAAGGAAAGAGGATGCCCGATCAGTCTGAAATCACTCCAGCCGCCGCCGCGGCGGAGCGGCCATTTCTCAAAGAGCTCATCAAGATCTGGCGCGCCCAGGACACCCACGGCGCCTGGGAGGGCAAGAAGGACCTCGACCTGCTAGAACCCTACATTCTCGACAAGCGCAAGCGCCGCGCGCTGCCGATCGTCGGCAATCCCGACCCCGACACGACATGGCGACTGCAGTTGTTCTTTGACGCCATTGCGCTCTCGATCGAGAAGGCGACGGGTGTGATGATCTCGCCAATGCTGAAGATGCATCATGAAGGGTTCGGCCGGATCGTGCTGATTGGGGGCCGGCTCGTTGTCGTGAGTAAGCAGCTACGGGACGTGCATCGCTTTGGTTTCAACAATCTTTGTCATCTTGCCGAGCAAGGCGACAAAATCGTCAGCAGTGGTGTTGAGATGATCCGCGAGTTCCCGGAAGTGGCGAATTATTGAGGCAAGTATGAGCGATGTTGAAAGCCTGAAAGCGGAAATAAAGAAGCTGTCGGCCAAAGCGACCCAGGCCAAGATGGACCTCCACGACCTCTCCGAGGATCTGCCTGTCAACTGGACCGCGATCCTGAGCGTGGCGCAGAAGGCCCACGACGCCTTCAGCGAGCTCGAAAGCAAGCGCCAAGATCTCCAGGCACTACACAAAGGATAACGGACCTCAAGCCATGTCATTCAGGACCCGCGACGGCCGCGATTGGAGGCCGGACTACCTGGTTTGGATCGATCCAAACAAGTGCATCGGCTGCGGCCGCTGCTACAAGGTCTGCGGCCGCGAGGTCATGACGCTGAAGGGCCTGAGCGAGGACGGCGAGATGATCGATCTCGATGAGGACGACGATGAGGTCGAAAAGAAGGTCATGGTGATGAAGGACGAGGGGGCCTGCATCGGCTGCAGCGCCTGCGCCCGGGTCTGCCCGACAAACTGTCAGACCCACGCGCCAGCTGCTTGAACCGACGTTTTTCTCGCTATGAACAGGGGTGGTTTGTCAGAGACAAACGTAGCGGGAGATCCGGCATCGAGCGGCGACATGTACGGCGCGAAGCCTTGAACCCTATCGAAAGTGCGCGTCAATGCTAAGCTTGGAGTGAATCATGGTCAAAAAAAGGTGTGCCTTGAAGTCGCGGATTGAAAGGCCAACGGCCTCGACTCCAGATGATGATCCCTATCTATGGTTGGAACAGATCGAAGGCGGACGGGCGTTGAACTTCGTCGAGCGGCAGAATAGCAGAACGGTGCGGGTGTTTGGCGGAGCGGCGTTCGAGCGCGACCGCGATACGCTCGCCGCGATCTACGATCGGCCCGACAAGATCCCCTATGTCAGCCGGCGCAGCGAGCATCTGCACAATCTCTGGAAGGATGCCATGAACCCGCGCGGCCTGTGGCGGCAAACCTCCCTCGCGGAGTTTCGCAAACCGCGGCCGGCGTGGGAGACCGTGCTGGACATCGACCGGCTTGCGGCGAGCGAGGGAAGACTGGCTGGTGAGCTCGATCAGCTCGCGGCCGGGAAGTTCGCGAGTCATCTTGAGCCTGTCGCGCGGCGGCAGCGACGCCGTCACCTTGCGGGACTTCGGCCGATCATATGGGGATCTTTGGCAGCGTGGACGATACCGGCGCGAAACCGCGCGCCTGGATCATCGACTAGATCGACTTTTTCAATTGCGGCATCTGGCTGCGCGACGACGCCGGCACCACAACGAAGCTCGACAAGCCGACCGGCATCTGGATGCAGGCGCATGGCGACTGGTTTGCGATGAAACTGCGCACGGACTGGGCGATCGAAGGACGAACCTACACCGCCGACGCCGTGCTCGGCAGCTCGCTCTCGGCGTTCCTCGCCGGCAGTCGCGACTTCACAATTCTGTTCGAGCCCGGACCGCGCCGGGCCTTGCAGGGTTTCTTCTGGGCCGCGGGCAAGCTGGTGCTGTCGATCCTCGACGAGCTGAAGCCGCGATTCGAGATCCGCACACCATCCGCTGCGGGGTGGAGCCGCGAGACTTGGCGGTCTTCCTGAGATTGGCGTCGTCGATGTCTGGCCGCTCGATCGCCATTCCTCCGAGAGCAATGGCGACCTGCTCGCCAATGTGCAGGACCTGCTGACGCCGCCGTCGCGCCGACGGCCTCGTGGTGACGCAGCACGAGGCGATCTCGGTTGACGGCGAGCGGATTCCCTATGTGCAGACCGGCCCGGCCAGCGAGACCGGCGATGCGCCGGTCTACATGAGCGCCTATGGCGGCTTTGGGCTCGCGGTGAAGCCGCACTACAATTCGTCGCTCGGCAAGCTCTGGCTGGAGCGCGGCGGTACCATCGTGCAGGCGAATCTGCGCGGCGGCGGCGAGTTCGGCACGCGCTGGCACGATGCCGGCCGTTTCGCCGGCAAGAAATTGTCGCATGATGATTTCGCAGCCGTTGCCGCCGATCTCGTCCGCCGCGGCGTGACGCAGCCAAAGCGCATCGCCGCGCAAGGCGGCTCGAACGGCGGCATCCTCATCACCAACATGCTGGTGCGATACCCCGAGCGCTTCGGCGCGCTGTTCTGCACCATCCCCCTGATCGACATGCGCCGCTACACCAAGCTGCTCGCGGGCGCGAGCTGGATCGCGGAATATGGCGATCCCGACAAGCCCGAGGAATGGGAGTGGCTCAAGACCTACTCCGCCTATCACAACGCAAAGGCGGCCCAGCCCTATCCGCCGATCCTGATCGGGACGACACGGCGCGACGACCGCGTCCATCCCGGACACGCGCGCAAGATGGCAGCAAAGCTCCAGGGGATGGGCTACGAGGCTTATTTCTACGAGCCCGGGGCGGGTGGCCACGGCTATGGCAAGGACAACAAGGAGCGCGCCGGCTTCGAGGTGCTCGGCTTTGAATTTCTGAAGAGCAAGATTGGCTGGCAGGACGGGGAGGCGTCACCGAGCTAACGCAATTGCCAAATGACATTCGTACGATATCGACCAGGGCGAGGGCGATCTGACCGACGTCCAGTCCTCCCGCACGACCGATTCGAGATCCTGGCGCTTGAACCAACGCATGGTGGAGTTAGTGTCTCGCCGGGACTTTGATAAGGACGGTTTCTCTTCACCAACTCTATGACCTCACTTGCGTGCTGAATCTCATCCCGGTGCTGCGCGTGATCTTCCAGGACTGTGACTGGACTGCGTCTTGTCTGCCCTTTAGAATGTATCGTCACAAAAGCTCGCCATTCAAAGTTCGAACCACCATTTGTAATTTGCGCTGGCGCTCAATTCGGCTACTGGATTATCTTCCAGCGGCGGCAGCCGCGGTCGCACTTTCCTTAGGAAGCAGGAACACCGAGTAGGAGGAGCGCAATCAGACCGGCAGAGCGAGCGAGGCTCATACTCACGGCTATTTGCCGGTTCCGGACCCGGGCTTACGGCCGCGCTCATCCAAACGTCAGGTGCGATCGTCATGATGGACGGGGCATAAAACGCCACGGCTCGCAGCGCACAACCCGCGTCTGATGTCTGACATCGAACGAGACCGCCAGCTACAAACGCGCCGTCGTGTTGAGCCGCCGAGTGATTTTAGACCGAATCAGGTGCGTGATGTTCGTTGCTGGCGTTGGCACGGCCATTGCTGCTGGGATTGAGCACGGTGTCAGGCGGAGTGGATGCAGACGCGCTCTCTCGTTCATTGAACTCGTGCCCCGTTTCTTAGAGACAAACGAGCTTGCGCATACGATCGCGCGAAGGTTTGGGAATAGCTTTGGAGAACAACGTGATCCTTCGTATGGAGTCGCCAGCTCCTCCGATCAGGGTGGAAAGCTGGGTACGTGGCGAGCCCCTCACCAACTTTAAGCTGGGTACGCTGTATGTTGTCGAGTTTTGGGCGACTTGGTGCGGCGGATGTGGGGCGGAGATTCCCCATCTCGCGCAGCTGCAAGAGAAATACAACCATAGCGCAGTTGAGGTCATTGCAGTTGCAGCTTCCGAGCGAGGCTCAACGGCCGAGGAGGCGCGAACAAGCTTGGACGCGTGGTTGACCGAGAAAGGCTCCAAGCTGAAATTTCGGATCGGGTTCGATTACGCCGGAAAAATGAAGAAGCTCTGGATGGCGCCCAGTTTTTCTACCACTATCCCCACCTCATTCGTCATCGACCGCGACGGTCACGTCGCCTTTATCGGTCACCCGATGCAACTGAATGACGTGTTTCCAAAAATCGTAAATGGCACTTGGCGCACCAGCGATGAAGCCAAAGCAGCGGATGCGGAGCGAATCGCTAAAGCAGAATCTAAAATGCGCGAGAAAGCCCGGATGCAAGCGTTCTGGGGCAAACTTGGACCGGCGCTGAAGGCGCAGGATTCGTCGATGACGCTTTCGGCCGCTAAAGAGGGCGTCGCAATGATGCCGGACGACATCAACGTTCGCCTCGTTCATGCGGATCTGCTCCTGCACAAAATCCATGACATGCAGACGGGGTTACCCGTTGTGCGTCAATTGGTTGGCGATGCGATCGAAAAACAATCCGAGTTGTGGAAGGTGCAAGAGATCCGCCAACTCTCTAATTCAGCGGAGGACAACTCTGATTTCCCGCATTCTGATCGCTTTGCGATGAGCAAGGAGTTGGCCGAACACATCGTCGCGCTGAACTCTCCAGAAGGCCGCGGCCGCCCCAAGTTTCTGTCCTATGTGGCGGTCGCTCAGTATTATTTCGAAAGCGGCAACAGGGATCGTGCGGTCGAGTTAGTCGAGTCGGCGGTGAAGTCGCTGGACGGCCCGAGGCCAATGGGGGCTGAAGAGAAGGCGCACTGCCTGCGGCTGTTGCTTAACGCCTTCGCCAAGTACGAGGATGAGGAGGCAAAGCCGTTCTCGGGGACGAAGAACGTCTTGGCCTGAATTCTTGACCTGAATTTAAGAAAATGCGGCTCACGAGCGGACGAGCGGTGACCCAGAAGCGGGTGCCGCGGGACGCCCAAGGTGCGCCGAAGATGGCGGTGAGGCAGCTTGCCGCATGGAGAGGACGAGGACATGAACGGGTCGCAAGTCGAGCGCGGAAACATCGTGGCAGAGCAACTGTCGGCGACGGTCGCCTCGAAAACGACTGATCCGATTCAGGAACACAATTCACGCCCGCCGGCCGTAGGCTTGTACGATCCGAGCCTGGAAAAGGATTCCTGCGGCGTCGGCTTCATCGCCAACATCAGGGGCAAGAAGTCGCACGAGATCGTCGCGGACGCGCTCAGCATTCTCTGCAACCTCGAGCACCGCGGCGCCGTCGGCGCCGACCCGCGTGCCGGCGACGGCGCCGGCATTCTGGTGCAGATCCCGCATGCCTTCTTCAGCCGCAAGGCGAAGGAACTCGGCTTCGCGCTGCCCAATCCCGGCGAATACGCCATCGGCGCGCTGTTCATGCCGCGCGACACCGCCTGGCGCAACGTCATCAAGAGCATCATCGCCGACCAGATCAAGGAAGAGGGCCTGACACTGCTCGGCTGGCGCGACGTGCCGACCGACAATTCCTCGCTCGGCGTCACCGTGAAGCCGACCGAGCCCGCCTGCATGCAGGTGTTCATCGGCCGCAACGGCACCGCCAAGACCGAGGACGATTTCGAGCGCCGGCTCTACATCCTGCGCAAGTCGATCTCGCAAGCGATCTATCAGCGCCGCGACCGCGGCCTCGCCGGCTATTATCCCTGCTCGATGTCCTGCCGCACCGTGATCTACAAGGGCATGTTCCTCGCCGACCAGCTCGGCAAGTACTATCCCGATCTGCACGAAAAGGACTTCGAGAGCGCGCTCGCGCTCGTGCACCAGCGTTTCTCGACCAACACCTTCCCGGCGTGGTCGCTGGCGCATCCCTACCGCATGATCGCGCATAACGGCGAGATCAACACGCTGCGCGGCAACGTCAACTGGATGGCGGCGCGCCAGGCCTCGGTGAACTCCGAGCTGTACGGCAAGGACATCAACCGGCTCTGGCCGATCTCCTACGAAGGCCAGTCGGACACCGCCTGCTTCGACAACGCGCTCGAATTCCTGGTGCAGGGCGGCTACTCGCTGCCGCACGCCGTCATGATGATGATTCCGGAGGCGTGGGCCGGCAATCCCTTGATGGATGAGAAGCGCCGCGCCTTTTACGAATATCATGCAGCCCTGATGGAGCCGTGGGACGGCCCCGCCGCGATCGCCTTCACCGACGGCCGCCAGATCGGTGCCACGCTGGACCGCAACGGCCTTCGGCCCGCGCGCTATCTCGTCACCAAGGACGACCGCATCGTGATGGCGTCCGAGATGGGCGTGCTGACGATTCCCGAGGACCAGATCATCACCAAGTGGCGCTTGCAGCCCGGCAAGATGCTGCTGGTCGACCTCGAGCAGGGCCGCCTGATCCCCGACGACGAGATCAAGGCCGAGCTCGCCAGAAGCCATCCCTACACGGAGTGGCTGGAGCGGACTCAGATCGTGCTGGAAGATCTGCCGAAGGTGCCGACCACCGGCGTGCGCTCCAACCTGTCGCTGCTCGATCGCCAGCAGGCGTTCGGCTACAGCCAGGAAGACATCACCATCCTGATGACGCCGATGGCCTCCACCGGCGAGGAAGCCGCAGGCTCGATGGGCAACGACACGCCGATCTCGGCGCTGTCGGCCAAGGCCAAGCCGCTGTTCACCTACTTCAAGCAGAACTTTGCGCAGGTCACCAATCCGCCGATCGACCCGATCCGCGAGGAGCTGGTGATGAGCCTCGTCTCCATCATCGGACCGCGGCCGAACCTGTTCGACCTGCAAGGCCTAGCCACTACCAAGCGCCTCGAAGCCCGCCAGCCGATCCTGACCGACGCGGACCTCGAAAAGATCCGCTCGATCTCCGAGGTCGCTGAGTCGCACTTCAAGTCGCGCACGCTGGACACCACCTTCCACGCCGGCCTCGGCGCGGCCGGCATGGACCAGGTGCTGGACGAGCTCTGCGCGCGCGCCGAGAGCGCGGTGCGCGAGGGCGTCAACATCATCATCCTGTCCGACCGCATGGTCGGCACCGACCGGGTTCCGATCCCGTCGCTGCTGGCCTGCGCC
The DNA here is from genome assembly GCF_000515415.1 of Bradyrhizobium sp. WSM1417. Lineage (NCBI taxonomy): Bacteria > Pseudomonadati > Pseudomonadota > Alphaproteobacteria > Hyphomicrobiales > Nitrobacteraceae > Bradyrhizobium > Bradyrhizobium sp. WSM1417. Next base: position 1,953,673 of record NZ_KI911783.1, read on the forward strand.
GCCGTGCATCATCATCTGATCCGCACCGGATTGCGCACTTCGGTCGGCCTCGTCGTCGAGTCGGGCGAGCCGCGCGAAGTGCATCACTTCGCCTGCCTTGCCGGCTACGGCGCGGAAGCGATCAATCCGTATCTGGCGTTCGAGACCATCATCGCGATGAAGGACCGCCTGCCCGGCTCGCTCGACGACTATGAGATCGTCAAGCGCTACATCAAGTCGATCGGCAAGGGCCTGCTCAAGGTGATGTCCAAGATGGGCATCTCGACCTACCAATCCTATTGCGGCGCGCAGATTTTTGACGCGGTTGGTCTCAAGGCGGACTTCGTCGGAAAATTCTTCGCCGGCACGCACACCCGCGTCGAAGGCGTCGGCCTTGCCGAGATCGCCGAAGAGGCCGTGCGCCGTCACGCCGACGCGTTCGGCGAGGGGCTGATCTACAAGACCGCGCTCGATGTCGGCGGCGAGTATGCCTACCGCAGCCGCGGCGAGGACCATGCCTGGACCGCGGAGTCGGTCGGGCTGCTTCAGCACGCCGCCCGCGGCAATTCGCTGGAACGCTACCGCGCTTTCGCCAAGATCCTGAACGAACAGTCGGAGCGTTTGCTGACGCTGCGCGGCCTGTTCCGGATCAAGAACGCGGACGAAGAGAAGCGCAAGCCCGTGCCGCTCGACCAGGTCGAGCCGGCCAAGGACATCGTCAGGCGTTTCGCCACGGGGGCCATGTCGTTCGGCTCGATCTCGCGCGAGGCGCACACCACGCTCGCGATCGCCATGAACCGGATCGGCGGCAAGTCGAACACCGGCGAAGGCGGCGAGGAAGCCGACCGCTTCAAGCCGATGCCGAACGGCGACAGCATGCGCTCGGCGATCAAGCAGGTCGCCTCGGGCCGCTTCGGCGTCACCACGGAGTATCTCGTCAACTCCGACATGATGCAGATCAAGATGGCACAAGGCGCCAAGCCCGGCGAAGGCGGCCAGCTGCCCGGCCACAAGGTCGACGCGACCATCGCCAAGGTCCGGAACTCGACGCCGGGCGTCGGCCTGATCTCGCCGCCACCGCACCACGACATCTACTCGATCGAGGATCTGGCGCAGCTGATCTACGACCTCAAGAACGTCAACCCGGACGGCGCGGTCTCGGTCAAGCTCGTCTCGGAGATCGGCGTCGGCACGGTGGCCGCGGGCGTCGCCAAGGCGCGCGCCGACCATGTCACCATCGCGGGCTTCGAGGGCGGCACCGGCGCTTCGCCGCTGACCTCGATCAAGCACGCGGGGTCACCGTGGGAGATCGGCCTCGCCGAAACCCACCAGACGCTGGTGCGCGAGCGGCTGCGCAGCCGCATCGTGGTCCAGGTCGACGGCGGTTTCCGCACCGGCCGCGACGTCGTGATCGGCGCGCTGCTCGGCGCCGACGAGTTCGGCTTCGCCACCGCGCCCCTGATCGCGGCCGGCTGCATCATGATGCGCAAGTGCCATCTCAACACCTGCCCGGTCGGCGTCGCGACCCAGGACCCCGTCCTGCGCAAGCGCTTCACCGGCCAGCCCGAGCATGTGATCAACTACTTCTTCTTCGTCGCCGAGGAGGTCCGCGAGATCATGGCCTCGCTCGGCTTCCGCAGCTTCAACGAGATGATCGGCCAGGTGCAGCTGCTCGACCAGACCAAGCTGGTCGCGCACTGGAAGGCCAAGGGGCTCGATTTCTCCAAGCTCTTCGTCAAGCAGAAGGAAGAGAAGGGCCAGAAGATCTATCACTCCGAGCGCCAGAACCATCATCTGGAAGCGGTGCTGGATCGCACCCTGATCGAGCAGGCGACGCCTGCGCTCGACCGCGGTGCGCCGGTGAAGATCGAGGCCAAGATCAACAGCACCAACCGCTCCGCCGGCGCGATGCTGTCGGGTGCGGTCGCCAAGATCTACGGCCATGCCGGCCTTCCGCATGAGACCATCCATGTCAGCCTCAAGGGCACCGCGGGCCAGGCCTTCGGCGCATGGCTGGCGCAAGGCGTCACCTTCGAGCTCGAAGGCGAAGCCAACGACTATGTCGGCAAGGGCCTCTCGGGCGGCAAGATCATCGTCAAGCCGCCGGCCAACAGCGGCATCGTGCCGGAAGAGAGCATCATCGTCGGCAACACCGTGATGTACGGCGCCATTCAAGGCGAGTGCTACTTCCGCGGCATCGCCGGCGAGCGTTTTGCCGTGCGCAATTCCGGCGCCGTGGCGGTGGTCGAGGGCGCGGGCGACCATTGCTGCGAATACATGACCGGCGGCATCGTGGTCGTGCTCGGCAAGACCGGGCGCAATTTTGCGGCCGGCATGTCCGGCGGCATCGCCTACGTGCTCGATGAGATCGGCGACTTCGACGGATTGTGCAACCTCCTGATGGTCGAGCTCGAGCCGGTGCTGTCGGAAGAGCTGATCAACGCTGGCACCTATCACCACTCCGGTGACCTCGAGGCGCATGGCCGGGTCGACGTGTTCAAGAACCTGCTCCATTCCGACGTCGAGCGTCTGCACGTCCTGATCACGCGCCATGCGAAAGCGACCGGCTCCAGGCGCGCCGCCGACATCCTGGCCAACTGGAAGGACTGGCTGCCCAAATTCCGCAAGGTGATGCCGGTCGAGTACCGGCGCGCGCTGCGCGAACTGGCCGCCAACGCGGACGCCGAGCCGAAAATCGCGGTCTGGGCGTAAGAAATATCAGCGCCCGTCATTGCAAGCGCAGCGAAGCAATCCAGATTATCTCCGGAAAACGGCGGGATTAAAAGTATCGGCGGTTGTTCAGCTCTTTGCTCGACTGCAGACCAGCTCTTCGTCCCGACCGCGGGGACCTTTCGGATGACGCCCGGAGATCGCCTCAAGGTCGGCTCTTTAAAGCCGCCGCGTAACGGCTTGACCTTGACAGGATCGAGCACACCATCAGGCTCGTGTGGTCGGGCGCACGCGGGGCGAACTACTCCTCATCGTCGGCGATCTCAGCGTCCAGCCGGTTCGACAATCTGGTTTGCATGCCAGATCAAACTCACATTCGATCGTCGCGCGATAGCGACAGCACCAACATTCCGCTTGCGGCGGGCAGGATCGAGAGGACGAAACCAGTCTTCGTTGCGGCGTTTTGAAGCCATGCAATCCATCGGTTCGTCCCCCGGACCGTCCAGGGCTGATCGGGTCCCGGCTGATTGGTTGTCAGCTACGGAAGGAGCTTGATCTCAGGCGGTATTCATCACGGCTCCCTCGATCACGACGGCGGCGGTCGCGTACTTTGAGGGCCACGAGCAGCTTGCGCACCAACGCCACAATCGCGCGCTGGCTGTTCGCCTTGAACAACTGGGTCAGAGCCGATTGAGGCTGGTGGCGCACCTACAACCACGCGAGCTGAATTATCGTGGTTCTCAGCCGCAGATTGCCACCCTTCGACACGCCCTGTTTCGCGCTCGACTGCGCCATGGCGTGGCGGCGACGCCGGCATAGGCAACCTGGCGGTGGTTTCCATCGCGAAGGTTTGTGCGAGCCAGTCCCGGGCGAGGCGGGTGCAGTGACTCTCTTTGCGGCACGCTCGTCGGCTGGCGAGAGACCGTCCGAGGCGCTTCCTCAGACGGGACGGTTTTCGCTTCTGTTCTTCACCGGCTGCATTTTAGCCAGGCCGTCCTCGTATGAGATCTCCGTGTATGATCCATCGATGTCCTTGGCCGCGTCGAGCAAGTAGTCGAGTCTACCGGCGGTACCCAGCTTCTTGATGTCATTCTTCTCGACGCCGGCGAGGTCCATCATCTCCTTCCATACAGTCGATTCGTCGCAAGGCAGAATGCGAAAGGTGATGTCGCCTATCTTGGTGCGGTACTTCGCGAGCAGATCAATGTTGTTGCAGAACATGAAATAGCTGCCTTCGGGGCTCAGCCTGCCGTCCAGCACCTTTGCAGCCTCAGGTAGATACGCGAACGAATGCAGATATCCGGCAAGAACTGCAATGGTCGGTTCTCCCTCCTGCGCGATTGCGAGAACTTGTTCGATAGAATAGTCGGGCGGTCGTTTTTCGTCGGCGAGCTGGGCTTGAAATTTCAGCGCGATGTCGCCTCGAAATCCAAATCGTCCCGACTTCGTTGTTTCGCTCTTGAGCACCGCATTCAGCAAGCGCCCTTCCTTGTCCAACGGGCCAAGAGCGGTGTTGTCGATCGACGTCATGGAGCCTCCTCATCAGAGTGTGGTATGCATGCGTCGCCCAATGCGACGTGTCCGCTACCCTTATGCAAGTTGTTTGCCGCCCCGCTAGGTGCCGGCACAATACGAGTTCTGGCCGAACGACGTCCGGACGTGGCAAATCCGCCTGTCGGAAAGCCGACGCGTCGCAAATCGAACGTTGGGCTCCTGCAAAATGAACTGATTCCAGCTGCATCTCAACTGGCATGGGATTTGCGAATTTGGCCTTGCGACAGGAACTGAGAGCGAGCCAGAGATGATCCATCTAACAGATAGCGCCATAAGCGTACTGAAGGCTGCAATCGCCTCGACGACGCAGGCCGCAAGCGGTTTGCGGATTATGGTCGAAGGCGGCGGCTGTCAAGGGTTCACATACAAAATGGATCTTGCTCATGAGCCGAGCTCCGATGAGACCGTGATCGAACAAGGCGGGGTTAAACTCTTCGTCAATAACGCGAGCCAAGCGTATCTCAACGGCACCACGATCGATTTCGTGGTGTCGCTCGAAGGATCAGGGTTTCGCTTCGATAACCCAAATGCCAACTCGAGCTGCTCCTGCGGCAAATCGTTCAGCTAAGCCGCGTTCGGACCATTCCGCAATGGAAGAGCATGGACATGGGCCTTGAGGATGAGCCAACGAAGCAGTCTTTGACTGTTGAGCCTTCGATCGCGAGCGGATTATCCGCGCCGTGCTCGATGAGTGCAGCCCGTCCCGCTCCCCGGCTCCAAAGTAGGACGTTATGTGCAGAGGAGAGAGCCCGTGCGGCCGATCTACCTGGACAACAACGCGACAACCCGTGCAGATCCTTTGGTGGTCGCGGCAATGCTGCCGTTCTTCTCTGCGCAATTCGGTAATGCGTCGTCCGCGCATGCATTCGGCAGTTGGCGCGCCTCCCTGCGACGAGCCGTTCAAGCCTTCGCAAACCAGTCGTGTAGGGGTGCTCAGAAAATTGGGGAAACGGCGAGGCGGCGAGTTGTCTGCGGGTTCGTGTGCAATGTCGTGTTCGCAACATGTTGGCGGACACCAAACAAAGTGCGGGTTGGCTTTCGGAGAGAAGACACGCGTTTGCGGTTCGCTTGCGTGCAGTTGGCCGCGCAGCGGCCCGTGCGCAGAGGTGTCAGGCGATTGGCCCGACATTTGCTCTACTGCTTGCCAACGGCGTGCGGCTCACCTGCTTTGTCGCGATGTCCGCTGCAGAACGTGGATCTCTACTGAAAGGCCATGACATGAAGAATTCCAGGTCCCTGACAATCAAGGTGCTAGGCACGGCCATTTTTGCCTTGGCCTTGATGACGCGTACCGCGCCGGCGGTCGAGTCCAAAACAGAAAATAGCCCGGATCCGAGCTCCCCGTGCGCTCCCGTGAACAGGAGCGTTCTTGCCCAGATCACACCCACCTGGGAACGACCAGCGAGCTTCATGCTTCAGAACGGTCTGCAAGTCGTGGTGATCCCCGACCACCGCACGCCCGTAGTCACGGAGATGATGTGGTACAGCGTCGGCTCGGCCGATGAGACACCGGGCAAGTCCGGGCTCGCCCATTTTCTCGAGCACCTGATGTTCAAGGGCACCGAGAAACACCCGGTCGGTGAGTTCTCCCAGACCGTGCGCCGCGTCGGCGGCCACGAGAACGCCTCGACCTCGGTCGATTACACCAATTACTATCAGCACGTACCGCGCGAGCAGCTGCCGACCATGATGGAGTTCGAGGCCGACCGCATGACCGGCTTGATCCTCAAGGACGAGAACGTGCTGCCCGAGCGCGACGTCGTACTCGAAGAGTACAACATGCGCGTTGCCAACAGCCCAGACGCGCGTCTCAACGAACAGATCATGGCCGCGCTCTATCTCAATCATCCCTATCGCCGGCCGGTGATCGGCTGGCACCAGGAGATCGAGAAGCTCGATCGCGAGGACGCACTCGCCTTCTACCGCCGCTTCTACGCGCCGAACAACGCGATCCTGGTAATCGCCGGCGACGTCGAGGCCGCCGACGTGCGCCCGCTGGTCGAGCGCAATTTCGGCTCAATCCCGGCCCAGCCCGCGATCCCCGCGCGGCGCATCCGCCCGCAGGAGCCGGAGCCGGCCGCACCGCGCACCGTCACGCTGTCCGACCCGCTCGTCGAGCAGCCCAGCATGGAGCGCTCTTACCTGGTGCCCTCGGCCACGACGGCCGCGGCCGGTGAGAGCGCGGCACTCGACGTGCTGGCGCAGTTGATGGGCGGCGGCAGCAACTCCTATCTCTACCGCGCGCTTGTCGTCGACAAGCCACTCGCGGTCTTCGCCAACGCCAGGTATTCGAGCATTTCGCTCGATCCGACGCAGTTCTCGATCTTGGCCGCGCCGAAATCCGGCGTCAGCTTCGCAGAGGTCGAGCAGGTGATCGACGGTGTCATAGCCGATGTGGTGCAGAACCCGATCCGCGCCGAGGATCTGGAGCGGGTCAAGAGCCGGCTGATCGCGGAAGCGATCTACGCCCAGGACGACCAGGCGGAGCTGGCAGGCTGGTATGGCGGCGGGCTCAGCACAGGCCTGTCGATCGAGGATATTCAAAGTTGGCCCGACCGCATCCGCGCGGTCACCGCCGAACAGGTTCGCGCCGTCGCACAGAAATGCCTCGAGAAGAAGCGTTCTGTGACGGGCCATCTGATCAAAGACACTGCCACCACCAAGCGCGAGGAGAAGCGTTCGTGACCCATCCATTCAGTCGCTTGCGGCGCGCCGCATTTTCCGTTGCAACCGGCGCGGTGCTCGTGCTGGCTACGATTTGGCCGTCACAAGCGGCCGCAAAGATCCAGCACCTGGTCTCGCCGGGCGGCATCGAGGCCTGGTTCGTCCAGGACGCGACCGTGCCGTTGATCGCGATGGAATATTCCTTCGCCGGCGGCTCGGCGCAGGATCCCCATGACAAGCCCGGCGTAGCCAATCTCGTTGGGAACCTGCTCGACGAGGGCTCCGGCGATCTCGACTCCAAAACCTTCCACGAACGCCTCGACCGCCGCGCCATCGAGCTCTCGTTCGGTGCCGACCCCGACACCTTCCGCGGCAGTCTGCGCATGCTGCGCGACAACAAGGACGAAGCGTTCGACCTGTTGCGGATGGCGCTGACCTCGCCGCATTTCGACACCGCCGACGTCGAGCGCATCCGCTCGCACGTCATGTCGGGCCTGCGCCGCGACACCACGAAGCCGACGTCGCTGGCGAGCCGGAAATTCCTGGAGATCGCCTTCGGCGAGCATCCCTATGGCCGGCAGACCAACGGTACCCTCGACAGCGTGCCGACCATCACGGTCGCCGACATGAAGGATTATGTCGGCCGCGTGCTTGCCAGGGATGGGCTGAAGGTCGCAGTCGTCGGCGACGTGGATCCGGACACGCTCGGCAAGCTGCTCGACCACACGTTCGGCGCCCTACCCACCAATGGCAAACTCGTCCCGGTCCCCGAAATCGGTGCCGCCAAGCCGCCGCAGGTCGCCTTCGTGCCGCTCGACGTGCCGCAAACGGTGATCACCTTCGGCGGCCCTGGCGTCAAGCGCAGCGATCCGAACTTCATGGCGGCCTATCTCGTCAATCACATCCTGGGCGGCGGCGGATTGTCCTCGCGACTCCATCGCGAGGTCCGCGAGAAGCGCGGGCTTGCCTACTCGGTATCCGAGTCGCTGCGCTGGATGGAGCACTCGGCGGTCTTCATCGGCAACACCGGCTCGCGCGCCGACCGCGCCCGCGACACCATGGAGGTGATCCAGAAGGAGGTGTGCCGCATTGCCAAGGAGGGTCCCACCCAGAAGGAGCTCGATGAGGCCAAGTCCTACCTCAAGGGCTCCCAGATGCTGGCGCTCGACACCTCCTCCAAGCTTGCGCAGGCGCTGCTGCAAAATCAGCAGGACAAGCTGCCGATCGACTATATCGAGAAGCGCAACGCCATCGTCGACGCGGTGACGCTGGACGACGTCAAGGCCGCCGCCAAGCGGCTGTGGGGCCAGGGGCTCCTCACCGTCATTGTCGGCCGCTCTCCACGAGCGGCAGCCGAGTAGACCAGCGCGCCATCGGCCGCGAAGCCGCAAGTAGCTCGGGGCGGCATAGCCCCGAGTCCGGCTTGCCCTGTCCCCCGTTTGCACTGTTCGCGCTGGCCGTGTGGTTGTTCCTGGAGAGCTTGGCACGCTCCTCGCGCACCCAGCTCTGCAGCTCGATAATCAAGAGGCGGCGACGCTCGTGAAAGGCGCCCAGGCGCTCCCGCGAGCTCTCCAGAACGAGTTCAGCTTCTCGTGCTTGGACCAGCGTCGTCGGCAACCCGTCTCAACGGCTTCGAGTCGCCCCCCACTTGGGCCCTGAGCTTACCTCCTATCCATAATGACGGTCTGCGGAAATTTCTTGAGCCCGCCCGTTTTCCGTCGCCTATATGCGTCCGGCTCCCTCGAAGAGGCGCGGGTTCGAGCGGCGAACATGACGCAGTTTCGATCCGCACGTGATCGAGGCCATTCGCTCAACGATGCCGGGCGCCGGGACTGCGTCCAACCCTTTCTTCACGAAGCCAAGAAGTCCAAATGCGGTGCCGTCACTCCAGAATGCCGGTCCGGCGCTCATTTCCGTTCAATACGCTTATAGCCGGCCCGCTCAGGAATCTCGCTCCAAAACTGTACTTGATCGTTATCGAGCGAGCCTGCGCCCACTGACGCCCGCCTGCACACCCTCTGCCGCGGCCTGCACACCGATCAATGCTAAACGTTCTACCCCACGGGCGCTTCTCCTTCGCCGCAGTCGGGAATCTTGGTCAAACCGACTGATGGCGGCTCAAACGTCCCGATTGCCCGAATCTCGGCAATGCGCCCGTCAGAAGGTGCGGCGAAAGGCAACACGCGGCTTCAACGATTGTGCCGACTTAGATTCAGCTTGTGTTTGTTTTGGCATACGCCAATCCGCTTTTTGCTCGCTCGATGACGTCGCCGAAGTGGAGCAGCTCAAAATAGGCCTCGCCCAACTACGAGGGCCCAAACGGAGGCTAAATTGAACCATCCCGCGACTGAAAAACGTGTCCACGACCCGCTCAAGGGCAGCGGATTGACCATGTCGCGATAAGATAACTGTAAAATTGCCTCGGCCCGCCTCCCGATTTCGCCGCAAGCAAATGAGCGTACTCTGAAAGGTCGCTGACATGTTCGTCATCGACACTCCGGAGACCTTGAATTCGATCATAATGGCTGAGCCTTCTTTGCTGAACAGAGCAATGTCTGGCCGCTTGTCGCCATCGCCCGCTTGGCAAGCAGCTTTTGGAACTCCTGGTCGATGGTCACTTTGGAAGATTTTTTGCTGTCATCCCATGACCGCACCCGGATCACCGCGCAGCTTACTCATGCCGTCTATGTTGGTCCGTCCGGAAAATATCTGTTGATTCGTCAGGGTGCGAAGCTGATCGGCAAAGACGACAGCTCTGTCGCGTTCGGCCAGAGCCGCATCCTCTTGGGGTACCCGCGTCGTCAGCCCGGCGGCAACTCGATTGTGCTGGAACGCCAACCCGGCGCCTGCGGCAGCAGCCGCTGAGCTGGCGAGAGAGGGTCTGAGGCGCTTCCTCAGACGGGGCGGTTTTCGCTTCTATTCTTCACCGGCTGCATTTTAGCCAGGCCGTCCTCGTATGGGATGTCCGTGTATGATCCATCGATATCCTTGGCCGCGTCAAGCAAGTAGTCGAGTCTACCGGCGGTACCCAGCTTCTTGATGTCATTCTTCTCGACGCCGGCGAGGTCCATCATCTCTTTCCACACCGTTGATTCGTCGCAAGGCAGAATGCGGAAGGTGATGTCGCCTATCTTGGTGCGGTACTTCGCGAGCAGATCAATGTTGTTGCAGAACATGAAATAGTTGCCTTCGGGGCTCAGCCTGCCGTCCAGCACCTTTGCGGCCTCAGGTAGATACGCAAACGAATGCAGATATCCGGCAAGAACTGCGATGGTCGGTTCGCCCTCCTGCGCGATTGCGAGAACTTGTTCGATAGAATAGTCAGGCGGTCGTTTTTCGTCGGCGAGCTGGGCTTGAAATTTCAGCGCGATGTCGCCTCGAAATCCAAATCGTCCCGACTTCGTTGTTTCGCTCTTAAGAACCGCATTCAGCAAGCGTCCCTCCCTGTCCAACGGGCCAAGAGCGGTGTTGTCGATCGACGTCATGGAGCCTCCTCATCAGAGTGTGGTATGCATGCGTCGCCCAATGCGACGTGTCCGCTACCCCTATGCAAGTTGTTTGCCGTCCCGCTAGGTGCCGGCACAATACGAGTTCTGGCCGAACGACGTCCGGACGTGGCAAATCCGCCTGTCGGAAAGCCGACGCGTCGCAAATCGAACGTTGGGCTCCTGCAAAATGAACTGATTCCAGCTGCATCTCAACTGGCATGGGATTTGCGAATTTGGCCTTGCGACAGGAACTGAGAGCGAGCCAGAGATGATCAATCTAACGGATAGCGCCATAAGCGTACTGAAGGCTGCAATCGCCTCGACGACGCAGGCCGCAAGCGGTTTGCGGATTATGGTCGAAGGCGGCGGCTGTCAAGGGTTCACATACAAAATGGATCTTGCTCATGAGCCGAGCTCCGATGAGACCGTGATCGAACAAGGCGGGGTTAAACTCTTCGTCAATAACGCGAGCCAAGCGTATCTCAACGGCACCACGATCGATTTCGTGGTGTCGCTCGAAGGATCAGGGTTTCGCTTCGATAACCCAAATGCCAACTCGAGCTGCTCCTGCGGCAAATCGTTCAGCTAAGCTGCGTTGGGACCATTTAGCGATGGAAGAGCATCAAACGTGGGCCTGAAGGCTAAGCCAACGAAGCACCCTTTGACTGTCGAGGCTTCCGATCGCGAGCTGAATATCCGCGCCGTGCTCGATGAGATTCGGCCGAGCCTCAGGCGTGATCGCGGATGTTGTGAGCTGTCAAAAATCGACGCAACAAGATCGTGATCAGGCTCACCGAATTCTGCGTGTTGTGTAAGCTTGCCGGCAGGACGGTGGCCGCCATTCGGGCGCGCCTGATCGAGCGGCGCGCAGTGTTCGTCCACCTGATCCCGCTTCCAGGCTCCAAAGTAGGACGTTAAGTGCAGAGGGGAGAGCCCGTGCGACCGATCTACCTGGACAACAACGCGACGACCCGTGCGGATCCTTTGGTGGTCGCGGCAATGCTGCCGTTCTTCTCTGCGCAATTCGGCAATGCGTCGTCCGCGCATGCATTCGGCACTGAGGTTGCGCCCGCATTGAAACAGGCGCGCCGGAAGCTGCAGGGCCTGATTGGCGCCGCATTCGATCATGAGATCGTCTTCACCTCGGGCGCGACTGAATCCGACAACACAGCGATCCTATCCGCGCTCGCCGTGCAGGAGGGACGCGACGAGATCGTCACGACGGCCGTTGAGCATCCGTCCGTGCTGTCCCTTATCAAGGAACTGGGCCGACGCGGAATCAAAACCCATCTGATTCCGGTCGATGCAAGCGGCAGATTGGACATCGAGACTTATCGCAACGCATTGTCAAAGCGCACGTCGATCGTCTCGGTCATGTGGGCCAATAACGAAACCGGTACCATTTTTCCGGTGAAATCCCTCGCCAAGATGGCGCGCTCGGTCGGCGCGCTCTTTCACACCGACGCCGTCCAAGCGGTCGGGCGGATTCCGATCAACCTGAAGACTACGGACATCGACATGCTTTCGCTCTCGGGCCATAAGTTCCATGGCCCGAAGGGAATCGGCGCCCTGTACGTGCGCAAGGGAGTCGAGTTACGGCCGTTGATCTTCGGCGGCCCACAGGAGCGGCGTCGCCGCGCTGGTACCCAGAACGTTCCGGGGATAGTTGGGCTGGGCAAGGCGGCGGAACTCGCTGCGGCACACCTCAAAAAAGAGCAGATGAATATTGGCGCCCTTCGCGATCAGCTGGAGCAAGGCATTCTTGCTCTCGGTTGTTGCATGGTGCTTGGTGAAATCAAGAACCGTTTGCCAAATACGTCGAACATTGCCTTTGAGCATCTCGAAGCAGAGGCTATCGTGCACCAGCTCAACCGCAACGGAATTGCCGTCTCACTCGGTTCGGCCTGCGCGTCCGGCTCGATGGAGCCGTCCCATGTGCTGCGCGCCATGGGCGTACCACCGGCCTTTGTCCGCGGTGCGGTTCGCTTCTCGCTCTCGCACGAGACCGCGCCGGATGAGATCGATCGTGTCCTGCAAGTTCTGCCGGAGATCACTGCCAAACAGAGAGCCTTGTGGCGTGCGTGTCAGGAGCGCGCGGACGCGAGTTCGCAACCTGCGGAGCTCCTATGAAAGTCATGATTCGTCGTTCGCCGGAAACGGGTCTTTCGATTTATGTACCTAAGAAAGATCTTGAGGAGCCGATTGTCGAGTGGGAGCACGAAACGCTGTGGGGTGGTTGGATCAGGATCGCGAACGGTTGGGTGCTCGACCTACCCGCTATGGCGAGTGACACCAGGCTACCAATCACCATCAACGCCAAGAAGCGCGGAGGCGAAGCAACTGAAGAATGAATGCTGCGATTCTATGGAACCTCGTCAAACGGGGGGATATCCAGGGAAGTTTTGGCGGGGTGCGGTCCGAGCATGCCGGTCCCCCTCGCAAGCGCTTGCAGCCTTCTGCTGGCTCGATGAGACATCAGCGACATAGCGTTTGAGCGGCAGTTCGTGCGATGTCGACCGAGGCGGCTGCAGCTTCTGAATCTGATCGGCATCCACAACCGCACGACCTAGAGCTGCCCACCGAGGCGCGGGACGGACGGTCGAATTCGTGCGCGTCGGTACCTGGCGCGGGGTTATTGATAGTTCTTCCGGAATGTCACCCAGCGGCCCCCTGATCTTCCACGGCGTAGCTCGCTAACCGGGCTGCTTGGTCTGCGTCTACGAAGAATCTCAGGCGTCCTTCAAAGCGTCTGGAAAGTCTTTTGCAGATCGTGCTTTGCAGAGCGTCACATTGTGGCGAGAAGATCAACTTTCAACGCTCGCCACCCGCTCTGCTCTTTGCCAGCGGCATAGGTGAAGCAACCTACCCGTCGTCAAAACCACGTTGCCAACGCTCTTGTGATCGCAACCTCTGTCAGGTTTCCAACATGACTTGATAAAACTGACATTCGAGCAAGCATTGCCTAACTGCTTGAAGCCAATCAAAAAAGTCATTTTTGGCAGGCATGGCACGCCAGTTGCTCTTGGCTTTCAGAAACGACTCTGGGGATGCCTGCCGAAAGGGTTCGGTTTGCGAAGAGAATTGGAACGATGAGTACTTCAGCGCAACACCAGGTCTCCTGCGGATGCGGCGAGATCCGCGAGACTCTGCAAGTCACGGGTAAGCAGCAGGGCTGCGGTACAATCGGCGGCAGCGGGAAGGCGGGCTGCGGATCTCAGGCGGACATCGGCAATTTGCCAAATGAGGTCTGGGAAAAGGTCAAGAACCATCCCTGCTACAGCGAGGAGGCGCACCACCATTATGCCCGCATGCATGTCGCGGTCGCACCCGCTTGCAATATCCAGTGCAATTACTGCAATCGTAAATATGATTGCGCCAACGAATCGCGCCCGGGCATTGCCAGCGAAAAGTTGACGCCGGAGCAGGCCGCCAAGAAGGTGCTAGCGGTCGCCTCCGCGATCCCTCAGATGAGCGTCGTCGGGGTTGCCGGCCCTGGCGACCCCCTGGCGAATCCAGACAAGACATTCAGGACGTTCGAGCTCATCGACAAGCTCGCGCCAGATATCAAGCTCTGCCTCTCCACGAACGGTCTTGCGCTAGCCGATCATGTCGACACGATCGCAAGACTCAAGGTGGATCACGTGACGATCACGATCAACATGATCGATCCCGAAATTGGTGCAAAGATCTATCCCTGGATCTTTTACCGCCACAAGCGCTACACCGGCATCGAAGCGGCAAGCATCCTCAGCACTCGGCAGCTGCAGGGCCTGGAGATGCTCACCGCCCGCGGCATCCTGTGCAAAGTCAACTCGGTGATGATTCCCGGGATTAACGATGAGCATCTGGTTGAGGTCAATAGGGCTGTGAAGTCACGCGGTGCCTTCCTGCACAACGTGACGCCGCTGATATCGTCGCCCGAGCACGGGACCGTGTTTGGCCTCAGCGGGCAACGCAGCCCGACGGCACAGGAAGTGACAGCGCTACAGGATAGCTGCGAAAGCGAGATGAACATGATGCGTCACTGTCGCCAGTGCCGGGCCGACGCCGTCGGACTGCTCGGCGAGGACCGCGGCGCGGAGTTCACGATGGAAAAGATCATGACGATGGACATCAAGTACGACGAGCAGCCCCGAAAGGAGTATCAGGCCAAAATCGAGAAGGCGCGCATTACAAAGTTCGCGGCTACGCAGCAGGAGCTGGCCGGGCTCGCCAGCGCTTCCAGCGAAATCAAGGTACTGGTGGCGGTTGCAACCAGAGGCTCGGGATTAATCAACCAGCACTTCGGTCATGCCACGGAGTTCCAGATCTACGAGCTCTCGACTTCAGGCGCAAAATTCGTCGGCCATCGTCCTATCCAGCCCTATTGCCAGGGCGGCCATGGCGAGGAGAGCAAGCTCGAAATCGCCATCGGCGCGATAGAGGATTGCCACGCCGTATTTGTGTCAAAGATCGGCGGCTGCCCCAAAGCCGAATTGATCGAGGCCGGCATCGAGCCGGTCGATCAGTACGCCTGCGAGTTCATCGATGCCTCCGCGATCGCCTGGTTCAAACTCTATCTCGAAAAAGTCAATGAAGGGAAGATCAAGCACGTTGAACGGGTCGATCCGGCAGCCCGCCACAACGCCGTGATTTCCGCCGCCTGAGGATGGGCACAGATAATGCCGTTCAAGATCATCGCCTCGCAGTGCACGGGCTGTTCAGCTTGCGAAACGCAATGCCCAAATCTTGCTATTTCCGAGGTAGCCGGCGCTTTCCTGATCGATTCGGAGCAATGCACCGAGTGCGCCGGCTACTTTGACGAACCGCAATGCGTGGCGGTTTGTCCGGTTGACAACACATGCGTGCTCGACACAGCACTGCCACGCTATCGGGCGCCCCCTTGAGGACCACAACATGGATGTCACCACCACACGAACGGCTCAGAAACTCGCGTGGATGATGCTCGGCATAGACGAAAGGCCCGGCCGCGGCTTACGCCTTCTCAGACCGGGTGGACGGTTCGGTCGTCGAGTTTTTCGCGAGCTACCAAGGCATATTCTAGCGACGCGATCGTCGACGGAACGCGTCCGGCTATGCTGCCGAGCCGAAGGCCGCCGTCTTGAGCGTCGAGGATCGATTTCGCCGATGGGTCTACCAAGAGCGGACTCGTCTTCCGCGACACCAATCCAATCACCTGGCGATCATTGAACGAGCAACATTCATGCCCGAGGCCTTCTTCAGTCCGCCATCCGAAAGCCGAGTCCTGTGTTGCTCGCGCGTTGTGGAGGCGGTCGAGCATCATCCCAGCGCGGCAGAACCAGCCTATCACCTCGATGACGTTGCCGACAATGCAGCTGCGCCAAGCAAAGGCGTTCGCACCCGATTACATTCTGGGAGACGAACTTCCTGGCGTCCGGCGCGGTCGGCGCCAAGAAGCCCGAACTCGGCTGCCATGAGAGCACCTCGCGGGGCCATTCCTGTTGTCATTGAAGAAGAAGTTGGAGATACCTCTCCGTCAACTCAAGCAAGGACGGCGGCTGTCGAAGAACTGCCGAGGCTCGGTCCCGCGCACAAGATCGGGGCCTCGGGGTAGTCAGGCACGCTCGAGCGTATGGGCCGGATCGTGAGTGATGACGTCCGCGATGCCCTCAGTTGCCGGAGTAATCAAGTCGGCTCTGGGGCTGTGTGCATCCCGCGCTGAAGCGCGCGGCTCGCTGCGAGCTCAGGCACGCCTCCGTCGGTGCCGCGTCAAGTGCTTCTTCAACATCAACCATTGGCTCACGAATGTTTATCTCGAGCATGTTGAGTTTAAGTTGCAGGGCTTGATGTTGCCGCACGGGATCCCGGCACCGTTATGAAACGCCTGATTGCAAGCCGCGCGCGGTGCGGGCGATGGGTTGATCGAGGATTGTGATGGGCGCCGGTAAGGTCGGGCGCTCGCGAGGCGCGGTACAGTTGAAGCACGGAACGGGGACGACAGCATGAGCAACATCGCCCGGGATAGTGAAATCGTCGAGTTGACGGACCCGCCCTTCTTTGATTATGGCGACAAGGTGCGGGCCAACCGCACCATCCGCAACGACGGCACTTACGTGGGTAAGGAGATCGGTGAGGTTTTGGTCAAGAAAGGGGAGCTTGGCTATGTCGTCTCGATCGGCACGTTCCTGCAACAGTTTTATATCTATGGGGTCGAATTCCTCGACTCGGGCTATCGCGTCGGCATGAAATGCAAGGAGCTCGATCTAGTAAGACGACTCCCTGGAGGCGAGGAGCCTTTTGTACCAGGAGCGGCACGCCGATGATCGAGATAAGATTGCCAAAATATCGCTCAGGCCAACGTGTCAAGGCGGCAATCGATCTGCTCAACGACGGTTCCTTTCCCGACGCGTCGGCGGAAGAGTGTCTGGTCAGCGTCGGACAGATTGGTGAGATCGTCCAGGTCGGTCGCCATACGGAAGCGAACCGACCCATCTATATGGTCGACTTCGGCAAGCAGTTGGTGGTTGGCTGCCTCGAGGCAGAGATCTCCTCAGTCCACGACATCGCGCAATGAACGCCGCCATCATCAGACGCCATCATTCCGGATTGCCTGCGCATCCCAACGAGCTCGACCGGTGGCGGATCGTGCGCGCGCTGACGAGGCGCGAGCGCTACCGATATGTCTCGCCAAAGGTGACAGCGGTTGCTGGCGGCTATGTTGTCGAGAGCCCGTGCTGCTCAGGCAATATCGATGCGGAGGGAGGCCTCGTCGAGGTCGCGTTGCTGCACCACGATAGGACCGGGGCGGCATGGCAGCTGTTCCGCAAAGATCACGGCAAGGGCGTCTGGGAGTGGCATTCGACCCATCAACGGCTTTGCGCGGCGACAGCGGTTCTGAACGCCGACCCTGAACGTTTGTTCTGGCAGTAAGGATCCAGAGATGGTGCTCGAAGGCGAATTGACGAATATCGAGCGGACGCTCGCCGCCATTGATACGGCCTCTGAGCCCTGCCTGACGCTCCGGCAGAATTTTCCACATCTCGCCTGGATTAGTTGCGACGCCTCCGACATAACGCAGACTCCTTGCCGCCGCCTCGGACAGTTCGAGCTGCATCTGCTCGACACTAGCGGTCACTGTGCACAGATCACGAATGATCCGCAGCGCGCCACAGGCATTGTGCTGGCCAAGCGCTCTGGCAGCTCATGATCAAGCAATCGCGCGCCGGTACCAGGCTCACACAGGACGGCAAGGCGCGCAGGATGTTTGCCATGCTGTAGCGCCCGGCCCTGGCAATATCGCGATCAGGTCGCTCGCTCGTTCGTCCGCTCCATGACACGGGCCGGCGATGGTCTCGCAGAAATGTTCGCTGACGGCAGGTCGCCTAGATATCTCAACGTGGCTTATGAAATCAAGGATCCTGCGGTAGATCAAATTAGGAACGGGCGAGCCGTGTTCGATCGGCTGACGAGGCGCAACGCTCAGGCATCGCAAGAGTCGCCTTCATGGGTACGCGCTCGAAGCCGCAGGACTTCATAAATTAGAAGACGGCGTTTCTTCTTCGCGTGGTAACCCCGTGCAATCGCCGCGGAGCCGTGCAAGTGACGAGTATAAGTGCCGCGGCCGATCCAGCGGTGCGCGGATCAACAGCGGATCAACACTGGAAATGTCTTGGTGAGTTGATGTCGCGGCGTTCAAATCAAGAAGGGCTCCTCGACGCGCCTTTCGAAGATGCTTCCAGCGTCCCTCTGCTATCGTTTGCTTCCATGTTGAAGCTGGGTCACGTGCATGTCCAGAATCGGTTTGTTGCGTGGATCGAAATCCAGGGGGTAGGACAAATTCCCGTGTAGTTCCATTCTTATCTCGAATAGAAAAATGCGCTTGAACAGTTGTCGATGACCATTGATATGGTAATGGGAAGCAGTTGCGTCTTCGCCAAAAACAAGGCGCTACAGGCAAGTGTGCAAAGCGAAATGGGAGAACTTCACGTAGCCAAAAGCACCAAGCGCAAAGAGTATAGTAAAGATGACGT
Source organism: Bradyrhizobium sp. WSM1417 (assembly GCF_000515415.1). NCBI lineage: Bacteria > Pseudomonadati > Pseudomonadota > Alphaproteobacteria > Hyphomicrobiales > Nitrobacteraceae > Bradyrhizobium > Bradyrhizobium sp. WSM1417. The sequence goes on from NZ_KI911783.1 coordinate 1,972,019, forward strand.
CAAGCTGCTCAAAGCGCACTCAAAGGCCCGCACCCCTGTAGCTAGGGTCTCAAAGCTTATGAAGCGATCCGAGGGCTCTCTAAGACAGAAAGCACGTAACTTGGGGATCGGCTTGGGTCACCAGCGCTGAGATGTGATTCAAATTTCGAAAATCGACCGGCGTGATCCGGCCAGCCGGTTTACGGCCGCTGGCCAGCCGATCGTTTCGGGTCTCTGTCCCCGCAGGTCAGCTCGTCGTCAACGAGCTGACCGCTTTTCCGATCGGTCGGCTCACTTGGCCTAAACCTCGTCGATTGTCATGGTTTCAATCAGCCCTGATAATGCCACTCGTCCGCCCATTGTGCGGATTGCATCTGTCAGTATTTACTCAGTCCGGAAATACGGTCCGCGAGCGTGCCGGCGGATCATGAGCTCGGTCGGCAGAACCATTCGGCGCTGAGCTGGGTCCCGCTGCCGCCTAGCCTTCTGGAGACGCGCGACTGCAACCTAGAGTGGCTCCAAGAGGCGCTTGGCACCGTCCGCAGGCGCCAGCATCGTCGGCCTACCGCATATCGTGAGAGCCGGCCTGCGGCTGACGCAGATCACCCTGACGCTGCAGTCGAGTAAGCCGCAGAAAGGCGAATAGCCGCGGTCCGACCTCCTTCGAATGCGGGAGCTGCTCTCGCTGCTCTTTCAATTACACGATCGACATGTTGCTTCAGCCGATTTTAAGCGTGTCGCCGCCGATTTCGCGGTTGCAAGGGCAGAGCTCATCAGTCTGTATCGCATCCAGAACGCGGAGCGTGTCCCTCGGATTGCGGCCGACGTTGAGGCTTGTCGCATAGACATGCTGGATCGTGTTCTCAGGATCGATGATGAAGGTGTAGCGATGAGCGATGCCGTCACGTGAACGTACTCCAAGGCCATCGACCAGCGCGCCCTTTGTGTCGGAAAACTGCCAGATCGCTAGACGGTGCAAGTCCTTGTGCTCACGCCGCCAGGCGAGCTTGCAGAACTCGTTATCGGTTGAGCCACCAAGCACGATTGCATCGCGATCGGCGAAATCCTTGGACAGGCGGGCAAACTCAACGATTTCCGTTGGGCAGACGAATGTGAAGTCCTTAGGATAAAAGAAGATGACTTTCCATTTGCCGGGGAAACTCCTCTCAGTCAGCGTCTCGAAGGCATTGTTCCCGTTCTCCTCTTGCAGGTGAAAGCCGGGCTTCACGCCTGTGATGTCGAACGACGGCAGCTTACTTCCAATTCCAAGCATATTGTCCTCACAGATCGCGTCACGCGGAAACAGCGTTCTGCACAAGCAAAGCAAGCGATATGCCACCCGATCTGGCGCCAAGTACCAACCGCGCCGATCATCAAACATTCGCCCTTGACGATGGCTCTGATCCTCGAAAGCGATCTGCACCGTGTGGTCTCTCGGGCTAAGGCCAGGCTGTCCCGTTTCGCGCTCTTTCGCCTGACACTTGTAGTGGAAACCACGCGCCGCCGCTTTGTCCGGTTTCTGTCAGAGCTCTTGAGGCTGTCGGTGCGCCATAGCATGGCCGGAGTTATTTTGTCTAACTTGATCAGACGCTTAATGCGCGTGCGAACGAAATGGCACGCCAGTTGCTAACCCGATGCAGCAACAACGAGCAAGGGCTGAGGGCACGCCGACGCCGATGGGCGAGCGATGGCCTCCTTCCCGAAACTCGTGTGCACACGTTTCTCAGAGAGAAACGGCCTCGCGCGTTCGGCGCGAAAAATTGGCAATCGGTTGATGGAGAGCAACATGTCTTCACTGAGACAAATCGCGTTTTACGGCAAGGGTGGCATCGGCAAATCGACAACGTCACAAAATACGCTGGCGGCCCTTGCTGAGCTGGGCCAAAGGATTCTGATCGTCGGCTGTGATCCCAAAGCGGACTCGACCCGCCTCATCCTGCACGCCAAGGCGCAGGACACCATTCTCAGCCTGGCGGCTAATGCCGGCAGCGTCGAGGACCTCGAAATCGAGGACGTCATCAAGCTCGGCTACAAGGACATTCGATGCGTCGAGTCCGGCGGTCCGGAGCCGGGGGTCGGATGCGCCGGAAGAGGCGTCATCACTTCCATCAACTTTTTGGAGGAGAATGGCGCCTATGAGGACATCGACTACGTCTCTTACGACGTGCTCGGCGACGTCGTTTGCGGTGGCTTCGCGATGCCTATCCGCGAGAATAAGGCACAGGAAATCTACATCGTGATGTCCGGTGAGATGATGGCGATGTATGCCGCCAACAACATCTCCAAGGGCATTCTGAAGTATGCCAATTCCGGCGGCGTGCGCCTTGGCGGGCTGATCTGCAACGAGCGGCAAACCGACAAGGAGCTGGAGCTTGCAGATGCGCTTGCCAAGAAGCTCGGAAGCAAGCTGATCTACTTTGTGCCGCGCGACAATGTGGTGCAGCACGCGGAGCTGCGCCGCATGACGGTGCTGGAATACGCGCCGGAGTCCAAGCAGGCGGATCATTATCGCAATCTTGCGACTAAGATCCACAATAATGCTGGACAAGGCGCTATCCCGACGCCAATCAGCATGGACGAGCTCGAGGACATGCTCATGGAGCACGGCATCATCAAGCCGGTCGACGAGAGCCTAGTCGGCAAGTCTGCCGCCGAGCTCGCCGCTGTTTCGGCATAGCTCATGTTGTCGGCCTTCTCGACCGGGAAGGCCGACATCGTCCACTCAGAAGCAAGCGGACCTTCATGATCGGCACACAAGAGGATTGGTGATACGATGTCGCCTCTTGTATCGGCAGTTCACGTCGCCGACCAGCGCGATGCGAGCGAACTCTACGGCCTTCTGACGGGGCGCCATCCAACAGAAGTCGACATCGACGACATTGACGGTTTCGATCGCCATGTACTCGCTTGCGGTCTCGCCGCAGCCGCTATGGATGGCGGCGAACTTCCCGAACGGGCTGGCTTGACCAACCAGGAGCTCAATTCGCTCTTGGTGCAATACTTCCCATCCACCCCGGTCAGGAGCTGGACCTGGGGCGAACAGTCCGCATTACCGGTTCCTGACGAGAGGATTATGGTGCGCGACCTCCTGCTTGCGCAACGTTCCACCCATGGCGAGGTCGGCGGCTGGCTGGCAGCGATGATCGCGCGGCGCGCTATGGAGCCTAATCACTTGTGGGAAGATCTCGGTCTGCGGACGCGGGACGAATTGTCCTGCCTCCTGGCGCGCCATTTCGGGCCGCTGGCGGCTCGCAACACCAAGAACATGCGCTGGAAGCGCTTCTTCTATCGCATGCTATGCGAAGATGACGGCTTGGTGATGTGTACCACGCCGGTTTGTACGGAATGCAATGATTTTGATATTTGCTTCGGCGAGGAGAGCGAGGAGAGCGAGGAGAGCGGGGAGAGCCGGATGGCCGGACGCCGGCGGGATCATCTGCGTCGTCTCGATAACTCCGTCCAAGCCATCCCAGGTTCTCAAGACTGAGCTCATAATGATGCACCCTCCTCGGCGCCATTTCCGGTATATCGGCGAGTTTCGGCCAGCTCTCACGCGAGAACACTGAGGGTTTGAAAGGACACCGGGGGCAAACGATTGCGCGCAGCGAGCCTACGGCCGCCGCGGCTGTACCTGACGGTCGCGGGTTGATGTTTGGCGGGGGTGACGGTCACATTTGCCGCCCAAATGCTCCTTCTTGACGTGCGAGCGAGGCCAACATGCGCCTGATGATCGCGCCGACTGAACTTGCTACGAACGCGGAGCTGTGATTGGACAAACCGGCGGTTCAAACTACTTCTTCACGCATCCAGAGTGCACCCACCTTCCACGAAGTGCTGCAGCTTGAGCTGATGCTCGAACCGGCGCCTGGCTAGGAAGCTTGCAGCCTCGGCGCCTGCCGTCAACTCGGTCGCGAGCACACCGAACCTGACGCTCCGCCGTTTTTAACCGTCGGGTTTGCGACACACTCGGGTAAGCTAAAATACTCATTCAGAGGTTCTTGGGAATCGGACAAGTTGGCACGGCAGTTGCTGAAGCTCCCGGAACAACATACGGAGCCGCTGATGGCGTTCGTTGCCGCCACGACCATTGCCGACGAACATCGATTCAGATCCATAGTTCTCAACGACACGACCTTGCGCGACGGCGAACAGGCACCCGGCATGACCTTCACGACCACGGAAAAGGTCTCGATCGCGCGTGCGCTGGCGGGGGCCGGGATCACGGAGATGACAATGACGACGGACGGGATTCTTGCGCGATTGAATAAGGCCTCGGCGGCAGAGGAGTTTTTTGAGCTGCTCGGCGTCGAGTACGAGGCGAAAATCGTCAACGTGGCGCGGCTGCACATTCTGCGTCGCATGGGTCAATACCTCGCGTGCGAGACGTTGAGCGGTGCATCCGATCCCGACATCGCCTTGCGCTGCAAAGCCACGCTTGAGCGCGCCTATGCCGACTTCGTCACGTCTTCCCCCATCGAACAACGCGTATTCAAGGTCCTGAAGGATGCGGCCGCACAACGACCCAACAAGCATCGAGCATTGGTTCAGCTCGGTTCCTTGGAATGAATTGAGCTTACCGGTCGTGCTCTCGCCCGTGTAAGTTCACGGAGCCTGCCGCCACGCAGGCCATCGATTCAAGCCGAAGTTGAAGCTACGGCCGGCGGATCCGCAGATGTTACTCTCGGCTCCTTAACGGCCAATCACGGCTTAGCCCGCTTATTTCCAGCGTTTGAAGCTGGTGGCCAGGGTGCACCTATCTCCTGTGACCGTACGCCGGCGGGGGGCACACATTGGGCAAGGAAAGCGCATCAACGTTCGGATGACCGCCTTCTGTCGCCTTCCGGACATGCGTCAGCACCGTTATCGAATGTTCCCATCCTCGCCAGAGGCTGCCAAGCCGATTTCCTTCAGCAAGATTCTGTACTGGCGGCCAATTTTCATCGCATGCGCATTTGGTACGACATTTGCTGACATAAGCTCCGCTAGTCTGGAGAAGCGCATGCACATCTTGATCCGCATCGAGCTCGTTTTTGACGCCGCGCAGGTTTGCGCGCGATGATGCGTCGCCATGCCAAAGTGATTGTCGCATGTCCGGCTGAGCTGAAAGCTGCGCTTGATCCGCGCCAAAGGTTCGTCGACGAAATCACCGCCGTTCGCCGATCCCTGGCCGAAGTGTGGCGGCGGCAGCCCTTGCTGCCCAGCGCCACCCGTGTGGCACCGTTGACGGGCGGCTTGACCGCCGGCGCTCGTGCCCTCGGCAAGAGTTGTTGGCCTCTCGCTGCAATCGGCAGGATCTCGAGGCCATTCGGAGCAGTGGATCGCGTTTTCACCAGCAAGCACGCGTCCCACAACGATACCAGCCGAGCTTCTGGCAGGGTCCTCGATCCGTTCCAGCTCGGTTGCATCTCGACGATGAGGGGGACCCATCCATCGGATCACGGGACCGCGCGCTTAGATGCCGCTCCAGCGCCTATTGCCAAATGGTGCCCCAGAATGCCGAACCCCGGAAAGAACCCGAAACGCGCTTCCGGGGTCATCCACACATTGACCGATGTCTGTCTTGGCCCGCGCTGCTGCCAGGCGGTGCTGGCACAATGACGGCGGGCATCCGGTTGAAAATTTAACTGAGATCTTCAAGCGCGAAGTCGAAGCTCAAAGGCGGAGCACGCTTCGCTGGCGAGCCGCTACTGAACACGGATGGGAGTACACATGATGAGCACCGCACCCAAAAGCGCAGCTCCGGCCGCGGGTGGTGGTCGCGCGGCGACCAAGAGGGAGCTGCCCGAACGATTTAAGGCCTATAGGCACGTCTGGGTCTTCATCGAGCAGGAACGCGGGGTTGTGCACCCCGTCTCCTGGGAGCTGATGGGAGCCGGCCGCCGACTCGCCGATAAGCTCAACGTCGATCTCGCCGCGGTCGTCATTGGCCCGGTCGGGGAGACAACGCAGCAGGCTGTCGCCGAATCCTTCTGCTACGGCGGCGACCTCGCCTATATCGTCGCGGACAATCTCTTGGCCGATTATCGCAACGAGCCCTATACCAAGGCCCTGTCTGAGCTGGTCAACATTTACAAGCCGGAAATCCTACTCCTAGGGGCAACTACACTCGGCCGCGACCTCGCCGGCTCAGTGGCCACCACACTGCTCACCGGGCTTACCGCCGACTGCACCGAGCTCGATGTCGATGCCGACGGCTCGCTTGCAGCGACCCGGCCGACGTTTGGCGGCTCACTGTTGTGCACGATCTATACACTCAATTATCGTCCACAGATGGCAACCGTCCGCCCGCGGGTGATGCCAATGCCCGCGCGCGTGACGGGCGCCGTCTCGCGCGTGATCTCGCATCCGCTCGGGCTCGTAGAAGAGGATATCGTCACAAAAGTCCTGTCGTTCCTGCCCGACCGCGATTCTACGAAGTCCAACCTTGCCTATGCCGACGTGGTCGTCGCTGGAGGGCTTGGTCTGGGATCGCCCGAGAACTTCCAACTCGTACAGCAGCTTGCAGACGTGCTTGGCGCCGAATATGGCTGCTCGCGGCCGCTGGTCCAGAAGGGCTGGGTCACCTCGGACCGGCAAATCGGCCAGACCGGGAAAACCATTCGGCCAAAGCTTTATATCGCGGCCGGTATTTCCGGGGCGATCCAGCATCGCGTCGGCGTAGAGGGGGGCGACCTCATCGTTGCGATCAATACCGACAAGAACGCCCCGATCTTCGACTTCGCCCATATCGGCATCGTCACCGACGCCATTCGACTGTTGCCGGCATTGACCTCTGCATTCCGCGCGCGGCTCTCGCCGCACTCGCACGACCGCATCGCCGGCTAGGGAGCTTGTTATGATCGAGGAAAAATTCGACGCGATCGTCGTCGGTGCTGGCATGGGCGGGAATGCGGCGGCGCTTACCATGGCCGAGCGGGGCCTCAAAGTGCTGCAGCTGGAGCGCGGCGAGTATTCGGGGTCCAAGAACGTGCAGGGCGCCATCCTTTATGCCGACATGCTGGAGAAGCTGATCCCGAATTTCCGAGAAGATGCGCCGCTTGAGCGGCATCTGGTCGAGCAACGCTTCTGGATCGTGGACGAGCGTTCGCACACGGGGCTTCACTATCGCTCCGATGATTTCAATGAGGAGAAGCCGAACCGCTACACCATCATCCGGGCCCAATTCGATAAATGGTTCTCGCAGAAGGTTCGCGAGGCCGGCGCCACGGTGCTCTGCGAGACCACGGTGACCGAGCTCCTCCGGGATTCCCATGGGAGGGTCGTCGGGGTGCGCACAGACCGCGAGGGGGGAGAAATCCATGCAGATGTCGTCGTGCTGGCGGAGGGGGTGAACGGGGTGCTCGGGACGCGTGCAGGCTTAAGAGGGCGGCCGAAAGCGGATAAGGTGGCACTCGCGGTCAAGGAAATGCACTTCCTGTCGCGCGAGACAATCGATGCTCGCTTCAATCTCAAGGGCGACGAGGGGCTCGTCATCGAAGCCGCCGGAACCATCTCCCGCGGCATGACCGGTATGGGTTTCATCTATGCCAACAAGGAATGCATCTCGCTGGGTATTGGGTGTCTCGTTGCCGACTTCCAGCGTACCGGCGAGACGCCCTACGGCCTGCTGGAGAACTTCAAGCGTCACCCCTCGGTCGCGCCGCTGATCGAGGGTTCGGAAGTAAAGGAATATTCCGCGCATTTGATCCCCGAAGGTGGGTACAAGGCCATCCCGCAGCTTTGTGGGGAGGGCTGGCTCGTCGTTGGAGACGCCGCCCAGCTCAACAACGCCATCCATCGCGAGGGGTCCAACCTGGCGATGACCTCCGGCCGTATCGCGGCGGAAGCGATATGTCTCATCAAATCGCGAAAAGCTCCAATGACGGCCAAAAACCTTTCACTTTACAACAAAATGCTGAACGATTCCTTCGTGATCAAGGACCTGAAGAAGTACAAGGATATGCCGGCACTGTTGCATACCCACTCCCAGAACTTCTTTCTCACATATCCGCAACTCTTCTCGAAGGCGATGCAGGACTACGTGCGCGTCGACGGCACACCAAAGCTCGAGAAGGAGAAGCTAATGCTGAAGTCGTTCATCAAGGCGCGGTCATGGAGTGGACTGTTCAGCGATGCCCTGCGCATTGCGCGCGCCTGGCGCTGATGACAAAGCAGATGACGATGAACGAAGGAGCCAAAAACGTGCCGAGCGAGCCATCCGGACGTGTCGAGGACAAACTATTCTACAACCGTTATCTCGTTGATTCCGGCCCCGCCCATATCAAGGTGCGGCCGCACACCACGCCATCGCCGCGGCTCCTATCGATGCTGAAGGCCTGCCCTGCGCGGTGCTACGAGCTCAACGATAAAGGCCATGTTGAGGTTACAGTCGACGGGTGTATCGAGTGCGGCACCTGCCGGGTAATCTGCGAAGAAGGCGGTGATATCGAGTGGAGCTACCCACGCGGTGGTTACGGTGTTCTATTCAAATTTGGCTGAAGGTCCAGGGAAGGACCTGACGTTGGCCCGATCCAGCGTTCTCGATGCAAGAGATCAGCGCGACATCGAGATTTCACCCGGGCACATTTACGGGTCGTAATCTTTCCATCTACCGGGCGGGCCCTTGCGTGCTGGACAACCGCAGCTTGTCACGTTTCGCGATAGTATGCCCGAAGATAACCAAAGCGAGCGGATCAAAAAGGGGGCCGCGCATTTGTAAGATTCGATCGTCCATCTCGTATCTGGTCGACGGATCTTGTTTCTCTTGCCAAACTCTCTGGTCGGTTTGGTCCTCTTTGGAAGGGCTGGCGGCGATCCGCCTGCTGCGACCGCCTCGCGGCGCTGCCCAACACCTGCGTACGAAATGCTCGAAGCTTGACTTCGCTCGCCCACAGCCGCCGTCCGACAGCTGAGAAAAGCAAGAGCAGATCACGGAATTTGCGCCATCCAGAGTCCTTTGCGCGACCGCAGGCTCCGCGATCGTCAGGCGGGCTGCGCACATGCGGCACACAATTTTGCACTTTCATTCGGCTGTATCGGCGGGATATATCGTCGGCCGGAGAGCATAGCCATGGTTCGAGTACAAAAGAGCAGGGCAGCCGCTAACGCGCGGCGAGCAGAGGCACGTCGTCAGAGTTCGGCTGGTGACATCCAGGCGCGCATAGCCGAACTGAGAGGTTTGCCGCGCGAGGAGCTCGCGGATGCGGTGTTCATGCTCTCGATGAATGCAAGACGGCAGGGCGAGTTGACACGGCAGGCGATGGACAAGCGCGCCGAGTTCGACCTCGACTTTGACCCGCCGGCGAATGCCGATTTGGCGACCTATCTCGCGAATGATATGGTCTCGATTCTACGCCGCCACGCTGCCAAGCTTCCGAGCTTGCTGGATGTCTTGGTTCAGCGAGCGCCTGACGTCTGCTTCACCGTCCATCGGGAGGAGGCTGTTTCGCTGCTTGCCGCAACCCTTCGCGAACAGCGGCTCGAAGGAGTCCTTGAAGGTCTCAGGCTCGCCGGGCTCTTGAGTACGCCAGCGAAGGATCGCCATGCCGGGATCGGTTCGGCAGCGGATTTGGGTGGAGCTGCCGACCGCGCGTGAATGTCCAGGGCGCTCGCGGGGACACTCCCTGCAGTCGGAATGTCCACTGGGAACGGGATCTCAGAAATCTCGGCGCCTGCTTGCGAGGCCAAGACCGCGTCGAAAGTCGCGGCGCAGTTCCTTTGTTGCGCCAGAGCGGCGAAACGCGCCGCTCAACTCGGCGAGGCGCTCTGGTTGAAATCGGCCGTTCCGCGAGTCGCTGGGTGCACGCTGGTGGAGGACCCAGGAAGGTCAAGCAAATGTTCCCCGACCCAGTCGATAATAGCAGACAAGCTCAGTGGCGGTCCGCTGCAAACCGGGCAAAGGACCATCTCGCGTAGCGCTGGATCGCCGAGATGAACGCTCCGCCACGCGTCTGCCATACACCCATTATTTTTATACCGAGAAAATGCGCCGAACTCGCCTCGGCTATTCGCTGGATTCGCGAGCCGCACAGACATCGCCGAACCTCGCGACACGACACGGCGAAGACCTGGCCGAAACTTGCGGCTGAGTGCGGCGGAGCGGCGCGTCGCGCGCCAATGCCGGCCAGGTCGGTCAACAAGCCCGCTCAAAGCTCACGCAAGCGCCTTGCATGCTACGAGTAGCGGCACTTCAGTGAGCTGCTGTAATAAGTTGAAAGCATCCGATCCCAACTTCCATCACGATCAGCACGACTATAACCCACTCAAGACGCAACGAGCGCCGTGTGTCGACGATGTCCGTCAGTGCGTTAGCCGTTCCGGAGATGGCCGACAGCTTGCGGTCAAGCATCTCAAGACGCTCCTTCAGTTCGTATTCGTCTTTCAGACGCGAATTGAGCCGCTCGAGCTCCGGCTTCTCTCAGAGTGCGTCGGGCTTTTCGGCAATTGCGACGCGGCCCGCGACGCGCTGCTGAACCAGGAGCGCATTGCCGATCACTTGGAGAATGCCCGTGCGCCCCCGCGGCGTCCGGCCGCCTTCGGCTAGTTCACCGTCCCCGCCGTCGGTCCACTGGTAGATTCCCTTTTTTGCCAGAGCGGACCGGTGTGCACTCAGCCTTCGCTCCGTCTGCGACATTTCGACAGCAAGAGCTATGCCAGAAGAACGCCGTGCCTGGATATGATCGTCGTGTTGGCCATGCTTGCACTGTGCACCATCGTCTGACTCCGGCAAGCGAGCTTTCGTGGCCGCCGGGAGCATCAGCCGCACAGCTGGCGGCGCATTGCTGTTCCGTTCGCACGGCGATCTCGGCAGCGAATTGTTCGTGCCATTCCGGGTGTGCTATCGTGCCAGACGCGATGGCCGGGCAAGCCGATTGGCGACTGGCGTATCGTCCGCACCCTGGGCTTCCGCATTGCGACACTGAGGGTCGCGGCCAGCAGGTCTCGGCCCAGAGGGCTTGCATCGGCACCTGGTTCACGGCGACTTTTCTGGCCACACCATCACCCCGCCATTCTCGGCGCCGTATCCTCGGCGGTGCGCTGGGAACGCGGCCAGCTCAATTGTCTATGCCTGGACAATCACGGTGCCGGCCTCGGCGATTGTTGCGGCGCTGACCTGGTGGGCGTCAATGCTTTCCATGTTCTCGTCAGGACACGAACTTCAGCCCGACAATGCCGGCGACAATCAGTCCCATGCTGGCAACGCGAAAACGCTGCGGCTGGCTTCCCGAAGAGGATAATGCCGAGCGCTGCGGGCCCGACCGCACCAATGCCGGTCCAGACCGCATAGGCAGTTCCAATGGGCAGCGTCTTCAGGGCAACGCCGAGCAGGATCACGCCGCCGGCCATTGCCGCGAGCGTGAGCACGGACGGAAAGAGCTTGCTGAAGCCGTCGGTGTATTTGAGGCCGATTGCGCAGCCGACCTCCAGCAGGCCCGCGACCAACAAAATGCTCCAGGCCATGGCGACCCTCCCTTCATGGCAGGGTCGTCCCCGCGGCTGATGATGAGCTGGCCGTCCTCGCCAAAGCTTGCGAACGCTTCGATCGGGCAGGGTCAACTTCTCTCAAACATCAGCATTGCGACGTTATGGCCTCGGCGAATTCACACGATCGACAAAGCAGAAAGCCGTCCGCTCCGTTCATGCGATCGGAAATCTCGCAAAAACTCGCCCCTTCGAAGAGATCCTTGTACGTGTCGCGGAGGAGGTTGCCCAAAACATGTCGTCGCTCAAAGTCCATGCAGCAGAAAGTAACGTCGCCGTTTGGGAGAAGAACATTGCGATACTGCCGTTCGTCAGGACACGCCAGTGCTCCGACGAGTGGCTGTCGTGCTCCAACCACCTTGAGCTCGCCGCTGCCAGCGCTGCTGTGGGGCGGACGCGAGCGGACCAGCACTTCCTCAGGAATGATGTCGACAAGTTCTGGATGAACCTCGCCCCTAACTATGAAGAGCAATGATGAAATGTCGGAATCGACAAGTTGGCGCATCAAATCAACATAGTTGCGCCTGACGAGACTACTATCCATGTGTGTGCCGTCATCAAAAACATGCACCAGGAAAACGCGGAACTGCAGCGCACGCAAGCGTCGTAGATCCTGGCCGTTCATTCCTACCAGGCTTGTTAAAATCCGGATGCCATGGCCACACGCGTAGGCGTGCTCAACCATTTCGGTGCAAGCCGGATTGAGCCAAGGCTCGGAGTAGCCGGAAAAGCTGATGTCGACAGCGGCTGGTACGCGCGCTAGGCACCGCTTGAAATCTTGGAGAGAGAGATCCTTCACCTCGGATATTTCTCTCTGGCGTTCGGCAAACTTGTCCTGCGGGCAATAAGAACATCCGACGACACAGCCCGTTGTCGTAGTTATCTCCAAAATCCTGCCGCCAGTGATTGCAGAACGCAGTTCCTGTCGAGCCATCGCGTCTATATTGTCCACTTTCCGCGCTCCACTGTTTGGAAGAAAGAGATCTTGAGGGGAGGTCGATTTGAATCCCTCATGCCGGATTGCTCACGCATCATTCTCGATGCGCCGCTGATCGTCGCTATGCGGCACGGTCACAAACTCGGCCGCGACAGATAAAGACAGCACCGCGGCTCTCCCCCGTTACCGCCGTCGACCAGCAGGGTCGGGCGGCTGCCGAGTGCACATGCATGGGTGGGTTGATCTAACGTCTCGTTTATTCCAACAAGCATCACTCATGCCATTGGCGCTATTGTGTCCACAAGTCGAACGTCCGTGAAAATGTCGTCACAACTGCGCGATAGGAGGCGTAACTCTACCCGACCGATATCGTACAATGTGACGCTACGTGCGATTCAAGCTCTCTGGAAATGAGTGAAGGCAGCCTTATGAAATCTAAGGTACTGCCGCCACCTCAAGCACGTCGGGATGTAATGGCATCACAGGGTCGGAGACGGCGGGAGGCGGTGCATTGACACCTCTGGTACGTGGTTTGTTTCTCGAGGCGAGTGGTATCGTGCGTCGGGCTCACCTCGAGCGCCGCGTGTTTCTCTTGCGTCCGTGTTCTTGATTCGGGGGCAAGAGAATGCTCGCAGGTTTGTTTTGGCTGAATGACAGGTAATGGGGTCGTATCCAACCTCATCTGTCGACGGGAACGACGGGGCCGGATCGGGACGACGATCGGCGCATCATCAGCGGTATTGTTCACCTGCTGCAATCGGGGGCGGCATGGCGTGATTGTCCGCGCCAATACGGTCCTTACACGACGACCTACAATCGCTTCAATCGCTGGGCCAAGCGCGAACGATGGTGCCCAATCTTTCAAGCACCGGCCAAACCGGGCAAAGATGCCGTCGTGCTGTCGCTCGACTCGACTTCGATCAAAGCTCATCGGTGTGCCTCCGGCGGAAAAGGGGGGAGCACAATCAGGCAATCGGCCGCTCGCGGGGAGGCCGTACGACAAAAATCCATGCGCTGAGCGATCAGCATCGCCGACCGATCGTCCTGCTGACCCAGGTCAGGATGCCGACATCGCTGCCGCGCCCGATGTTCTGGCGCTCGCACCACCCTGAGCGCGCTTCTCGCAGACTAAAGGGTAGCACGGGGACAACCTTCGCGCCGAAATCGCTGGTCGCGGCGCCAGGCCCGTCATCCCAATAAATCCAACCGTGTCGTCATTCATCGCTTCAACAAATGCGTCTACAGAGGCCGAAATGTCATCGGACGCTGCTTTTGCCGGCTCAATGACTTGCGCCGCATCGCCACACGATATGACAAGCTCGGCCGGAATTTCTTGGCCGCTGTTCAGCTCGCCGCGCTCGTCACACATTGGCTCAATTGAGTCTGGACCCTAGCACTACTTTGGCAGATTCCCAGTTTTGCCTGCTTTATAGGATTCCCGAATCAATTTTTCAATGATTCATGGGTGGTCGGCTCTTGGAGGGCTGACCATGCCGGGATGGGAAGACGAACTCGAACGATGGCTGATGCCGTTCTTGGACCGACTGGGTCATAAGACCCGGCAGCGGATGTGTCCCCTGTATGTTGCGGGGTTGATCGGTCCGGGCGATCGCAAGCGCGTTCAGCCGATGGCGGAACGCCTTGCCACGAGCAACTACGACCAGTTGCACCATTTCATTGCGGACGGTGTCTGGGACGCGACGCCGCTGGAAACAGAGCTTCTCAACCAGGCAGACCGACTTGTCGGCGGCCGCGATGCGGTGCTGGTTATTGATGATACCTCACTGCCGAAGAAGGGTGAGCGCTCGGTCGGTGTTGCGGCACAATACGCGTCGGCTCTCGGTAAAACGGCAAATTGCCAAACGCTGGTGTCTTTAACGCTTGCGCGCGGTGAAGTGCCAGTGATGGTCGCGTTACGTCTCTTTCTGCCTGACAGTTGGACAAGCGACGTGTCTCGTTTGAAGCGCGCTCGCGTGCCCCTCGAACACCGAACGCCACGGTCCAAGCCGGAGATTGCTTTGGCCGAGATTGACCGGGTGATGGCAGCCAACGTGCGCTTTGGATGTGTGCTGGCGGATGCAGGATACGGCCTCAGCGCACCGTTTCGACAAGGACTAACAGAGCGCGGGCTGGCCTGGGCCGTCGGCATCCCTCGGCACCTGAAGGTGTATCCGGTCGATGTGAAGCTCATTTGGCCGATCACCAAAGTCCGTGGGAAACCACGAAAGCACCACGTGCCCGATATCTTATCAATTGCGGCAGAACAAATGCTGGCCAGCGCCAAATGGAAAACCGTGAGTTGGCGCAGCGGGACCAAAGGTCGGCTGAAAGCCCGATTTGCTGCTGTCCGTGTCCGCACCGCCGACGGACCTCCGCAGCGGATATGGGATAAGGGTCAGCAGCATCTCCCGGGCGACGAAGCCTGGCTCATTGGCGAGCAACGTGCCTCAGGGGAGAAGAAATACTATCTCGCCAACCTGCCTGCGGCGACCGATCTGCGCACACTCGCCGCCACCATCAAGGCACGCTGGATTTGCGAGCAGGCGCATCAGCAGCTGAAAGAGGAGCTTGGACTTGATCACTTCGAAGGGCGATCATGGCAAGGTCTTCATCGCCACGCTCTAATGACCATGATCGCCTATACCTTCTTGCAACACCGTCGCCTCGCATCCGCGGGGCGGAAAAAAAAGAATCAACGGGCCTCCGCCTCAGCCAACCATGCCCGCGGTACGTCACGCTATCGTCGATCTCATCCTTCGGCCGCCGTCTCAGCAGTGCCCCTACTGCCGAAAACAAATCCCTGAAAAACACTGCGCAAATAGATTCTGCCAAAGTAGTGCTAGTTTGCTGTAACGCGGCTTGGACCGTGAAATCCTCTCGCAGGAGTTGGCGGTAGCGCACCGCAAGTTTCCCAGGGCGCCGCGCGCATTGCCAAAAAGGAATTGCCTTCAACCCAGATCAAGTCCGTGGGCAAGGTCCGGATGCGTCAGACCCCTCGATCCTTGTCCGCTTTCTGACAGCGGTGCACAAAGCTGTCAGATTCAAAACACGGTGCGCCGTTTGCGCATCGCGAACTGTTTCAAAGCACAATCAGGCGCTTAATGCGCGCCAGGAGCGCTGGCACGGCCCTTGCTCTATTCCGCCGTAGGGCAATAGCGGTGCGATGCTCAAATCCAAATGGAGGAAAGTGAATGCGTAAACTAATAATCGGCGCCCTCGCGCTGTTCATTTCAAACACTACCGCGTTCGCCGGCTCCGGGGCCATCGCATACTCCAAACCAGATGACGTGGTCGGTTTCTCGTACGGATCTGGATCACAACGGCACGCTAGATGGTGGGCCCTGCTTAACTGTCGCGGCAACGGCGGCTCGGATTGCCGAATCGCAGCTTACGAAAATAACGCTTGCGCCGCCGTTGCCATAGGCAGGGGACGCGGGGTGGGACGTGCGTGGTCGTCCCACCCAATTGGTGAATTGGAAGAGGAGCGATCGCAACAAGGCGCGCTGATCAGATGCGATGAGACCGGCGACGAGGACTGCAAAGTCCGGGCCTTGGTTTGCCACTAACTCGCCGCGAATGAATCCCGGACGTAGTTGCCATAGTTTCGGTCAACGGCTCTAGGGCGGCGCGTCCGGCGAACCGGACCGGCTTTTGTGAACCGAGCCCGGACGGTCTCGGCCTTTCGTCTTCAATCCTCGCGCTCATTTAAGCGTTCCTTGCCGGAGGCACTCGCGCGAAGG
The DNA here is from genome assembly GCF_000515415.1 of Bradyrhizobium sp. WSM1417. Classification (NCBI taxonomy): domain Bacteria; kingdom Pseudomonadati; phylum Pseudomonadota; class Alphaproteobacteria; order Hyphomicrobiales; family Nitrobacteraceae; genus Bradyrhizobium; species Bradyrhizobium sp. WSM1417. The sequence continues at coordinate 1,988,135 of NZ_KI911783.1, forward strand.
GCTCGTCGTTTCGCGGCGATGGCTAGCACTGCCTGTCGCGCGGGTGCCTTGTTAACCGGTCTCGCAACTGCACGCGCTGTCAAGGGCCGCCGTTCCGGCGTCGCTATCACTGCCCCTAAAGCGGGGTGCCATCCTTTCCGCCTCCATTGCGCTTCGGCCGTCATTTAATTACGCCGGATGGACGTGTACCAAGGCCGCCTATGCCGCCGCCTTGTCTTCGGGCCCGCGCATGACGATCTTCACCGGGCCAGGTACTCGGCAAAGCGATTCGCCAGCACGAGGCAATGGTTCTCTGGCTTTAGCCTGCCGCGCCAAGCTCTGGACCTTGCGAAGGTGATCGTGTCGCGAAGACTGGACGAGGTCTATGGCAGCCTTCACTCATCCCAATCCAGCTCGGCGCCCAATCAAGGGTCGGGCACACGAATTCCAATCCCCGACGGCCCGAGCTGACGATCGCTTGTTCCTGTGTTGTTCGCAATTGGCGCGGACTCGCTGTATACATCTGTACTTGCCGCGCCAGGGCCGGATCGCCGGGCCTCGCTAAGGCCGCCCGGCCGAACCGCCGCCGTTAGCCTGCATCTGGCTGTGGTTGACGTGGCTTTGACGGCTGAAAGGCATGGTGGGGACCGACGATCCAAACTATGTTTGTCGCCAGAATAAATGAGTGGACCGCTAATGGCTCGCGGCGAGTTGATGAAAAAGCTGTTGGCGAGTTACGGCCGGGACGACGAGTTCCGGGCTGTCGCCGAACAGATCATTCTGGAGGAGGAGCAGAAGAACAACCGCGTTCTGGCGCGGTCGCTCCGCCAGACCCTCGACCATGCCTCGAATCGCGCGCCACCCCCGCGGGCGCTGGCGCCACTCATTCCGTTCCCGGATGCGGCCAACGACTTCGTCGAGCGCGTCGAGCCGGAGCATACCAAGAGCGACATCGTTCTCAGCAAGGCCAACATCCGGATTTTTCCGGACTGATCCAGGAATTCCGCCGCGCCGATGACATCCGCCGCAGCGGACTGCCGGTACGATCGAAGCTCCTGTTCTGTGGACCTCCGGGCTGCGGAAAGACTCTTTGTACCGAGATCTTCGCAGGTGAGCTCGGGCTTCCGTTGTTCGTGGTCAAGATCGACCGCCTGATCTCGTCTTATCTCGGCGAAACCGCGACCAACGTTCGCAAGATTTTCGAGTTCGCGCGCAAGCAGCCCTGCGTCCTTTTTCTCGACGAATTCGATGCCCTGGCGCGCTCGCGTGACGATACGAGCGAGCACAACGAGCTGCGGCGCGTGGTCAACAGCCTTTTGATCTTCATCGACCGGATCAAGCCGAAGGGCTTTTTGGTCGCGGCGACCAATCTCGACCAGTCTCTCGACGCTGCGGTCTGGCGTCGCTTCGACGAGGTCATCTGGTTCGAAAAGCCTGACCGGGAGATGACCGAGCATTTCTTGGCGCTGAAATTCAAGAATATCAAAACAGCTTTCGATCCGACGTCCCAGGTCGGTTCGCTGGAAGGCTATTCTTTCGCCGAGATTGAACGCATTTGTGTGCAGGCGATCAAGTGAGCCAGCCAAGGGCAGCGCCAATGGCGGCGCCCGGCAGGTTCGTCTGATAGCTATCATGAGGTGTTTCCAGCCGTCGAATTCATAGCTCCCCGGACTGGCGAGTCTGCGAGGGGATTGACGGCGCGATTGCCGGTTCGATCAGATGTGATGGAGATATTCGGATTGACGCCCGCTCAGACTCGGCTCGCTTATGGTAGAAGGAAGAGCGCTGCAGGAAATTGCCTTCGATATGAAGATTTCGTCGGGGACGGCACGGAACCATTTCGAGGCCTCTTTGGCGAGCCGGGACTAGGCGGCAAGCGGGGTTGGTATCTCTATTGTCCCGTTTCCGATAAGTCTCGGTCGAGGCTCCGGATGCATTCGTCGGCTGTTGCAGTCTAACTATGCTCTGCGCCGTAATCGACTCAATCGGCAATAGTTGTCCTGTACGCTTTTCCTGCGAATGTCCGGTGTCCGATCAACCAGAGGAGCCGAGCCATCTGAACCCTCAAAAGGGTTTCGCCTAGAAAATAGGAGCCCCACCCTATGGAGATAAGGGGGGCTGCTCCCTGACCCCCGGCGGGAGCCACGGTGCCAAACAGCGCGCTACGAGGCAACGTTCGTTTCCCTCCGGGCCGGTCGTTCGGTGGCCCGCCAGAGATTCACGCGCGCTCCGATCTTCGATCCTCGGCCTCTCTTACGACGTTGCGCAACGCAATTTCAGAAAGGCGCACAACCAGCTGTTTGAGGCGAGCAATCTGTTGCTTGCAGTGCGCCAGCTCGAGCTGTTCGTCCGTCATCAGCGATACTTCATGGCGATTTCCGTTGTCGTCGTAATTCATATCGAACCTTTCCGAGCATGTGAGTGCGAAGGAAGAGTTTTGCTTTGCTCGCTAACTATTAATAGCGAAATCTGGGCGGAGCGCCGACAATACAGCACCGGACGTACGAACGGTGCCTTTACTCGCCCGAGCGTGTTGCTCCGGCCACAGATTGGAACGTTACGTACAAAAATCCTCCGCTCGGTTATGACCCTAATGCTTTGCGCAGCGATCACATCGCGTGCTTCCCATTAGAAGCTCGGGATCGTGCCCTGCCCCTTGTCAGGTTATTGCAGGACTATCTCCTATTACAAAATGCATCGACATCAAACCCGGGGGGCCCAGCCCAGCACTTAACATTGGCCTCCGATCGATCGCCTCCGCCCTCTCTCAACGGGTCGGATCACTCCATCGGCTAGTCGGGGCTGCGGACGGGATGATCGCGGGTGATGAGGGAGGGTAAGACCCTCTGTCCGCATCTGCCAGTGAGGTGGCTTGCCCTACACTGAGCCTCCGAGGGTTGCTCGGGCGGTCCGAGCCAATCCTGGCGAGAAGTTCACCGCGACCTTGCAGAGTGTGCGCGCATTTGTACGTTCCGTACAAAGTTTTGGCGCCACACCAAGCGGAATCTCGAATGAGATTCTGCCGGCTTTAACAAATTGCCGGTAAATCCCGAGCGTTAAATCTTGGAAAGGCACGCACCGTGAAAGCGCTAGTTCACTTTTCACGCGAAGAGTGGGGCTACCGCCACAGAATATGGGCTGATAGCGGCGGGTATCTCGCTTGCAATCATCGCAGTCGTGAATGGGCTAGGCACTAAACTCAATACGAAATTCGCCTCGATCAGCAGCTCTCTGAAATAATCAAAGGCCGCCCGCCTCTCTTGGCGGCCTCGTTTTCTCCACCGCATGTGCAAGAACGGCTCCAGTCCGAGGCGAGCTACGCCGCTTGGATTCGACGGAACTTGACAAGTGTTGCAGCGAGGGGGTGAACGGATCGTCTCAATGCGGCTGCTCGGAAATTCTTGTTTAGCGAAAGACACCTGGATGAGTCTTTTCGTCGTCGGCAGATTTGCCAATCAATCGAAAGTGGTCCTTGAAGCCTTTCAGTCCGTGACAGCCTGTTTCTCGCGCTTTGTCTCGGCTCGAGGGTCGATCCGAATCGCGATCTCGTGCTTTTGTCTTGCGATGAGCGCGATTGCGGTGGGCCTCGGAGGGTATTCCGTCCTTGGTATCCGGCACGCAGGCGACTTGGTTGCGCGGACCTTCGATGAGTCCTTGATGTCGATCAATTACGCACGTGCGGCTGGTGCCGATTTTGCCGCGATGCGCGTCGCGTCTTCACACGTCACAAGGCATCCGTCTGCCCGTGTTCGACTGGATGATGAAATCGACCAGCTGGCGAAGACGCTTTCGGAAGATGTGACCATAGCGGCTGAACGGTCGCAATCAGCGAGAGCTGCGAAGGCAGCCGCCAAAGTTAAAGAAGCGGCAAACGCCTGGGTCGCGATTCATCGCCGTCCCCTTCAAGCGTCTACTGATGGCACTGGGAGCGATGAAGCGAGCGCTCGGGAAATCGACGATGTTGACCAGCTTTCCAACATCGTAAATCAGCAGATTGAATTGCTGGTGAACTATACGGCCGGGGATGGTTTTCTATTCCGTCAGCGAGCGCTTGCTGCGATCAAACGGGATCTGCAACTGAATGTGGTGGCGCTGACCGTTGCGCTCCTTCTGTCCGGGTTCTTTTCGTGGTTGTTGGCACGGCGGATTATCGGACCTGTCGCCATTGCGTCGAAAGCGGCAAGGAGTATTGCGGATGGCGACTTGAACGCAGACATTCCAAGAGGCAGCAGTGACGAGCTAGGCTCGCTACTCGCAGCCATGAGGAAGATGCGGGACAACATCAGGGAGATGGTCGATCGAGAGGTGGCGCAACGTCGCTCCGCGCAGGCGCGGCTTTCCGATGCGCTTGAAAATTCTCGAGAAGGCATCGTGCTCCTGGACGCGAACGGGCACATAGCATTGGTCAATTCCAGAGCCACCGAATTCATCGGCTGCTCCTCGCAGCTTGTTCATCCGGATCTTTTTCGAGGCGAGCGGGTGCCGAGCGATGAATCAACCGGAGCGGAAATCACGCAACGAGAGGTCTCTCACGACGTCGAAGGATTGGCGAGCGAAGCCCGCCTCCCAGATGGACGGTGGCTGCGAGTTAGCCGCAGCCCGACCCAAGAGGGGGGTGTTATCCTCGTTTATAGCGATATCACCGGGTTGAAGCGTCAGAAAGCCGAGTTGCATGCGACGAATCTGAGACTGGATGCGGCGCTGACACACATGTCTCAGGGCCTCTGCCTCTACGATAGTGAGGCACGGCTGCAAGTCGTAAACCGACGCTTCTGTGAGATCTTTGATCTTTCGCCTGAACTCGTCGCTCCGGGCATGACTTTCGAGGAAGTACTCGGTTTGAGTGTTGCCGCTGGAAATCATGGGCGCCAGACGGTGGCCGATCTGCTGGCGGAGCGGGAGAAATGCTTGGCTCACCACGAGAGCGGCAACTACCTCCAGCGCCTTAACGACGGACGCGTCGTCTGTATTGGGCATCGCTCCACTTCTGATGGCGGCTGGCTCATCAGTTGCGAAGATGTGACCGACCAACAGAGAGCCCAATCTCAAATTACCTTCATGGCGCGGCATGATGATCTGACCCGACTACCTAATCGCTCATTGTTCGCCGAGCGCATTGAACACGCCGTCGCCGAGGCCGGCCGGGGTTCTGGCTTTGCGGTGTTCTGCCTGGATCTGGACAATTTCAAACAGATCAATGACACCTTGGGCCATCCGGTGGGTGATGGGCTGCTTTGCGCGGTCGCCGACCGATTGAGCGCGTGCGTCCGCGAGATTGATACCGTCGCCCGGTTGGGTGGCGACGAGTTTGCGATCATACAATCTGATGTCCAAAACGCTGAAGATGCCGAACGTCTCGCCCGCCGCGTGGTGGAATGTATCGGAGCGCCTTATGAGCTAAATGGGCATCGCGTCATCGTCGGGTGCAGCGTCGGAATTGCACTCGCGCCCGGTGACGGCACGACACGTGAAATGCTCCTGAAAAATGCGGACATGGCGTTATACCGGTCCAAGGCGGGCGGCAGGGGAACATGGCGGTTTTTCGAACCGGCGATGGACGCAAGTTTGCAGAGCCGCCGCGCGCTCGAACTCGATCTTCGCGAGGCCATGGACAAGGACGAATTCACTCTGTTCTATCAACCCATTTATGACTTGTGGATGGACCGGATCAGCGGCTTCGAAGCACTATTGCGCTGGCCTCATCCGAAGCGTGGGCTGGTGCCACCTGACCAATTCATTCCCATTGCAGAAGACATTGGTCTCATCACTCCGCTGGGTGAATGGGTTCTCAACCGCGCCTGCGAGCAGGCGGCCGGTTGGCCGAGCGAGCTCAAGATTGCGGTCAATGTCTCGGCGACTCAGATTCGCGATCCAAGATTTGCGGAGGTTATCGCAAACGCGCTTGATGCTTCAACGCTGGCCCCGCAACGGCTCGAATTGGAAATCACGGAGTCTGGTCTCCTTGGAAACAGCGCCGAGACGATTGCAACACTGCACAAGTTGAAGGCGCAGGGGCTGAGCATCGCTTTAGATGATTTTGGTACTGGATACTCCTCGCTAAGCTATCTGCGCAGCTTCCCCTTTGACAAGCTCAAAATCGATCAGTCATTCGTCCGTGACGCAACAGCGACAAATGGATCTAAATTAATCGTAAGAGCCATCACCAGTCTCGGAAAAGGTCTCGGCATAACAACAACGGCGGAGGGGGTCGAGACGATTGAACAGTTGAATCAGATAAAAGCGGAAGGGTGCAACGAGGCGCAGGGATTCCTATTCAGCCGCCCGGTCCCTGCTACCGAAATAGCATCAACGATCCTGAATCTGAGAGGCGGCCTCGCAAAGCGTCAGTTGAGCAGTGCGATGACCGGCTAAGACGAACCAAGACTTTTTGTTCAGTCCTGAGTGCGCTCTCGCCGTTGCGTTTCAATGCGTTCCGGATCCGCATCGTGCGTAGCATGTTAGCGACCGGGGCTACAAAGACTCCGATCGTCGGGCGCGATCACAATCAGCGGCGCTATCAGCGCGCTGCAGCTCCAGCCTGCGGTTTTGTTGAGCGCTGTGAAATGAAACTCATCGAGGCTTCCATTATAATTTCACACGGATCCGCTGCACCAATTGTTGGCGCGCCCTAATCGTGGAGGGCAAAGGTTTTATGAAGGAGATTTCGCTTAATCGGCAGCACCCGATACTTGCTATTAAGGCTTTGTTTCCAGGGGGGCCATATAGAAGGCGATGTATCGTCGAGGAGCCGATGAGGGTCTGGGTCAGCTTAGCTTTGCTCGCGGCCTTTTTTCCGCCGGGCCAGCCGTTTGCCTCGGTAGCGGCGGAGACATCAGCCGATACCACTGCGCGCGCCAGCTATCGTCGGCCGGCGGCGATCCCTTTTCCCGATCGTAATCCCTACACGGTGCCGAAAGCTGCTCTCGGGGAAAGACTCTTCTTCGATGCGCTGCTCTCGAAGTCCCGCACCCGTTCCTGCGCGACATGCCACAATCCGTCGCTTTCCTGGGGGGATGGCCTTGCGCGTGCGATCGGCGAGGATCCCAGGGGCCTGCCATTGCGTGCGCCGACCCTGATCGATGTGGCGTTCACCGAACCGTTGGGGTGGGACGGCAAATTCAAGACTCTCGAAGCCGTCACGTTCGGGCCGATCACAGGCCGGGCCAACATGAATTTGACGGAATCAGAATTGATCGCGCGTCTCTCCGCTATCCCGGCCTATACTGACGCATTCGCAGCCGCATTCGGGGATGATGCGATCACGCGACCCAGGATCGAAGCCGCCTTGGCTACTTTTGAACGAACCATCGTTGCTGGCGAATCTCCATTCGACCTATGGATCATGGGAGACGAAACAGCGATCAGCGCGGCGGCAAAACGCGGCTTTGAGAGTTTCAACGGCAAAGCCCATTGCTCAAACTGCCACGGTGGAGCATCTTTTACTGACGGATCGTTTCACGATATTGGCGTCGCAAAGAACGACGACGTTGGACGCGGCCGGCTGTTTCCGACGTCGCAAAAGCTGCGGTACGCATTCAAAACGCCGACATTGCGCGATGTCGCGCGGCGTGCTCCCTACATGCATGATGGATCGGTCGCAACCCTCGAAGGGGTCATCGAACTCTATGACAAGGGTGGGAGTGACCGTCCGAGTCGCTCGCCTTCAATAAGGCCTCTATCTCTTACGGAAAGCGAAAAGGCGGATTTGATCGCTTTTCTTCAGACGCTCACCGCATCCTCGAAGGATACGCCTTTTCCCAAGTTAGCGCGGTGACCGGCGCCCCGATCGCGCGGCCGGGGAGGCTCTTAGGGAAAGTGCGGCAATGCCGCTCCCAGCAAGCCAAACACGAGGATGAGGAAACCGCCCGCCCACGTCTCCAGGGTTTCACTGCATGCTGTGAGCCGCTTTGCGGTGCGGGCCAGCGCCGAGCCCACGGGCACTCTCTTCGTACGAAACGCACCGAACATGGACTACTCCAGACATCCGTTTTTGTCTTACATTCAGTACGACACTTGCATTGAAGGCCCGTCGTCAAAATCGGTAAAGTTGAAGGGACTTGCGATAGTCTCGCCGCACAAATCCTTGTCGGCGTGTCCCCATTTACCCAGCGAACAACCTTCGGATGCAGGCTCCGTCACATCCTTAAGAGTTATGCTAAGTTGAATACATCGTCAGAGGCGGGCGCTTTTCCAGAGGGGTAGTTTTTTTATGTTCAGGTCTCTGACGCGGGATGCCATTGCGGCATTCCGGGGAAGCCCCCTTTTTGCAAAGTCCATCGCGGGACTTTCTTTCTGGTTCTTGGGGACACAAGGTGCCAGTGCCCATGTCAAGTGGTTCTGTGCCTATGACGCTGCCGGCCAGCCCCGAAGCCTCGAAAACGTGCTGTGCCAGGATTTTGAACTGCTGTTGGCTCTTGCCCTGCTCTGGTTTTTTTCCGGCTGCATGGTTGAGCGGACGTCTTTGGGTGAGCTGACGGCCCGCTCCCTCAACCGCTTCACGGACCGATTGCGGCTACACACCGAGGAAATGATCCGTGCTGTCTGCGGATTTTTCTTCATCTCGCTTTGGGCGGTGGGCGGTATCTTGCTGACTCCGGAATTGAAAACGACTTCGCCAATGGTTGGGCCTTTGCAGCTCGCCATCGCCACAGGCCTGCTATCGCGCCGCACTATGCCCTTTTCCGCGGCGGGGATCGCGGTGCTGTTCGCGCTCGCCGTTCGAGACTACGGAACGTTTCATCTGGCTGATTATCCGATCTTTCTGGGCCTTGCGGCCTACCTCGCGCTCACTGGCTTGCAAAAAGATCTGTTCGGCGTTCCGCCGCTCGATGTCGTTCGCTACGCAACCGCCGTCACGTTGATGTGGGCCTCGGTGGAAAAGTGGGCCTACCCGGAATGGAGCTTCCCACTTCTGATCGAGCACCCCGGCATGACGCTTGGGTTCGACAGTGAGTTCTATATGCGTGCCGCTGGTATGGTCGAATTCACGCTCGCGTTTGCCCTAGCTTGGACGCCACTGGTCCGGCGCGTTGCAGCTGCCATACTGCTTGGAATGTTCATCAGCGCGTGCTTCGAATTCGGCAAGGTTGATTTGATCGGGCACTCGGCGATCATCGTCGTCCTGGTCGCGATACTTTCCGATAACCAGCCGAGGGAGGCCGACTATCGCGCTCCCTGGCTCGCTCCGGCCGGCCTATGTGCGGCGCTGACGGGTACGCTCTGCGCCTACTATGTCGCTCATGCAGTGATCTTCAATACCTCAATTCTGTAGGCGCGCTACTTTTTGACATGCACGCCAAGCTTCATCTTGGGATGAATGCCGCACAACACAGCGTAATCACCAGCCACAGAAAAGAGGACGTCGAATTGGCTGCCCGGCTGTTGATCGCCGGAATCGAATTCGAAGGTGTCTGAGCTCAAATAGGCGTGATGCAAGAGCTCGCCATCGTCGTTGATGAACCGTAGAGTCTCGCCGCGCTTTATTATGATTTCCTTGGGTCTGAATTCTCGATCTTTTTGCGAGATTACATAGGGGTTGGCGCCTAGAGCGGCTCCAGCGAGGAGCCCTCCCACTATTGCGGCGGTGATCTGGAAACCGAACTTGCTTGTGCGCGAAGGTATCAACTTTGTCCTCATTCCAACCTCATTGAAAGCTAAATCCTATAAAAAATGCGACCTTACCGCGGACCGCCGCACCCCGGGACTACTGCGACACTTATCAGAGATTGATTTTAATTTTTCAGAGATTGACTAATGTTGCGCGTCGGTTCCAGTCATTATTAGAGAAAAAGGTGGGGCGTGGATAGGCAGCCGGCTGTGTCCGCGCAGCATGTTTGCGTTTTGGCGATGCGAGGATATAGCCGGTCGTCGCCACGTCCCTGCGGGGAGACAAACAGTGGAGCCTCATGGCATCAGCTGCTGAGTAAAGATTGTTTGATTGCCCGCAGGGCATCAGAACAAATCCGCGTAGCAAATAATGAACTTCGGCACATAGGGAGCATGATTGAACGCTCGCCTGGCGTCAGCATGTTCTCTGCGAAGCCTTAATGGCGCTGTGTTCGGCTCACGCAGTGGAATGCGCAACCCTGGCCAGGCGCAAACGGCGTCTCGCGCGTCTGACGGCGTTCCGCGCGAAGGCGCTGACGAATCCAAGGCGAGTGCTCCGCACCACCATCGGCCCGGTCAATCGTTGAAAATCATCAAAGAAGTCCTCCAAGCGCCGGATTTGTGCTCATCGCGCTTCTCATTGCAGGAATCCAGATCGGTATTGGGCTACGTTTCCAGCAGATATCCACGCTATGAGACGGACCGCACTATGACCAATCAGGTGCCAGCCGTCCTTGAACCGCTGGAAAGCTCGGGAGACCCCGCTCTCGCAGGAGTTACTGGCACACAGCCGACGCTTTGTCGGCTCGATAGCTTGCGTCCTAATACGCGGCCCCCTGTGAGAAATGCTATCCTGTCCAAAATTTCTCTGGAAGGCCTCGCGGCACTAGGAGATTGCCTTGAGCCGATCGTCCTAAAAGAACGTATGGTTCTGCAAGAGCCGAAAAGGCATGTAGAGCACGTTTACTTCGTGGAGTCGGGCCTGGTCTCGCTAAGAGTTGTCGCGGCGGGGAGCATGCTTGAAACGGCCGTCATAGGATATCGAGGTGTGGTCGGTGCTTCGTTCTTGTGGGGAGGACATCTTTCGACGCATCAATCTGTGGTGTTCTTTCCCGGAAGCGCGCACAGGATCCGTGTTGAGGAATTGCGCCGGCTAGTAAAGGAGCGTCCTGAGATCCGAGAACATCTCTTTGAGTACGTTCAAGCGCTGGCATTTCAGTGCGTTCAGACAGGATTGTGCGGGGTTCGGCACGATCGTGAACAGAGGCTCGCGAGCTGGCTTTGTTTGGCGAGTGATGCTGCTGACGTTCGTGTGCTGCCAGTTACCCATGACTACCTTTCGTCTGTCTTGGGACTTCGTCGCGCTGGAGTAACGCAGACTCTAAGCCGATTCGAAGAACGAGGGCTGATCCGCAAGATGCGCGGTGTCTTGCAGATTGATGAACCCAAGTGCCTTGAGCAAAGGGCATGTTGTTGTTACAAGCTCATTTCAGGCGCCTATGCCTCGTCTCAGTCCGCGATTCCAGCAAAAGAGCTGATGGGGTAGCCGACATCTTCCGTAAGTCTCGTTTCCGTTACGGTCGGCTCGCGACCGAGCTGTAAGGACCGAAGACTCGATCCGAGCTCCGGGTTATCAAGGCAGGCAACCGTATCGGGTGCATGAGCCGATCGAGTGAAGTCAACGACCTCCGGCCCGACAGCCGCGTAAGATCAGGTCGAAGTTTACAGAGGCTGCTCGCGTACGCGCAAACAAGCGACACCTGGCGTTCGCGTCATGATCGGTCTAGCCACGCGATATCGAAAGCACAGGGGCTCTCACTCCTGATAGTGCCCCGATGATCACGGTTGTGGTGCTTCATGCCGCCGAGATTTGCAACGATACTGAGCTAAGAGGGGCGTACGTTGCTAAACCTCGAGCACACCAGGTGAAGAAGAGCGAATGCGAGCCAGTCATTCGTCATTTGCTTCACAAGTGCCGCACCGACAGCGGGCTCGACGATGTTCCCGAAGCCGACTTGAGCTTTTCACAATTCTATTCGTGGATGGAGCAGAACGACTCGAGTTTTCTGGCGTTCAGAACCGCGACGTCCGTGAGATTCGTTGTTGAAATGTGGTTCGACCAGGAGTTCAAGCTGACCTGGCGTCGGTAGCGCTATCCGACTCAAAACAGGCGCGGATCAAGGACGAATGGCTCGACGGAGACAACGGAGACGCGGGCCGCGTCCTTGTGAGCGTGGTTGATTAAGATGTTGACGTCGGGAGACTGATCTAGAGGGACGATGGCAGAGGGAACGCGGAGCAGGGGTGTCGCGAGCGAGGCGTGCCATTGATCGCCCCGTTGCTGGGTCCAAACTTCCTGGCGTCGCCAATCGGCGGGCAGATCGTTTAAGCCCAGCGTCTCGACGCCAAGGTCATCTGGCACATCGTAGCGCACCATCATAAGTGCGGGCATAAGGGTCGGATCCTCGATGTGGACCAGCTTTTCCAGCACGCACAGCGCAGGGGACGTGCTGCAGTAGGTGACAGGCCGCCCGACCGTATTCCAGCGTCCATCAAAGAGCAGGCCATAGCCACCATCGAATGCCTTGGCATGCTGCACACCTGACAAACGCCAAAGCAGCATTAGGCGGCGGCGCCCCACGCGATCTTGCCCAGTATGGTCTCGACGACGCGTGCGCCAGTTTCGGTCTGCGCTACCGCCAACGGCGTCTCGCCATGAAGTTCTGCTAGCGAACGGCGGAGCCAAATATTCGCCTTTTCGACATCGCCGAAGGTGTCCTCGGCAAGTGTCTGCACGCGCAGCAATCGCACTGCTCGATCGGATTCTTCCACGGTGAGCGGTTGCTTTTTCTCTGCTCGATGCCGGCGCGTACGTTGCGGGATGACGAACAACTCGATTTCCTGATCACTAAGTCCGGCCTTTGCCAACCCATGCAGCGCGGTCAGGGGAAGCCGCTTTCGCACCGCCAGGGCTAGGTCCGCCTGAGAGCGGATGACCCCGCCAAGGACCGAGCGTCCGCCTAGCTTCCTAGCTACGATTTCGACAATGGACACGGAGGCCTCCTTGATTGGGGCGGCAATGTGCCGTATACATAGCGGCATATTGCCGAATTTGCAAGAGGTTCGCACAGGCGCCGCCTGCGACGAGCCAGACTGGGGGACCGTCGTGGGGCAGGGACTTTCGATCCAGGGCCGTGTTGGCACCGCTGGGAACCGCATGTCCACGCGCCAGGAACTGTCCTGAACGACCAGTTCAGGGGCGCAGATCGCTGGAACGACTATCTCACCGCGCTTGAGAGCCGAACTCCGGTCATTCGAGCGCTCGGGATCACGGACTATTACAACCTCACGACCTATCGGCGCGTTATCGAAGAGAAAGGCAAAGGCCGTCTTCCGCAATGCGATCTGATTTTCCCCAACTAGAGCTGAGGCTGAAGCTTGGCACCGTAAATTGTCGGGCCGAGGCGCGCGGTATGCTTGCGATCTTGGGAGCAAGGCCCGCGCCCTTTTTGATGTCATGACTGATCCCAACTGTCCCATCTGCTTCGGCTTGGGGTTTGTCAGCGAGAACCACCCGAACCGAGCCTGGAGCGCAGAGCTCGGCTGCCAATGTGGTGCCGGTGATCCGTGCGTCTGCAACAGGTCGCTTGACATAGACGCAGGAATTGAAAAGCCGGATGCCAGCCATATCATTGAAGACGCAGGCGTGAAGAAGCGCCGCCATTGACGGTCAAACAGCGAGCGAAGTGGATCACTTAGCGGCTTGCACCCGAACACAAGCCAGCCTGTCGACACGTTCGATTGCTCGGACCGTTGACTTCATGCGCTTCTGATCGCGGACACGCAGCAGTCTCGCCAGATTGGTGCGGCCGTTGAGAGTCTTCGGAACGTGGTCGCGGATGTGAAAGGCTAGATGCCCGTGGGAGGGAATGAGCAGGCCTGAAGGTAATCGGAGGGTGAGTGTCTACCATCGGGTTGGTTCTCCCCACTTTCCGGCCGATTGCTGCCTGCAGCCTATTGCGCTCAGCCTGCGGTTGTCGAACATACGAGTCGCGCGCGACCCATGACGGCATTCGCCGGTGAAAAGCTCGCATATTGGCTGGCAAGGAGAAATACTAGTCGCGAAGGGCACGTAAACGCGATCGATCAAAGGAATTGAGAGTGGGCTTTTCTGATAAAAATTCGATCCCTGACCTAGTTGAACTCATTGTTCGCTGTACCCCCAGCGCTGCCGTTGAGGGGCAAAACGAAATTCGCTCGGAGCTTAGGGTGCAGCCGGCAATGTTGGAGGCTTCTAGTAAGTTGCGCTTCTCCGTCGGTCTGAAGAGATTGATGCTCAGCCTTGATCTAAGCGGGCTTCACGCCGTTCCGGGATCGCGTCACGGCGAGCCTATAAAGGAGAGTCAAGAGACGCGAGAGCGTACGGTTTCAACCGAGATTTCGGTGGAGAGAAAAAGGACGGGCGGACTCGGCCTTAAGTTGGCATTGAATTCGGAGCTTTCGGCGAAGACAGACGATTCTCAAGCGATAGCCGAGAAGGGCACCGTGTCGACCACAGAAAAGCAGACCCACTATCGTGTAAGAGCGCGTGGAAATTTGACGTGGGAGATTTCAGAACCGCCATGGGAGATGCCGATCCTCGACGGGACCTATCTTAATGATGCTCTCCTGTTGCGTACATCTTGCCAAGATCGAGCAAATACAAAACGGATCGACTTAACGGCCTACGCCAAGCAAAAGGACATTGTGTTCACGCCGGAGAAGGTGGGCGTTTTTAGAGGTACCAACGAAAGAAAGCTCCTGCAGGTCCTGCTTTCCAAAGCGTTGGCCGGAAGCGATTCGTTTGCCGGACTGGTGGCTTTCTCTAGATCGGAAATCGACGTTGAAGACTGAAGACACGCTTCAAGCAAGTATCCCCGTTGACGTTCTGCAGTTGGCGGAACGGTTTCTTGATTCTGATCTTGGAAACTTTGCGGATCAAGTGCGGTTCTTGAATCTCAACCCCGCCCGCGACCTTAGGCATGCTGACCTCGCTGATGTCGACTTGTCAAACTCAGATCTCCGTGGGTTTGACTTCACAGATGCAGACTTGCGCGGCGCATTTGGAGTCAATGTGGTGTGGGACGCGAGTACATGCTTCGAGGGCGCACACACAGAAAATTCAGTGTTTAGCTACCTTCTATCCAAAAAAGAGTTCCTTGAAGCAAATCCCGACTACGCTGATCGAGTAGAACGGCTGCGGAACGAGCACTGGGCGAACGTGATTTTGGCTGTGGAGGGAATGCTTCGCGCCGATAGAGAATCCGGCAATGCGCTCAAAATTGCAAAAGCCGTCTTTGATGACAGTACAAATCTCACGGTAAAGGCTGAAATACTACTCTATTTAGGCCTCGCTGTAGACACTAAGGAGGAACACAAGGCGTTTATCTACCATACGCTGGCACAATTTGAGCAGAAGCCCAGCGTGTTACGCTCATGCATACGAACGCTTCGTTCTCTCTACGTGCATGATCTCGATGCATTCAATGTTATGACGCGTTTCATCGGCCATTCGGACGAAAAGATAAGCCGGGAGGCCGCGACTGGTGTGCTTTCCTCAAAACACCTGCTTGACGCTCCGGAGCGCGTTCGGAAAGCTCTGCTGTCGTCTGAGTTTTCCCTAACGCGCCGTGCTTACGTTGAGAGAGTAGCAAAAATCGAACTCCGCCAGAGCTGCGAGTTGTTGCTAGACACTACCGTCAACGGGTATTTGGACTTCGTCAAACCGATCTCGAACGATACGATATTGCGGATGTCTCGCCGTTCGCTGATGAATCCATCTTTGGATGGGCTGGAGGCACGGCGTACAATTGCTTCAATGGTGGATCCCAGACCGCAAGGGTTTTTAAGCGTGGCGCATGATAGCGTTCTTCTCAGGGCACGCTTGATAAAGAAAGTGTTGGGGACCATTCGAGGCAAATACGGCGTTCCGTTTCAAACGGAGCAGGCGGCGTTGCCGGATGAGATAATCTAGAAAGGCGCTCCGCTCGAACTCGGCAGACGTTTCGATACTGGCGACATAAGCGGTCAGAAGATTAGCTATTTGAGCGACATCTCTGATGTTGTTTGGCGACTTTTCTTCGATCAATCTGTTTCATGCCGATTCCGGCAGGCATAGGGGCAACCGACAATGCAAAGCATCACCACGCAACTAGCTGCGAAGGAAGATCTGCTCTCTGGTCTAATACAGGAAGGACGGATCAACGTGCCGACTGCCGCCGCCCACATGATGGATGCGGAGAGATTGGGAGCAAGCGGAATAGTTCTGGAGCTGCAAGTTCTGGAGCTGCAAGCCAAGCCGCAGCCTCTTCTTGAATTCAAGATTGAGCTGAGCGGGATTCTGAGCCTTGAGCCTGCATAACATGGATGATCGCGATCATTGGGAGGAACCACATACAAATTATCCGAAGGACGAACTCAAGGATGGCTGCGTCGCGCTGTATCAGTCAGAAAAGGCATGCGGTACTGAGATGCGCGCAATCATTGGAGCGCTGCAGGAGCACATCGAGCGCGAGGAAGAGAGGCTTAGACACGAGCAGGAGCAAAACTATCGGCGCTGGAGAGAGGAGGAACGGGTCAAACTGGAACTGCGGTTTCTCTCGGGTGCGGATTGTAGTTGGACCCAAATCGATAAATCCGAAGCGTTCTATTGTCGCCGCAATGGCCGTACGTTCCGCATCGCACAGGGCAAAGACAAGCGCTGGACGCTGTATCGTGTTGAAGAGATCGGCGACAAGGGTGAGTTGCTCGGCACTTATCAAGGTCGCGGTGATGCGAACAAGGCACTGAAGACGATTGCTTACGCTCCCGAGCCACAACGTTGACCAGCGAGGCGGCTCAACACCATGGTAGGCAGATTCGAGCGCCGTTTATCGATCCAACCTGGATAGAAGGGGGAGCGTTGTTAGCCAGGAACTTAACCACTTCGAGGGGCACATTTATCACTTGGCCGACCACCGTGTCGGAGTGAATGTCCTGTCCGAGGACATTACGAAAGAACTTACGTATCTCGTTGTTCTCCCCAAAACAGCGACCGGATCCGAATTTGTCAGATTGGCACTGCTGGAACTCCTTGAACACCAGCAATCCGCCCGTGCATACTGCATAAGAGGACAAGTCAACGCTCCGTGTTGCACACTGAACCGCAATCCGCTGTTCAGGGGTCAATCCATCTCCGGCCATGCATGTCGCGGTGCCGAGATTGAATCCACCATTTGCAGCAGCACAGGTTGCCAGCTTGCCTGCGTCCCCAGGAAGGTTCACGGCGCTTTTACCAGCGACGCAAGCTCCGAACGATTGCCAACTATCGCTAGCGTTCGCGGCGCAAGAAATTCCATTCTTGAGAGCGGGAGGGATGGCCTTCTTTCCATCGGCGAAGCACAAAAAAGAGTCCGCCCAGTTGCCTCGATTTTGCTGGACACAGGCGAGGGCGGCAGCCTGGTCAGCGTTACCAGATGGAAAGCACTTAGCAAGCGACGCGTTCTGTGGATCTGTTCTCAATCGGTAAAAACATTGGAAGGTGCTCGACACCCCTCGGTGGCAGGACGTTCACCGAAGTGCACGCGACAATTTCTTTCGGGGTCTTTCCAGCATTTAACACGCACTCGGTTTGTTGTTTGACGCGGCTGTCTGAAATTCCATCGAGAAGGCACTTTTTCATCTCGACTTCGAGAATTCCCTGATGCCTTCGCGGCCCTTAGGCAATCAATCATCTTCGCATTTGCGGGATTGGCATTCGCTCTCACAACGCAAAGCGACGCCTCGCTTGGGTCATTCCGATTTTGGCTGAGGCAAGTACCTGCGATCTGCTCAAAATCACCCATTGTGGTGGTGACCGCAACCGCAAATTTTGGCAGCGCAAGTGCACGCTGTTCGACCTCTTCGGCATTATACCTGATCATGCTCGCAATCGAAGCAAACGCCTTTTCCGATGGGTCGGCTAGACATCGTTTACCCATCAAGCAATCTTGAACAACCTGCGCGGACGAAGCATCAAGCTTGTACCCAGCGCAACCACCGATGAGAGTTGGATCTCCGGTTCCTCGAAACCGAGCGCATTCGGTTATACGTGCGCGCGCGATATCGTCCGACCATTGCTTGAAGCTCGCTAGCGGTCTTTTGATGGTTTGGACTGTGGACCGGACCGCCCCAGACGCATCTGTCGTGAAGCTCGCAAATTCAAGCTGGTCTGTATTACGAAGTTGAGCTAGCGCTCGACCGGGCGCAGCGGTGGCCGCGAGTACCTGCCGCCCTTGAGCCATGGATAGCCTCATCATGGAGGGGGCAACGTAAGTTATGTTCGGTTTCTTGCGATTGGCTAAGGCTAACGATTCAAATTGAGTCAGCAAAACGTCTGCTGTCGGCTCATTAGGCCACAACTGTTTACCACTGTAGGCTTCGAGCAGATTTGCATCAGCGGGTATGGCCTGCCCGGTATCGTCAAGCGCCTCCCAACGATTGACAATTGCAGGGTTAGTTCGAGACAGCCATTCAAACAATTTTTCGAATCGAGTTGTATCGCCTGCGCTGTCTGTTTCGCACCCGTGCTGATTTCCGTTACAAACTCGCAACGTAAAGACGATGCTGAAGCCCGGCGCGGGAGGCTGGTACTCTCGCAAGCAAATCCTCATTCGAAACTTGAATTGGTCCTGCGCGAATTTGATAGTGGCAGAAAGACGGTCATTCAAATATTTGACGCGTTGCTCGATGGTTGAGCGATTCACTTCTCGGTTCTGGCCGATAGGAAGTAGTCGAATCTGATCCTCAATGGTGGAAAAAGGTTGGATATCGTCGTCAAATGTTTCGGTGATTACCTTTGCTGCTTCATTAAGTGACGCTGAGACGCACGACGTTACGCTTTCGGCAATCGAAACGGGAAGCACGGGCCCTACGCCTGCAATTACCCCACTCTGTAAGCGGGTGATCGCGTTTCTGTCAGACCGACGACGGCCCGGGTCAGCGTCTTTTCTTGCCATACTTGAACAGCAGCATAAACGTCACTTGATGAGAGAAAAAATGCGCTGACAAGAACGATAAATAAAACCAGGGAAACCGTAGGGTTCCGGCGTCCGAATAAAAGACGTTTCATTGAAATGCGCCCCTGCCTTCCGTCTACCTTAGGTTGGCGAAAAAATTGATGTCAAGAGACTCCCTCGAAATACGGTCATTTCGCTGGGGCGAAACTTTCGGCTTGGGAGACCAGCCCACTCTCATTTCTCGCGGCAAAAGAAGAGATGCGGGGTGAACGGCGAGAGTTGCTGCCTGCCAAGTCAGTGCCCGATATGCGATGCCATCTCCATAGCTCATTGCGCCCACCCGAGCCGCCCAGGGCTGGTGAGGCTCAACGTTTTTCGCAACGTCTATTGACGGGAGAAAAATGGCTCGCTTACAATGAAAGGTAGTTTATCTTGGACGGCATCGATTGGTGCGCCTCGCGCTGCTGCTGAAGGACTGTTCAGCCGCAGAGATCGGATCGTGCGGTTGTCCGCCAACTCCGTAGCTTGGAGTGATGTTATCAAGTAGGTTTTTGTTCAGAACGTTGTGAGGGGGAGAATATGAAAACGCAGCTCACAATTTGTTTGGCTTGGGTTGCAGCGTGCACGGCTGCCAGCACTCCGTGTTCTGCGGAGGAAGAGTTTTCCAGACAACAACTCTTCTCTGTAATTAGGAACGTGGAAGCGAACATCGACCCCTTCAGCTTGCCGTCCAAATTCAAATTTCCTGACAATGCCAGGGCAAGCTCAACATTTGGAGTGGATTTCTCACATCACCAAGAAGACGCCTGCAAATGCGAGTACGACTGGGGTGGCATTTACGATCAAAAGGTGCAGTTTGTGTATTTAAAAGCGACACAGGGTCTTTCATATGTTGATCCTTCGCTGAAGACAAATCTTCCCAGGGTACAGAAAACACGTATAGAAGCTGGCGCTTATCACTTCCTCTCGTCGGCGGACGATGCGACGGCGCAAGCAGACTTCTTCTTGAAAACCGTTCAACCATTTGGGGCGTTAAAGCTTCCGTCGAGCTTGGATCTCGAATGGGATGCCGGTCCGATGCGAGACGATTGCCCTAATGACGCTGTGATCAAGATTCGAAAAGCCGCGGACGAGGTCGTGCTTAGGTGCGATAAATGGAGCTTCTTGTCGGCAGACGAGATTATTGAGCGGGTCAACCGGTGGCTAGATAAAGTTAAGTTAAGTGAAAAGCGCGATCCGGTGCTCTACACTTCGGCCGCATGGTGGCGCGCGCGAATAGGGAAGCGAGACCGAGCGAAAGAAATTAGTACGCCGATCTTTTGGGTTGCCGACTATTCAGGTAACGGTTTGGCGACCGAGAAACCAGGAACGCCGCCTGGTGCTGAATGGACCTTATGGCAATTTACGGATGCCGCCGCTTTGCCTCAAGTAAGATCGACAATTCACATAGATGCATCGATCTTTGATGGTTCAATCGACAAATTGCATTCAGTGCTTCACGTAAATTGACGGACGGCAAATGCGCAAAAGACCTTTCTTTTCGTGCGAGTGTGTCAGGCGTTTGATCGCATTGATAGTCTTGGCTTGGTCCGGTGCTATCCCCGGCAGCGCAAAAGCTGACCTCACAGACCTGTCTGCTAAAGCAGCCAGGACTACGGTCTACATCTCCACCACCTTTGTTGATCAAAAGACAGGGGACACCAAAACAGAAATCGGTAGTGGGTTTTTAGTTTCTGCCGAAGGAGACATTCTGACCGACTATCATGTCATTGCGGATTGGCTGGCGGGAACTGATGCGCAAAAGGAGAAGTATCCACTGAAGATCCGGATCGGCAGCAAATTCAGCGCTGAGATCCCTGCGGTATTTGAAACGGGTGACCCGCGCGACGATTTCGCGCTTTTACGTGCTCTTGGTCTAAGTGAACCACCGTTCGCACCGATATGCTTCAACCCAAATGTGCAGTCAGGTTCATTCATCTTTGCCTTTGGTTATCCCAATGACCGCGAGCTCGCGCCGATTCCTGGCACTTTTAACAACCTCAACGGCGACAAGAACCGGTGGTTAGCAACTATCCCGGTGGCGAGAGGAATGAGCGGTGGTCCAGTTTACAACGAAAAAGGGTTCGTGATCGGGCTGATAAACGGAGGAGCCGATCCGACGACGAGCTTGATAACACCTATTCGTTGGGCAAAGTCGGCAATCGAAAACAGAACGACTGCTCGCCCTGCGTGCTATCGCTTCTGTAGAACTCCCGAGAATGGAGTGGAAGGGTGGGGAAACACAAGCCCCTGGTCTGGTACCACCGAATGGCTTTCGGGCGGGCATAATCAAACTGAAGCGTGCGGCAGGCTACAGCAACAATACATCGCATCGCATCCTGGCCAGGCGCTGGATATCGTTCAAACCTCTGAGACTAGCCAGAAAGACTTTCTCGGCCATGTGACCTATCAATATATTTGCAATGGAGTGGTGAAATTGAATCCGGTCTATGCGCTAAAGGATTCGCCAGCGTGTGGACTGGAGCAATAGACGGGAGGATCGACATCCAGTCGACTGCAACCAGTTTAGTGTATTTGTAGCGAGTTGGCACGTGCACATAACCCCAAGAATTAATTGCCCGGCTTGCCCTCTCCTTTTATCTCGACCGCAACCCTCCTGTTACGCCGATGTGTGAGCGCTTGGGTTGTTTCTAACTACCGTGTTGGGACCAGCGACGGCTCCCATTTCGCACTGCCTTGCTCGCCTGCGATTGCATGAAACGTGATGCTGATTTGTACATCTACCGATCTCGCCCTTTCCTCATTACGCTAATATTAACCACGTCGAGTTCGCCTCAAGCCACCCCTCGCTCGTCGGCCTAGGAGAACAGAATTGCGAACGAAGTTAAAGATGTATTGGTTGACCTTGCCCCCAGGTTTTATCCAGTCCTGAGTTCGCCCGTGCCGTTGGATTTGCCCGGTTGGGCGGTGGCAGCGACGGGAGCTGGCGCGGAGCCTTCGGCATAGCGCAGCGCCAGATCCCGGCGCGGGTGGCAGGTCATCGCGAACTCGGACGGGGTTCTCCATCCGAGCTGCGAGTGTGGTCTTGTGTCGTTGTAATCGGCCCGCCAGCATCCAAGTATGACGCGGGCTTGTGCCAGTGACGTGAACAACGTCTCGTTCAACAGCTCATCCCGCAGCCGGCCGTTGAAGCTCTCGATGAAGGCGTTCTGCATGGGTTTGCCCGGCGCGATGTAGTGCCATTCGACACGGCTTTGGTCGGCCCACACCAGGATGGCGTTGCTTGTGAGTTCGCTGCCGTTATCGCTGACCACCATCCTGGGCTTGCCGCGCTCGATCATCAGCCGGTCCAGTTCCCGCGCCACGCGGATGCCGGAGAGCGAGGTATCGGCCACCAGCGCCAGGCACTCACGGGTACAATCATCGACGACGGTCAGGATGCGGAAGCGGCGGCCGCAGGTCAGTTGGTCCGACACAAAGTCGAGCGACCACCGGTCGTTCGGCGTCATCGGAACCAGCATCGGCGCCCTGGTCCCGATCGCCCGCTTGCGGCCACCACGGCGGCGCACCGTTAGCTTCTCTTCCTGATAGAGCCGGAACAGCTTTTTATGATTGATCAAATACCCCTCCCGCCTGAGCAGAACATGCAGCCGCCGATAGCCGAAGCGGCGGCGCTCCTGGGCGATCGCCCTCATGCGTTGGCGAAGGCTGGTATCGTCAGCCTGGGTCGTCCGGTATCTCATGGTCATACGGCAGCAGCCGATGGCTTTACACGCCCGCCGTTCGCTCATCCCATGGGCATCCACCAGATGAGCGACAGCTTTCCGCTTCCCCGCGGGCGTCACCACTTCTTTCCCACGAGATCCTTCAGCGCCGCATTGTCCAACATGGCGTCTGCCAGAAGCCGCTTCAGCTTCGTGTTCTCGTCTTCCAGCGACCGCAGTCGCTTGGCCTCCGAGACGTCCATCCCGCCGAACCTGGCCTTCCATTTGTAGATGCTGGCATCGCTGACACCATGCTTTCGGCAGAGATCGGCGACCGGAACCCCCGCTTCGTGCTCCTTCAAAATCCCGATGATCTGTTCTTCCGTAAACCGCTTGCGCTTCATGCTCTGGTCCTCGGCTTGGGCCAGAACGAACTTCAAACTGGATTAAGCCCAAGGGGCAAGGTCAGAGGTTGCGTGGCCCCGCTTCTACCGCAACGCCATCGAAGGTGCGGTCACCCAGATCAACGGGCCAACAACTGGATTACCCGATACTCGGGGCGGATATTCCTCGACCCGGCCTGCACGCAGAAACTGCCCATCGATTTGCCGCCCGCAGCGACCAGACGGGTGCATGGGGTCGTTGTGGCGACCGGTGCTCACAAGGCGATCCAGAAGATACTCGACGATCGAAGCGGCTCATTCGTCATCATGCCCGCGCTCAAAGGCCGCGACGCCATCGATTTCAGCCGGCGGGATTTCATGCCGTTCGCCGTCGGCGACGTGAACCCCGGTCGATTGTTCGTCCACGTCTTCGACGATGTCGGCATCAAACGCGTCCTTGAGCACTTGAATACGATTTCCGACTTCGTCGGCTATCTGAACAAGCGCGCCGAATATATCCGCTCGAGCAGATTTTGGATGGCTCACGGAGAGGAAGAGCTTCTTGCCGGCTACCTTAGGGTGGGCATCGTCACCAACGGATATTACGACTTCGAGTTGCCGGGTGCCGAGGCGCCGAAGAAAGGTCAGCTCAAGATGACCAAGCAGGGCCTTTCGAGCGATTACATATTGTCAGAGACGCATTTCCAGAAGGCGCTCGCCGACGATAAATCGCGGGTGTGGGACGATCTCATCACGCGGTTCAGCGACAACCTGCTCGCCGGTGCCACGGGCGCCTTCTTGGGTCGGAAAACCACCATCGCTGGCGCCGAGCCCGCCTTGCGTCTCATGGCGATGGAGAACAGGTTTAGCCGCCGAGTCTACGGCGAGGCGGTCCAGGGCGCGATATTGAAAGCCATGGACTCGAAGGAAGACTGGTCCGCGCGCGTGATATTGCCGAACCAGCCGAGCGAAAACCCGAAGGTGGCGTACGTCGTCATGATCATGTCCTATCCGGCATTCGCTCGCGAACGCGGCGACACGGATAACGGATACGACCAGTACCGCGAGTATCGTATGAGGGTAATGGAAGCATATTGCCTGGCAGTCCTGTTAGACAACCGTAAGCTCGACACCGTTGTCGCGATTGGAATGGACGCGGACTCGTCCGTAACCGGGCAAGAGGGCGGATCGGAGGACTTGTTCTCCATAAGGGTCGATGAATGGACGCCCTCACTCGAATCTTCTGCTTTGAAACTCAGGGAACACTACGATGTTTTGCGCCACGAACGCGTAGCGCGGCAGGATATCTCTCGCGAAGAGTACCCGCCGACCGAAAGCTTGACGGGCGCGCGTCGTCAACGCAAGAACAAGCCTTCTCGTCTCAGATTCAAGAAGAAAAGGTAAGCGCCTCGAACGCGACGATGGCTGCGGGCAGCTCAAAAGATTCGCGGAGCTCGGGGCCAAGGCAATGGCGGGTCACGCCTAGCACTCCGGACAGGTGTCGCCGATCCCGTCCAGGACATCGCGAACTTCCGATATGGCCGCTTGGGGCGATACGTCGGCCGGCGGATCCTGACGTGCGATGTCGAAGGCCCGTTCGCGGGCATGTGGGTCGGCTCGATCCTGCATCCACCCGTGCTTCTCGCACTGGCGGATGACGCCGGCGTCCTGCAGTGCCGAGATCGCCCAGCCGCGCAGCGTTCGGATCGCCGGTCGTCTCTCCTTCGTCATCAACATCGAGATCGCTCCTGCCGGACGAATCCTTGACGTCCGCCCGCAGTTCCGGCCGGTTAACACAGGCCAGGGATTCGAAATCGCCGAGGCTCGCGCTTTTCCACCTGTACTCGGCTGTGCAGCAACTCGATGGGCCGTCCTAGCGCCCTCGTTCGGCTGCATCGGTTCGTCCTTGGGGCCCGTCCGCTCGGCGAACTCGCCGTTCCGCGATGGGGCAAGGCATCGACGGGAACTGGTTCCCGGGTGGTGGTGCACCTATATGCAATGGATTGAGCGGGCCCGTGAATGCTGTTTTCCGGCGGACACGAAGACACGCCGGCGCACCGACGCGGAAAGCGTCAAAACATCGACGGGTGGATTCATGTCCGAATTGCTATCGCCGCGCTTAATTTCCTGCGACGAAGCCGGGTTTACCGGCAACAACCTGCTGAATCCCGACCAGCCGCTGTTCAGCTACGCATCGCACGATCTCACCCTCGCTGAAGCGGATTCCTTGATACAACGTGTCCGGGCGAAGCATCCGGTTCAGATGCCGGAATTGAAGGCGGCAAAGCTGTTGAAGACGCCTCGCGGGAGGGCTTTGATCGGAGATGTACTTCGCGAGCTCGACGGGCGCTACATCGTCACGCTTTACGACAAGCGCTACAGTCTGGCCGCGAAGCTGTTCGAGTATCTTTTCGAGCCGGTTCTGCAGTCGAATAACGCGCTGTTCTATCGACATAATTTTCATCGTTTCGTCGCCATGTTCTTCTTCATGCTGATGCGCGACAAGTCGATCGAGGGGCTCGCCCACGAATTCGAGGCGTTCATGCGGTCCCTCGATCCGGCTGACGCACCGAGCCTGTTCGGCTCGCGCGGCTCCAATCCCATGATCGAGCAGATCCTGCGCTTCGTTCGCGGCTACAACGTGATCATCGCGCGGGAAACCCGCGATCTGCGAGGGTTGAGCAGCGGCAAGTGGATCTTGGACCTGACGGGGTCCGCAATACCCAGTCACTTGGCCGCTTGGGGCGAGCGTCATCCGTTGCTCGAAGTTGTTTGCGACGACTCCAAGCCGCTGCGAGCTCTGGCTGACGGTTTCGATGTAATGATCAACCGTCCCGATACGGTCCGCATCGAGATGATCGGCAAGCAGCGCACTCTGACCTGGAACATGTCCAAGCCGATCGCCTTCGCTTCGTCCGCCGGCCATGCCGGTGTGCAGGTCGCCGACCTTCTCGCAGGAGTGACCGCGGCCATTCCCGGCGGTGGTTCAGAAATGACCGCTTTCGGCGAGATGGTGCAGGGGCATCTTCATGAGGATTGTGTTCTGCCAGACTTCAACATCCTAAAGCTGGATCAGCAGGAGGCTGCGGTGAATTGGCTCGTCCTTGAGGACTTGGCTTACCGGGCCGACAACGGGCTTGATCCGCTCGACGGTGTGGAGATCGTCTTCGAATACGGCAAGCAGTCGTTCCCTGAATTTAATGCGGGCCGGATTGGCAGGGCGAAGCGTTCCTCTCGTCCTCGCCGTTGAGCGAGGATGATCTGCTAGTGCGCAAGGTGTGCCGGCCGACCGGCCGACCGGGCTTGCGGTCGGCGGAATCGCGCCTCTGGGCGGCGAAGTCTTGGAAGTGCGACATCCGGGGCGCCCCCGCGGTTTGCTCGCCCCTGAAGGGTGGCCTGCCGGCGATCCCAGCAAGCCGACAACGAGCAGGCAAAGCAGGAGTCATGCGGATGACGGTGCCGGAGGGCCGGCGGCCGGTGGGCTTTTTCATGTGCGGGATCTCACCAGGGTGGATGGACCGAGACGGCCATGTCAGTCCTCCTTCCGTGAGGGCGGCGGCACCTCGCTCAGGGTGTCGGTGGTGCGGTCGTAGCGCGCGAAGTACATCTCGGCCTGGCCGCGCCACCGCCTGAACCGGCGCACGTTCTCGAACCCAACCCCGAAACGGGGCGGGACTGGCTCGCCGGCGGCGTCTTCGGTGCAGCGGGTTTCGAGCCAACCCTTGTTGTTGTGCAGGCGGCCGTCGCGGCCGCAGATCTCGCAGGTGCAGGCGGACCGGGCCACGGCGAGATCGACGGCATGGTCGATCCTTGACTCGGTGTCTTCGGAAGCCTCGCCGTCCCAGGCGATCCTCAGGATGCCCATCTTCTGCTTGATGAGGGCGAATTCGAAGGTCTCGCCATCGCGCAGCGCGACTTCGATCCGGTCGCAGAGCCGCACCAGGATGTCCTGCCATCCGTGTCCGCAGAGGGGATAGCCGAACGAGAGGATGGGCTCGTCGGCCATCATCACGAAGAGGCGCCGGTACCGCAGCATAAGGTCATGACCCCAATCCATGGTCATCTCAGTTCTCCTCGATGGGCAGCGTGGAGGAACCGGCGTCGATAAAGACGTCGTTCTCGCGATCGTAGCGGCACACCGCACGGATCGGTGGATTCGGCGGCTGCACGACACGCACCAGATGAAGGCGATTGTTGGCGCGCGCCTCGATCAGGGGGCGTCCCTCGGCATGCGCCTCGCAGCGGACCATCACGTTTTTGGATTCGTGATACTTTTCGCCTTCGGCGCCGCAGACCTCGCACGTGCAGCTGCTGCGCGCCTCGGCGAG
This sequence comes from Bradyrhizobium sp. WSM1417, assembly GCF_000515415.1. NCBI lineage: Bacteria > Pseudomonadati > Pseudomonadota > Alphaproteobacteria > Hyphomicrobiales > Nitrobacteraceae > Bradyrhizobium > Bradyrhizobium sp. WSM1417. The sequence continues at coordinate 2,015,149 of NZ_KI911783.1, forward strand.
CGCCTCGGCCTCCTCGATCCGTGCCCTGGTACTTGCCGAGACTTCGCCCGCCCAATCGATACGCAGCAGACCGAATTTCTGGAGCATGCCGACGAACCGGAAGGTCTCGCCGTCCTGCAGCGCCATCTCGATCCGGACGCACAGCCGCTCGACGAGGTCGCACCAGCCCTCGCGAACGTCGAGATGTCCGAAGGAGAGCTTCGGCTCGTCTTGCGGGAAGAGGCGCGGATGCCGCTGCAGGAGGTCGTAACCCAAATTCGTCGCCATCTCACTCTTCCTCTGGGCGTGCAGCGAATGGATCGACATCGACGAAGCTGTCGCTCGCGCGGTCGTAGCGGCGACGGAGCGTCTGCCGGCGGCGTCCGACAATGCGCTGCATGACGTGGATGTCATCGCCCGGCTGGGCTTCCATTGCCCGGTGCCCCTCGGCGTGCAGCTCGCAACGCGTGGTCAGCCAGGCTCCGCCCCGGAGGCGACCTTCCTCGCCGCAGACCTCGCAGGTCACCGCGCTGCGCGCCTCGGCGAGCGAGATGGCGTCTTCGACCCGGGCGGCCGCCTCCGGAGAGAGCTTGCCGTCCCAGTAGACCCGCAGCGTCCCGTACTTTTCCTTGATCTGGCTAAGCGTGAGGGTGCCGCCGGCGGCCTGGACCGCGGTCCGGATCCGGACGCACATCCGGTCGAGCAGGTCGCACCAGCCGGCACCGCACTCGGGCGAGCCCTGGGCAGCGCCCGGGAAGTCGGCGGGCGGTTGGAACAGGTCGCGGTGGCGCTCGATGAGCTCGACCCTCCAATTTCCGACGACGCCCGACATGACTCACCTCAACGCCTGCAGTGAACAAAACAAGAACATTCAAAGCAGGAAGATTGGCCCGAGTCAAGCGCTTAGCCTCCGCTTCTTATATAAGAAGCGATCTAGTTCTTATATAAGAAGAAATCGACCCGGGCTGGTGCGGGCCGAGCCGCCGCATTATGGTTAAGCGAATCTTATCGCGCGGCGGACGGGTGATGATCGGGAAGAAGAAGGCGGCGAAAAAGGGAAAGCGAACCCCGATCGGGGAGAGGGTTCAATTCCTGATGATGATGCATCCGGACGTGATCGCAGACATCAAGCAGGTGGGGATCGATGAGCACCGGGCCGCCTGGGACGTCATGGAGCAGGCGGCGAGGGAATTCTTGAGGCGGAGAAAAGCGAAGAGAACGCCCTGAAACTCCTCTATTTTTCCTTGCGGTTGCGCAGTCGCCGCGGTTCAATTCGCCGGCTGAGGGGCCGATAGATGAAGCTGTTTGGTTACCTTCCAGAGACCGTTTTCAAGCCCTTGTCAGGGCCGAAGAAGCACGTCTATGCCCGGCTTCTGATGCGGCTGTACGAGCGCGTCTACTCGGCTCGCATCCTCGAAACCCCGCTCAAGGAAGAGGTCGTCAGGCAGATCGAGATCGGGCTTTCGGAGTTCGGCATCGGATCGATGGGCGACCTTTCCGAGGGCGATCCGGACGAAGATCAGACCACGAGCCAGGCTCACTACCTCGCCTACTATCGATTGCGCGATACCGGTTGGCTTACGGACGAGACCGAGAAGTGGCGCACCTACGTCGACATGAACCCGGACGCGTTCATGGTCCTGGGTGCGATCACCGACTTCGGCAATAGCCGGGTGCGGGTCGCCAGCGCCGTGGTCGACGTCAAGAACAACCTTGAGGCCGCGAACCGCGAGCCGGAGACGATGGCCCAGGGGCTGGCCAACGCGCACGACACCGCGTCGCGGTTCGCCCGCAGCATGCGCCGCATCCTGGCCGGCATGCGCGAGATCGAGGACCGAATTCTGGGCAATCCGAACGCGGCGGCCATCCTCCGTACGTTCTTCCAGGACTTCGTCGACGGGCTGCTGATCGCCGACTACAAGCAGCTCAAGACGTCCAACAACCCCTACCGTCATCGCCGCACCATCGCATCGCTCGCGGGCGACATGCTCGCCGACCCCCAGTGTCTCGGAAAGATCGCGCGCGCCTACATCGAGCAGGGCGTCATGGCCCCCGGCGCGTCCGTCGCGACGGCCGAGGAACGCGTCGTCGCGGAGCTCGAGAAGATCAAGAGCGTGTTCGAAGACGTGGGCCCCTTCATGGACAAGATCGAGGATTTCAGGGACCGCCTCGAACGCCGCATCCGCACGACCGTCCACTACATGGACGTCATGGGAGAGGGGGCGGCCGAGCGGATCGTCCGGTTGGTCGAGCAGATCTCGAAGGTCCGCAGCGACGATGTCGAGATCCGCCTGAGGTCGCCGGACGTCGGTCTGCCGATCACATCGCTCGCGCTGTACACTCCCGCACCCCCGAAGGCTCCGCCCCAGCGGACGCGCTTCAAGCTGCCGAAAGAGGATCCCTATTTGCGCGCCTATGTCCAGGCCACGACGGAATTCGACCGGATGGTCCGCGTGACGGACCAGAAGCTGCTCGAGTTCGCGCGGCGGCAGATGCAGGGGCGCGACCGGGTCTCGTCCGAGGAGATCGAGATCGGAAGCATTCCGGACCTCTTCGCCTACAGGGCCATCCCGAGCTTGGCGGCGATTGGCCGCTCCGTGCGGTTGGGGGAATTTACGATCACGCTCGAGGAGGGGCGCAGCGCAAACGATTGGATCGACGTGACCGCCTTCCGGATCGAAAGAACGAGGACCACGGCCGATGCTGCGTGATCTTTCCAAATTGATCGATGACGAGGATTCCGAAGGTGGTGACGGCGACCGGCTGCAGAAGGAGCTGCGTCAGGCCGCGCAATCGCTCTGGCGCGCTCAGTTCATCTACGAGAACGACTGGGGCATGAAGACCTCTTACGAGGTGCTCCGCCGGTACATGGGATACTTCGAGAATCTGTTCGATGCGCTCGGTTATCGGGTCGTGGGGAGGCCGAACGACGGCTACGTGGGGTTGGTGGCGAACGAACTACCTCCCCGTCAGAGCATGAAACTCGACGAGAGTCTGCTGCTGCTGGTGTTGCGGCTCCACTACGAGGAGGCGTTTACGCGGTTCGAGGCCAAGGAATTCGGCGAGGTGGAGGTCGAGAGCGAGCAGATCCTGCAGATCTACGAGGACAGGACCCATCGCGAGCGACCGAATTTCGGGCGGGTCAAGGAAATCCTGGCCGGCTTTAGGCAGCGCGGTCTCGTCAGGATCGAGGATCGGGACGACAGGAACTTCACCCTGTTCCTGCGCCCCGCGTTGCCGATCGTGGTCTCCAAGGACACGCTCGGCTCCCTCGAGGAGTTCGTGTCGCGCTCGACCGCTGCAGCCGCAAAGACCGATGCGGCGAGCGAGGTGCAGCCGTGATCGAGCTCCGCCGTATCATCATGGTCGATTGGTACCTGTTCCGGGCGCAGCAGGTCGACATGCTCGGCATGACGGCGATCATCGGTCCGAATGGAGCGGGGAAATCGGCGATCATCGACGCCGTGCAGACCGTATTGTCCGGTGCGAGCATGGCCAGCATCCGCTTCAACCCGAGCGCCCAAAGCAACGTCAGGAGCAAGCGGACCCTGCGCGACTATTGCCTCGGCGTGGTCTCGCTCGACGAGAAGGGCGAGCGGTCGGAGCCGACGCGCCAGCACGCCTACACGTACATAATCCTGGTCTTCGAGGATCTGGACGACGGCTCGGCGGTGAGCCTGGGCGTCGCGTTTTCCGCCTCGGCATCGCGAAGCGAGGAGGTCTGCGAAGCGCGGTTCATCGCCAAGGGGGCGCTGACGAAGGGCGACATCCTCGCGGCCGTCGGCGAGGACGAGGTCGAGACGCTGCAGTGGCACGCGGTGCGCAACGCATTGCGTGCCCGGAATATCGAAGTCGACGACGCCTTCTCAAGCGCGACCGACTTCGTGGCGGAATCGCTCAGGGCCCTATCGCCGGCGGGATTCCCGCTCGACCCGAGGCGCTTCCAGAAGGCGTTCCGGAACGCCCTGCTGCTGAAGCCCGTGGATAATCCCACGGACTTCGTACGGAACTACGTTCTCGATGTTCAGCCGCTCCAGGTCGACAGGCTTCGGCGCGGCATCGAACACTGGCGTTCGCTGACCCGTCGCATTGAGGAATTGAGGGCACAGAGCGCGAGCCTCGCCGGGATCCTCCGCATCGTCGGTCGCGCCGTCGAAAACGAGCGGGTTATCGCAACGACCGGCTGGCAGATCGCTCGCTTGGAATGGGAGAAGTTTCGACGGGAGGCTAGGAGGCAGGAAGAGGTCATCGCGCAACTCCGGAAGGCCGCGAGCAGAGTCGAGGTCGACGCGGTAGCGGCCGCAGCCAGACACGCCACCCTTGACGTTGAACACAAGACCGTCGAACTCTCGATCAGGACCAGCGACGGTGAGCAGCTTGCCCAGATGTACGAGTCGGACAAGACCGCAACCCTGAGCCAGCGCGCCAACTCGATGGCTCCCGTCAAGGAGATCGAGGGTCTCATCGCTTCGATCAGGAAGGCCGTCGATCTCAATCTGTTGGTTCGCCGCGACGATTTCTTGCACGCGCTGCTGAGTGCAGTGGCCGTTGCGAGGGGAAGGGCTCCGTTATCCGAGTGGGACAAGCCGCTTCCGGAGAACTGGAAGGATAGTGCTTCCCATCTGGACGCGGCTCTTGCGGCTGTCGACCAGGCGCGCCTCGAGGCGGCGCGAAAGACGTTTTCCGACGCGCATTTTCACGCGCGAGTGGCGACCAAGGCTCTGCAGGATCGCATCGAACTGATCGATAGTAACCTGAAGCGGATGGATCAAGGGTTAAGCCCGATCGAAGGCGGAACTCGGGACCTCATCAGGCAACTCGGCTCACACGGTATCGAGGCAACACCGCTGTGCGAGTTGGTCGAGATTCGCGACGACAAATGGCGGATGGCAGCTGAGGCCTTTCTCGGTCGCTCCCGGGAAGCATTGATCGTCGAGCCCACAAGGGCGGTGCGTGCGTTAGAGATATTCCGAGAGGGTGGAGAGCATTCCTTCAGGGATGCAGAGGTTATCAACACGACCAAGACCGACAACACCAGGCCGGCTGAAAAGGGCTCGCTCGCACAGATCATCAGTACGGAAAACCGTCACGCCAGAGCCTTCCTCAACTATCGGATTGGCCGTCTGATGATGGTCGAAACCATGGATAGGATGGCCGCCGCCGAGAACGCCATCACGCCAGATCTCATGGTACAGGGAGGTCGGACGGTCCGGCGCTTGCAGAAGCCTCAGTACCTCAAGCTCGGGCGCGCAACGCAGGAGCAGATGCGTCAACAGCTTCAGGCCGAACGGCAGCAGTTGCTCCAGCAGCTTGCGGAATCGGCGGGAGATGTCCGACGCTCGGAGGACGAAGCGCGCTTGTTCGAGGCCATGTTCGGGCAGTTTCAGGCGATCCGCGGCGCCGGCCTGACCTGCTCCGGATGCGGCGAGGAGCTGGCTGCTTTCGATCGCAAACTGGCGGAGATCGGGAAAAATATCGAAGACGCCAAGCGGAATCGCGATCCCAAGCTCGTCGCCGATCTGGAGCGCCTCGCCGCCGAGGTTAAGACGGCAAACCGGCTCAAGACCGAGACACAGGATGCGTCGACCCGAGCCCACAGCGCGAGAGATCGGGCCGAAGGCGCGTATGAAGACTACATGAGGAAGAATCGTGAAGTCCTGGCAGGGGCACGTCGCGCCCGCGCGCGCCAGTTGCTGGACGAATTCCCGCAATCGAGGGACATGGGCGACTATCGGTCGAAGGTGGCCGAAATGGCCACTGAGTCCGTGTCGGACCGCATCGCCGGGCTGACGGCGGACCGGGAAAACCGTTCTACCAACCGGCGCTCCACTCTGATGCGCGAAATGACCGGTGCGATGAACAAGCACGGTCAGGAATTCCATGTCGTGCCGCCGTTCACCGCCGAGGAGGCAACGCCGTCGGCTGTCGAGCACTGGGCGACCGCGGAAAAGGAGCGCCTCGATGCGCACGAGCTGGTTCAGTACGAGGAGCAGTGCCGGAACGCCGCGACCGAGATGACCTCGGCCTTCCGGGACGATCTATTGCATCGGCTGGATGACGCCTTCATGGGCATCAAGAACACCCTGAACGAACTCAACCGCCACCTGAAGGATCGTCAGTTTCACGGGCGAGACTACTACTCGTTCAAGGCGCTCGAGGCCCCGACCCATGTCGACATGATCGAGCTGGTCGAGGAGTCCAGAAAGCCCGAGTTCAATCTGCCTCTCTTCGGTGATCGCAGCGGCGACGCGAACTCTCCCATGATGCGAGCGGTCCGCCAGATCGAGGAGATCTTATCCAATCCGGAGGCGCGGACCGAGGACATCGAGGACCCGCGCAAGTATTTCAATTTCGAGCTCTACATTCAGGACGCCCAGGGCAAAATCCGCTCGTCGCTGACGAGCCGCGCGGGAACGGGGTCCGGCGGTGAAGGGCAGCTACCCTTCTACATCGCGATCGGGGCGTCGCTGGCCGCCACCTACCAGAACCGGCGCACGGGCGAGAGCGGACTTTCGCTCGCCATCTTCGACGAGGCCTTCAACCGTCTGGACACCAGGGCCATCGGTCAGTGCTCGCAATTCATGCGGGATCTCGGACTCCAGGTCATGCTGGCCACCCCCGACGAAAAGCGGCACGTCTTCATGGAAGTGGTCGATACGGTGGTGAACGTGAACCGCCTGGGCAACCAGGTGATGATCGATACCGAATTGCTCACCGAGAAGGCTCGAGACGCCATCGTCGCTGCCGACCCGTATCGCAAGGGCTTCGACGTATTCAAATCCGAGCTGATTGCTGCCGGAACGGCTCCCGCCATGCCGCAGGACCAGGCGGCTGAATGACCGAGGTTCGGACAGCGGATGCCGGGGTCGAATTTCTCGAACGCCTGCTGGAGCGGAGCGAGCGCAACCCCGACCGTTCGCGGCCGGCTTCCGCGGCTCCGGATTACGACCGGCTATCGACCGCACAGCAGGTGAGCCGGTTTCACGAGCTGATGGCTGCCGCGGAGAGGTTCGGTGCCGTCGAGGTGCAGCGGGGCAGGAGGGACCGCGGCCACCTGATCGAGCGGGTCCGCGTCCGCGACCTTGAGCTTCTTGCCAGACACCTCGGACGTCCGACTGCGGCGGCCACAGCGCAGCGCGTCAGGCAGGAGTTGCTACCGGTGGCGACCGCCGGAGAGCCGTGGGTCGCCACCGTGTTGGACGAGATGGCGGCAAGATGGGCGCGGGGCGAGGCCGTCCATCGCCTGACGGCCGGCCAAGCCGACGCCGCCAAGGAGTTCCTGACACTCTTGGCGTCCCTCTCTCGGCAGGAGGCCAGAGGACTGGACGCGCGAACTTTCAGTAAAAAGGCGACGAACGACACGAAGGCCTTCGATCGGCACGCTTCGCGGCTCGCGGCCGTTCTCGGTGTCCGGATCGGACAGCCTGGCGCTGGGGCCGACGTGGTCTGGACGCACATCGGGTTGGAGCGATTCAGCCATCCTGTTCATCTGAAGGGGCCCGTAGCGGTAGACGGAAGCGGCGGCCGCCTGGTCGATGGCCGGGCCAAGCCGTTCGCCTCTATCCACCCGGAGATGCTCCCGCAGCTGTCGCTGTTGGACCGTCCGACGGCGATCCTGACGATCGAGAACTATGCCAGCTTCAACCGCCAAGTCCGCGAGATCAAGGACGGGAGCCTCGTCGTCTACACCGGCGGTTTCCCTGCAGCAGGGGTCGTGGAGCTTCTGGCGAAGGTTCTAGTCACCGCTCCGGCCGAGGTGCCCTTCTTGCACTGGGGCGACGTGGACGCCGGCGGCGTGCGAATCTTCAGGTATCTGGAGGAAAACCTCCCGCGCGGGCCGCGACCGCACCTGATGACTAAGGATTTGGCTGAAGAATCCGGGCAGCCGGCCGAAGCGGATCCGAGCTTGAGTTCGATTGCTAGGTCGGACAGCGCGGTTCGAGAGCTGGCGGACTGGTTGGCTTTCGGATCGGAGGTGCGCCACCTGGAGCAGGAGGCGCTCGAGCCTCGATCCGCCGTGCCCGCCACGATCTAGACCTAGGTCGAGCTTGAGCAAACCTAGGTGATATGGTTCGGGGACAGGAATGATAAGAACACGTAGACCGTCCGAGCCTAAATCTCCACGAAGTCAAAGCCATACTAGCTTTCGGCATCGCGAAATACGTGGAAACGATAAGGGATATTCTCGATTGAGCTTGCGAGGATCGGCAACTCCGTGGGACGGTCTTATTGTATCGGCGGCCATTGCCGCATGCATTGATTACGAAACGAAGCGATGGGGCGACGTAGCAATAATTCGGCAGGGATGGGCATACTCATCGTTCTGGGCCTCGCCTTTTGGGCCCTGAGCGCCGCGTACCATTTCATTCAACAAAATGCGGCCGCCATCGCCGTCGGCGCCATCGTATTCGGGCTCGTGCTGCTGATCTGGTCGATCTTTTCGCGCGCAGGATCGAAAGGCGCGGCCCCGCCCTCGCTTCCCCGAAACATGTCGGTCACCGCCGCCGTTGCGCAAGGAAACCAGTCTAAGCGAGTCCTTGCCCGGTGGATCGCGCCTTCAGAAGCCGTGGCCGTGCAGGGGGCGCAGATCTCGGGAGGCTTGTTCTACCTGGGAGACTTCTTGCGACTGCCGGACGGTCGCTCGACTGACCAGTGCGTCATCAATCCGAAGCTCTCGGCGAGTGCGGTTCGGCCGGACGTCGAGGGCGCCTCGATGCCATACTGGCCGTCCTATGCCGGCATCACTCCCGCTGCACGCCGCGCCTTTCTGAACTGGATGGCCGAAGGACGCAGCGGCCGTGCCTATGGCGTCGGGCACGTGTTCCTTTTCTTCTATGCTCTGGAGCACCGCGCCTTCGTCGACACGGATCCTACGTCATTGCCTGCTCTGATCCAGGAAGTGGAGCGGCTGCTGACGGTCTATGGAGATAACAACTCGTTCCGCGGCTACGCCAGCCGGTTTTTGAGTTGCGCCAGGATAGCGGCGGGCATCCCGGTCTTGCCGCCTAAACCTTCACCCGAACGAACATTTTCCTCCGAACCGGATGTCGCGATCCGACTTTGCCTCGGATTGGCGCTGCAGCGGGACGGGGCACTCGGTCCTGATGATGCCTTGCTGTGGGTGCTCGCACTTCCGGACGTCTATCTCCGAACGCCCGCAGTCCGGTGTTTCGAGGAATTCGAACGGCTCTTTCGCCATCGGTTCAGCGAGCGCTACCCTAACGGCCTGGCGCTTCGAGCGACCGGCAACATCCGCCTCAACTACAAGTCCGCAAGCGGCGCCTTCGAGGTGTCGATACCTGGTGGCCACGAACGATATCCGGACATCTGCCAAGCCTCAGGAAGGGCACCGGCCGATCTCAAAACGATCGTGCAGGAGTGCACGGACGAACTCGACAGTTTCAGTCGTTTCGTGGGCCGCCGTCCGGAAGCTCGGGAGTCCATGCAGGCCGCGCTCTTGCTTCCGGAGCCACTACAACGAGATCCCGCCGACGGCCGCATTCATCTCTTCGGCCAGAAGATGCATCGCGCGATGGGCGAGCACAAACGCGCCAGCACGAAGATGCGCAACATGCTGGAGGCCGCGGGCTTAGACATGCCGGCGAACGGCAAAGTCACGCCAGCTCTTGCTGATCAACTCGGCTCGGTTCTGGACTGCATCGACATCGCAATCGAACCGGATCGCCGCTATGGGAGCGGCGTCCCTCAACTCGACGACCAGGTCATCATCTTCAAGGCGGATGGCGGGGGGAAGGTCGATCCCGATCGATCGAGCTACAGAGCGGTCAAGGTTCAGGTCGAGGTGGCCGTGTTGGCTGCGGCGGCCGACGGCGACGCCTCTAGCGACGAGATGAAGCGTGTGATCGCGGGTGTCCGAGAGGCCGCTGACCTCACTCCGATCGAGCAGGCCCGGCTGATCGCCTACGCCGTGACCGTGTTCAACAGTCCGCCCAAGCAGGACCGGGTGATGCGCAAGCTGGGGGAACGAAGCCCAGAGGAACGCACGATCATCGCGGAGGCCGCGCTCGCTATCATCGCCGGCAACGACAGCGTCGATCCGAGCGAAGTGCGCTTTCTGGAGCGCCTTCACAAGGCGCTCGGGCTTCCGAAGGAGCGGGTCTATTCCGCCCTGCATCGGGCAAGTCCGCCTCAGGCAGCCGACGAACCCGTCGCCATCTCCCAAGAGGTCCGCACCGCGGGTATCCCCATCCCGGACTCGGAGAAGGCGCCTACTCCAGTTGCGGCGGTCAAGCCGGTGGCGGAGACGGCACCGGCTTCGACTATCCGCATAGATGCTGTCCGTCTTGCGCGTACCCAACGCGAGACTCAAACCGTCGCCGCGCTCTTGGCCAACATCTTCGAGGAAGACGCCCCGTCTCCGGCCGAACCCGCGCCCGTGGCCCCAGAGACGATCGGCTCGTTTGCCGGGCTCGACGCCGGGCATGCCGAGCTGCTCGAACTCCTCGAGATCAAGGGATCCTTGCCGCGAGCGGAATTCGACCAGCGCGCGAAGGACCTCAAACTGTTGCCGGACGGCGCCCTCGAACGGATCAACGACTGGGCCTTCGATCGGTTCGAGGAGGCGATCATCGAGGACGGCGAGGACGTCGTCATGGTAGAGCATCTGCGCGAAAGGCTCGCTCAATTGAGAGAAGCGGCATGAATCCTTCTACTCCACGGCCCGTCAGAGCCAAGGACCGAGACACTATCATCCAGGCGCTCGCCGCAGGCGTGGTGCCGCGCATGGGCCTGTCACACATTCAGGTCGGCCGAGCGGCCGAGATCACGGCCCTGGTCCGCGACATCGATCGGATCTCGGATGGCGGTGCCGGCGTTCGATTCGTCATTGGAGAATACGGTGCCGGCAAGACGTTCTTCGCCAACCTGATCCGGCTCATAGCCTTGGAGCGGAAGTGCGTCACGGTCCACGCCGATCTCGCGCCGGACCGACGCATCCACGCGAGCGGCGGCCAGGCCCGGGCCTTGTACTCGGAAGCCATCCGCAACATGGCCACTCGTACGAAGCCTGACGGCGGTGCGTTGGCCGCCGTGATTGAGCGGTTGGTGACGGACTCCGTCAAGGAAGCCGCCGATCGGAAGCTTCCCGTCGAGAACGTCATCGAGCAGAAGCTTGCCCCCATTCAGGAGTTCGTCGGCGGGTACGATTTCGCGGTCGTGCTGAAGGCTTACTGGCGCGGCAGCGAGAATTCGGACGAGATGCTGAAGACGTCTGCCCTGAGGTGGCTACGCGGCGAATTCTCGACGAAAACGGAAGCCCGCCAGGCGCTTGGGGTCCGGTCGATCATCGACGACGATAACGTCTACGACTCGCTGAAGTCGCTGGCCTGTCTGACGCGGTTGGCCGGTTACGCCGGCTTGGTCGTGATGTTCGACGAGATGGTCAACATCTACAAACTGCAGAACTCCCAGGCTCGCAATCAGAACTTCGAGGAGATACTTCGCATCGTCAACGACGCCCTGCAGGGCAACACGACCGGGATCGGCTTCGTGATGTGCGGGACGCCGGAATTCCTCCTCGACACGCGGCGCGGCCTGTACAGCTACGAAGCGCTGCAATCGCGCCTGTCCGAGAACCGTTTCGCGGCCAACGGCCTCGTTGACTACAGCGGTCCGGTCATCCGGCTTCAGAGCCTCACGCCGGAGGATCTTGTCGTTCTCCTGTCCAACATCCGGAATGTCTTTGCTGGCGGAGATCCTACGAAGTTCCTGGTGCCCGACGATGCCCTGACGGCGTTCATGGATCACTGCAATCGCCGCATCGGGGAGGCGTACTTCAGGACGCCGCGCACAACGGTCCGCGCATTCGTCCAGATGCTCGCCGTTCTCGAGCAGAACCCGGGCGCCCGCTGGCAGGACCTGATCGGGGGCATTCAGATCGTCCCCGACGCGCCAGATATGGCGGCTCCGGACGAGACGACCCAGTCCGCGGGAGGGGAGGGCGATGAGCTCACCAGTCTCCGCATCGGCAGCTGACGGCGCGTACGATCGGCTCCATCCGAAGATCCGGCGCTGGATACGCGACCAGGGCTGGGATGAGCTTCGCGAGATCCAGGCGCGCGCAATCGGCGCCATTCTCGACGGCACCGGCGATGTCGTGATCGCTGCAGCGACCGCCGCCGGCAAAACCGAGGCGGCGATCCTGCCCATCCTGACGCTGACCGCCGACAGAAAGGCTGCCGGATTCTCCGCAATCTACGTCAGTCCACTGAAGGCATTGATCAACGATCAATTTCGGCGGTTGGACGAACTCTGCGAGGCGATGGAGATTCCTGTCGTCAAGTGGCATGGGGACGCGCCCCAGGCCGAGAAGAGGAAGGCTATCGCGAAGCCTTCCGGCGTCGCGCTGATAACTCCCGAGTCGATCGAAGCCATGCTGACGCGACGCCCTGGCGACGCGGTGCGCCTCTTCGGATCGGCCGAGTTCATTGTGGTGGACGAAGTGCACGCCTTTTTGCAGGGCCCTCGCGGGCTCCACGTGGCCAGTCTCTTGAAGCGCATCGACGCGATGGCTCGGAAGCCGGCGCGCAGGGTCGGACTGTCGGCTACGATCGGCGATATGAGCCAAGCGATGGCCTGGCTCCGGCCGTCTGACCCCGGCAACGTCGACCTTTTGGTGGCGAAGACCGATGCGCCGGAGTTGAGGCTCCAGATACGCGGCTACATAGAGCCGCCCGATCTGGACGACCCGGATCATGCCGAAGGGGCCAGCCATGACGCTGAAGCCCCCAAGCGGATCGCACTGGACGCGATTTGCGACCACCTGTTCGAGAACTTGCGCGGTACGAACAATCTCGTTTTTGGCGGCTCCCGCCGGACGGTGGAGTCGGCCGCTGACCGCCTTCGGCGTCGATGCGAAAAGGCGGGGGTCCCGAACGAGTTCTATCCCCATCACGGCAGTCTCTCGAAGGTTCTCCGAGAGGATCTGGAAATTCGGCTGAAGGACGGCGGCCTGCCGACGACGGCGGTCTGCACGTCGACGCTTGAACTCGGCGTGGATATCGGCTCCGTCAAGTCTGTCGCCCAGATCGGCGCGCCCCGATCCCTCTCGTCTCTTCGGCAACGTCTGGGGCGGACGGGGCGGCGGCGCGGAACCCCATCGATTCTCCGCGTCTATGTCCGCGAGCCCTACGTCGACACCAAGTCCGGGACCCTCGACCAGTTGCGGCCGAATACCATCCGGTCGGTGGCGGTCGTGCGCTTGCTGCTGGCCGGGTTCGTGGAGCCTGCCGGGCCAAGCCCAGAAACGGCTTCCACACTGATCCATCAGATGCTGTCCGTGATCGCCGAACGCGGCGGCATCCGCCCGAAGCCGCTGTTCGACCTTCTATGCGGACCGGGGCCGTTCGGGTCGATCGATACGGCTGACTTCGCGCAATTGCTGCGTCATCTTGGGTCGTCGGAAGTTCGACTGATCGAGCAGGCACCGGACGGCATCCTCATGCTCGGACCTGAGGGAGAGAAGATCGTGCAATCGCGCGATTTCTTCGCCGTATTCGAGAGCTCGGACGAGTGGCGCCTCACGGCGAGCGGCCGTACGCTCGGAACTCTCCCCATATCCTTCCCGGTTCACAAGGACAGCCTGGTCGTCTTCGCCGGCCAACGATGGGTCGTCCTGGACGTCGACGAGGCCGGGAAGGTCCTATCGGTGGCCCCGCATCCCGGAGGCATGGTGCCGAGGTTCGAGCCTTCCAGCGGCGAGCCCGCCCACGACCGGCTGCTGGCCGAGATGAGGGCGGTCTACCTCGACAACGACATTCCGGAATACCTGGACAAGGCAGCCCAGGTGCTGCTGGCCGAAGGCCGCGACACCTTCAGGGGGCTCGATCTCGAGAGGCGAGCCATCGTCCAGGAACAGCGCGATCTTCACATGTTCGTCTGGAGGGGGTCGCAGACGACCGCCGTCTTCAGCGCGGTGTTGGGGATGGCAGGCTTGGAATGTGGTGTCCACGATCTGGGGGTGACCGTGCCCAAGACGACGGCAGCACAGATGATGCCGATCCTGGAAAAGCTCGGCTCGATCTCGGCGCTCGAACCTCTGGACGTCGCGGCATTCGTGAAGAACGTGCGCGCGGGAAAGTTTCAGGATTTCGTCCCGGAGGCGCTCGCGCAGAAGCAATGGGCCCTTCAGAACGGACAGTTCGTCGGTACGGCTACCGCCATTGCCAAATCCTTGCGCTGACCAGTCGCGCACCTGGATTCGAATTCGACGCTGACCCGAAATATCCCCTGCAGAATCGAAGTCGGATCTCGATCGGCACGGTTGTACCTGCCTGTCGTCGAAACTCGTGGAGACGAACGCCTTTTGAGGCGAATGAAGTTGCCGCGCGAGTTCACCCGTGAAACTATCCCGCGCTTTTCAAGGATTCAGCTGCGCAAGTTAACGGTCAACCCGAGGCGCACAAACGGCGGGGGCTTTTCGTCGGCAGATGCAAGTGCGCAGAACGGTGGTCGTTCATACGATTCTCGCGGGTCACATGATCCGGGTACATGCGGCCCGCCGCAACGAAGTCGGCGTGCAGGTGATGACCATGGGCCAGCTTGCCGCGAGACTCGCCGGCGGCCTTCTTCAACCTGTCGATCTCAACGTCCTCACGGGAGCAATCAGCGACGCGCTTCCGGAAGTCGAGATGGGCGAACTCGAGCCGATTAAGGGCCTGCCAGGAATGCCGGCGGCCGTCAGCGCCACGTTCGACAAGGCATGGCGCGCCGGAATTGATCTATCGAAGGTCGGCCATCCGCGGACCGACGCATTGGCCTCGCTGGAGCAGGCGGTGGTCCAGCGCCTGCCGGCATCGATGAAGCGTCCGCGCGATCTGGTGGAGATGGCCCTGCTGCGGATCGGGCATGCGCCGTCCGTGATCGGTCCTCTGGAAATCCAGGGCCACAGCGAGATGTCGCCGTGCTGGCGGCCGCTTCTGATCGCGCTCGCAGAGACCATTCCGGTTTCGTGGAATGCCGGCCCGAGGCATGTTCCGGACTGGCTGAAGGGCACGAAAGTCGAGGTGGTGAGGGCGCCGGCGACCGAGCCGCAGCCGCAGGTGTTCTCATGCGCAAATCAGCTTCATGAGGTCGGTGAGGCTTTCCGCTGGACGAGGGCGCTGCTGGCCAAGGGTGTACCGGCATCCGATATCGCCATCGTGGCGGCCAGCCCGGGCGACTACGACGATCACGTGTTCTCAACCGCGCGCGACGCCAATTCTCCTATCCATTTCGTGCATGGCGTGAAGGCTCTCACTACCGCTGATGGCCAGGCTGCCGCAGCTCTTGCCGAGGTGCTGACGAAGGGGCTGTCTCAGGAACGGGTGCGCCGCCTGCTGTCTCTGCTGCAGAGAGGGCCGTTGCGCGATTTGTCGGTGCGGTGGATGCGACTTCTTCCCGCCGACGCTCCGCTGACCTCGGCCGAGCGGTGGGAGAGAGTGTTGAGCCAGGCGGACGACGCCGACTGGCCGGATGGCAAGAACCGGACTGCTGACGTGATGGAGGTGATCCGCTTGCTGGACCGGAGCCTCGAGGCGGCGGAGCTGGCGGGCGAAACCTTGCTGGGCGGGGTTCAACGGTCCCTTTGGCGCCGGGCCCTACGGGACGGGCCGGCGCAGGCCTTACCGGTCACCTTGACCGGGTTGCGCATCGAAGACGGCATCGAGCCCGCCGCGAACGTGATCTGGACGTCGGCCATCGCGCTTGCCTCTTCGCCACGACCGCACGTCTGGCTGCTGGGGCTGAATGCCGGCCGATGGCCCCGGCGTATCTCCGAGGACCGACTCATTCCGGATCACGTGCTTCCGATCGAGCAGCTCGATCCTCTGCCGGTTGCGGACGGCGACAAGCGGGATATCACGACCATCGTGAGCACGGCGCAAAGCGTCGCGATTTCATTCAGCCGGCGGGATGCGGAAGGCCGCATGCTCGGGCGCTCACCGCTGATCTCCGATATTCCTAATCCGGAAATCTACCTCGACCGTGCCGGCACGCCCCAGCATGCCTTTAGCGAATCCGACCGTCTTCTGGCCCGTCCCTCCGAGTTCTCGAGCCTGCCGATCGCGGTCTCCGGACTGGCATGCTGGCGCGACTGGCACCGCAACGAGATCACGACGCACGACGGCTTGATCGCGCCGGCGCATGCGCGGCTGATCAAATTGCTCGAGCGGCCCCTGTCGGCGACCTCGCTGAAGATCCTTCTGCGGGATCCGATCCGCTTCGTCTGGCGCTATGGTCTGGGGTGGAAGGCTCCCGAGGACGCGGACGAGCCTCTGACCTTGGATCCGAGCGCGTTCGGGACGTTCGTCCATGCTGTGCTCCGCGATGCCGTGGAGCAGTTGGAGGGCGACGGAGGGCTCGCCGGCGCCGACCATGGACGGATCGAAGCCGCGCTTGCCGATGCACGCGAGCGCGCTGTCGCCCTGTGGGAGAATGTCCAACCGGTGCCGCCGGACGTGATCTGGCGCAGCACCACAGCGCGCGGGCATGCGCTTGCGGCCGCCGTGCTGGCATGCGGCCTGGAACCGCTGCGCGAGCAGAAGACCTGGTGCGAAATACCATTCGGTAAGGCCGACCCGAAGGACAATGGTCGCGATCTGCCCTGGTCGCTGGGCGCGTCGGTCGAGATTCCCGGGACCGGTCTGTTGATCGAAGGACAGATCGACCGGCTCGATCTTGCAGGGGACAGGTCAGGGGCACGCGTCATCGACTACAAGACCGGGAAGATCGGCAAGAAGATGGACGAGGTGGTGATCAAGGGCGGCGCTGAGCTGCAGCGGTGCCTCTATGCGTTCGCCGTCAAGACGCTGCTCGGCGGCGGCATCGCGATCGAAGCTTCGCTTCTCTATCCGAACGCACCCGAGGGCGATCAGGCGCTGTTTCCGCTCGCGGACCTTGACGGGGCGCTGGCAAAAGTGTCGTCGGCGGCGGTTGCCTCGCGTAACGCGCTGCTCGCCGGCATGGCGCCTCCGGGCGAAGACGCCGAAAGCGACTACAACGATCACGCCTTCGCGCTACCGGCCAGCGCCGGATATCTGCCGCGCAAGCTGCCTGTCGCGCTGACCGCGCTAGGTCCGGCCGCTGCGGTGTGGGAGCAGCCATGAAGATCCCGGATCTCGCGGCACGGCTGACTGCGCTGACGGCCATCGACCGAACGCTCCTGGTCGAGGCAGGTGCCGGATCCGGCAAGACGTCGGTGATGGCCGGCCGTGTCGCCGTGCTGTTCGCAAGCGGCGTCGCCCCGAAGCACGTCGCGGCGATCACGTTCACCGAATTCGCCGCGAGCGAACTCCGCCTTCGGATCGAGAAGTTCACGATGGAGCTGTCCAGGGGCGAGGTGCCCCGCGATCTGGCCCAAGCGTTTCCGAAGGGGGTTCCGGAGAAGGAGAAGGCAAATGTTTATCGCGCCTACCAGTCCTTCGACCAACTCACCTGCAGCACCATCCATGGGTTTGCGCAGGCGCTGATAAAGCCCTATCCGGCCGAGGCGGGAATCGATCCCGGGGCCGACATCGTCGATCCCTCCGAGGCGGACCTGGCCTTCAAGGAACGGTACGATTCCTGGCTGAAGGAGCGGCTTTCGGGCGATGTCGCCGACGGCTTGGTCGCTCAGATCATCCTCGCAAGCGAGTCCGCCGGACTGGGGCTCGTTGAGGAGGTCGCCCAATTCCTGCGCAAGAACCGTGACGCCCGCTGTGTGCCGGCCGCATGGTCCCCTCGTACCATGGCGGACTTCGCAGAGGCGGTGGAGCAATTCGAAGCTGAGCTTGGTGGTTATGCCTACCGCGAAGAGAACACGGCGCTCAGATGTCGGGCGATGCGGGTTCTCGCCGATATTCTCAGCGGCCATGGTCTGGCTGAGTCCGCGCCGAGCAACGCCGCCTTGATCGCTGCGCTCGACGTTGAACGCGACGAGAGCTGCTTTACCCAGGCGGGCGGGCGAAGAGCGCTGCAGACCAAGACGAAGTGGCAAGACGCCGCAGCCAAGGCGGGCCAGTCGAAGCCCGCGGGAGTGGCGGCATTCGACGCGATCCAGCCGCGGTATCAGGCTTGTCACGACGCCTTGGAGGCGTTGCTCGGCGCCGTCGCCGGCGAACTGCTGTCGCGGCTGTGCGAAGAGGCACGGAGCCTTCTGGAGGAATGGCGCGACTACAAGAGGGGTGCGGCGCTCCTGGATTTCGACGATCTGCTGCACAACGCGCGCGACCTGCTGCGCGACCATGGCGCAGTGAGGCAGGCGCTGTCGCAGCGTTTCCGGCACGTCATGGTCGACGAATTCCAGGACACCGATCCGCTGCAGACGGAGATCCTGTGGCTGATCTGCGGAGATGATTGCGTGGGAGGCGGTGCCTTGGCACGTCCGCTTCGCCCCGGCAGCCTCTTCATGGTTGGTGATCCCAAACAGGCGATCTATCGTTTCCGTGGCGCCGACGTAAACGCCTACATCGCTGCACGGTCGGCCGTTGATGCTCGCTCGCAGATCAAGATCACCGCAAACTTCCGCTCGGTCGAGCCGATCCTCGCCTTCGTCAATGCGCGATTCGAGGCGGTGCTATCGGCGGCCGGGCAGCCCGGGTTCTCCGAATTATCCCCGATCCATTCCGCGATCGCAGACAAACCCGGCGTGCGCGCACTCGACGTCGTGGTCGAAGGCGAAAAACCCAAGGCCGCCGCGATCCGCGACGCCGAGGCGGGCGTGGTCGCCGACTTGTGCGACAGGTTGGTCGGCAATCTGGAGGTCCGCGATCAACACACGGGAGAGATGAGGCCGTGTCGGTTCGGCGACATTGCCCTGTTGGCGCCCGTCGGCACCGAGCTCTGGCGCTTCGAGGAGGCGCTGGAAGATCTCGCAATCCCGGTCTCGACCCAGGCAGGCAAGGGTTTCTTTCGGCGGCAGGAGATCCAGGATCTGATCGGGCTGACCCGCACTCTCGCCGATCCCCGCGACACGCTCGCCTTCGGCGCGGTGCTGCGTGGACCGCTGGTCGGGCTCTCCGAAACCGAACTGCTTGACATCTCGGAAGCGCTACCGGCCGACCCGGCACGGCAAGGGCTGCCGATGCTCACGATCCGGACCGATCCGGCGAGCGTGGCCCACGTCCTCGCCAAGGACGTTCTGACGAAGCTATCGTCGCTGCGCAAGCGGGTGCGTACCACGACGCCCTACGCGCTCCTCGCCGACGCGGTCGCGGCCCTCCATGTCCGCGCGCAGATACGGCAGCGGTTCAAGGCCGGTGCCGAACGGGCAGTCGCCAACGTCGATCTCTTCCTCGACATGGCGCGGGCCTATGACGTCCGCGGTCTGCGGGCCTTTGCGAGCGACATGCGCGCGAACTGGGAGGAGGCGGTCCGCCAGGTCGAGGGCCGGCCCGACGCCGAGCAGGAAGCGGTCTCGCTGATCACCGTTCATGCGGCCAAAGGCCTCGAATGGCCGGTCGTCATCCCGATCAACATGACCGGCGCGCCTAAGGCCGACTCGGGCCTGGTGCAGGATCGCTCGAAACATCTGTTTTCGATTCCGATCTTCGGCGCCTGCCCGACCGGCCATGCCGATATCGAGGCTCGCGCGGAAGAGGAGCAGCGGCGCGAGCGCGTACGCCTGTGGTACGTGGCCGCGACCCGGGCCCGCGACCTGCTGATCCTGCCCAGGCACTCCGCCGACCTGTCGGACAAGTGCTGGGCGAAGCTCGTCGATTTGGGCCTCGCTGGTCTTCCGGCGATGAACCCGAAGGATGTCGGCACCGCGAAGGACAGGAACGTCGCGCCGCGAGAGAACGGGCAGACCCGCGAGACCTTCGCTGCCGAGGCGACCGCTATCTTCGACGCGCGGAAGACCGTAGTCTGGCGTCGCCCAAGCCGGAGCGAACTCGATCAGGTGGACGAGCCGGAAGCGAAGATCGAAACTGGCGACATTCCAGAAACCGGCACTATGGAGCCTGCTGCCGTTCTCGGCAGTTCGACCCGCGGCACCATCCTCCACAAGCTGATGGAGCAGGTGCTGACCGGAGAAGCCTCCGACGCGAGGACGGACCTTGAAACGCGGGCTGCGGAATTGATCAGGCAGATGGGGCAGGAACCGGCGGCGGATCCGAAGTTCGGCATCAGCGCCGTCGAACTCGCCGCCACGGTGCTGCGGACGCTCGCTCTTCCAGACGTTCTGACGTTGCGACCGCGACTCGTCCCCGAGCTCCCGCTGTTCGGAAGCCAGACCCACGAAGGCAGCGAGGTCCTGCTCTCCGGACAGGTTGACGCCATCGCGTTCGACGACGCCGGCGCCATCGACGCCGTCGTCGATTGGAAGAGCGACGTGGATCCGGACGCCTCGAGCATTGGTCACTACAGGCAGCAGATCGCGGACTATCGGAAGCAGACCAAGGCCAAGCGGGCACTGCTGGTCTTCATGACCACCGGGCAGGTCGTCGAACCCGATTAAGCAACCAGGGTTGCTGAAGCTGAGGCGCTTCGAAGCGACGCCAGAGATTAGTCGCGGCTGAGAACTGATCTCGAAGGCAGGCTTAGCCGGGCGGTTGGTCCCCGACGTAAAATTGCTTCGTTTTTAGGTGCGAAGCCAAATTCTTCGGCCTATAGGCACCCCGTTCGTAGTAATGCTGCACGCCGTCCTTCGCGGCGAAGCGCTCAAGCACCGTCGGATGAAGGACGGCTTCGCTCTGCACTTCACGTAAACCTTCGGTCCACTTGATGCGCCCCCGCAAGTGACCAGGTTCGCGCTCGTCGTGCTGCGGACCAAGGGGGTCCGGATTCAGGTTCAGGTATCTATCATCTACCTTGATCCCGAAGCCGTTCGGGGTTGTCCCGTCCGGAAGGTTCTTGGCCGCATGCGCCATCCAACCCAGCGAGATGTCGGAGAGGCGGGCTTCGTTTTCCGGATAGCTACCTCCGACATCGGAATGGTTGCCGGCAAACCAGACCTGCTGCAGCCAATCCGGATATTCCTCGGGACGCTCCGGACCCTTGTTGTGCGAACCGCCCCAAGGAACCCGCGCGAAGTCAGCCCGGTTTTCGTCGATGGACATGGCGTGGCGCGCGTACCACACAGCATTGTTCAGGTGCAGGTCATAGAATTTCATCTTCGGCGAGGCGAGGTGCAATGTCTGCCAAAACGTATAGCCGGGGAGGTCTACGGCGGACTTCACGTGCGTGGCGACGTAGCCTATTCCCGCGGCAACTGCCGCGAGCCCGGCCGCCCATAGGAAGGTCGGCAGGAACGGGAACAGGAAAAATGACTGTGCAAAGCTTAAGGCGGCGATGACGCCGGCGGCGCCAGCTACCAGAGCGGCGGAGAGGACGTAGCTGCCGAGCGATGCGACCGTGTCGAACACCCCGACGAAGAACGGAACGGCATTGGCAGCGCCGGCGGCGTCGCTGCCATATTGCTGGCGAAAGTGCGTTGCCAGCGCCTCGCGTTGAGGCAGGTACTCAGCGTCTTTCGGCGAACTGACGTGCTGGTACACCTTCTTTACGGCCTCGCGTGCGATGCGGGTGGTCGTGCCGACATCGCGCCGCAACGGTGAGCCGTCGGACATCGTCGTCGGTACGCCGCACTGGCCAAGCACGGCGGCAAGACAGCGGACTGTGTAGGCGCCTCGGCTGAACCCGAAGAGAAAGATCCGGTCGCCCGGCTCCCACATCCGGATGATGGCGGCATAGCAGTCGATGATGTTGGTGGTGATGCCGAGGCCGGTCGCCTGGCTGGCCACATTGTGCAGCCAGCGGTAGGCGCGCGTGACGAATAGCGCGCCGCCCGGCGGTTGGGAGCCGAGGCCGGCGTCGTAAAAGGCGAGCTGTTCCCGCGGGTCGATCGCTGTGTCGGGGCCACAGCGCGTCGCCCGATACAGCTTGTAGACATTGGAGCGGTTCTCGTCCGGACGCAGGCCGCCGGCCTGGCCGGTGCCGTCGGAGAAGATCAGGATGTTCTTGGGCATGGCGTCCTCGCCGGTCAGAGTGAATGGAAGGGAACGAAGGGCTCGGCCTCCCGGTCGAAGAAGTGGCGCCGGAGCTCGGGCAGTTGTTCGCGGGCCTCGGTGAACCCGCGGTTCTTCATCTCGGCGATGCGTTCTGCGTCATCCATCGTGTAGCGGCCGGCGGGCGCGGTTTGGTCGATGCGCCAGATCGCGCGGTGGTCATGGCCGTCGCCGGTAACGATCTTGGCCGTCCCGAGCGCGCTATGCGACTGGCCCGCCATGAACAGGCGCGCGATCGAGGATGCCATCGGAAGCTTGCCCTTCCACCGCGGCGGTGCCTTCACGTCGTTGATGGTGCCGATGCTGAGGATCTTCAGCCTGTCCGCCGGCCAGTTCAGCATCCCGACGGCCTCGATCGTCGCGACGCCGATCGGGTTGTTCGCCCAGACGCCGCCATCGACGAGTTCGATCGCGTCGTCCGTCATGTGGGGCTTGAGGAATGTAGGCGCAGCCGCCGTCGCCATCGCCGCATCCAATGCGCGGGCGCGGTAGTCGGTCTCGAGTCGCCGGTGATGGGCCGTCTTGTAGATGTACACCCGCTCGAGCATCGGATGCCAAGCCGGGATCACCAGACGGGTGCGGCTTTCGCCGAGCCGGCGCTCGCCGAGGATGTCGGCCATGGCGTCGTGCAGTGCCTGCGACGAGTATTTGGTCCCAAACCAGTGCATGGCTCCGCGCAGCCGCTGCCGAACGAAGTTGCCGACCACCCCGTGCTGTTGATCGAAGATCGCCGGTCCCCGCTCCTCATAGAGCTTCAGGATGTCCTTGGCCGACAGCTCGAGGCCCAAGGCAATCGCGATGATGCCACCGGTCGATGTGCCGGCGATCAGGTCGAAGTACGACCCGATCGGCGAGCTCAGATGATCTTCCAGCTTGGCCAGGAGGGCCGCGGGAAACACCCCGCGGATGCCGCCGCCATCGATGGACAAGATCTTGTAGCTGGTCGGTTCTTTGCGGGTCTCAGTCATTGTTCACCTCATCAGATTCGGAAGCCTCAGACGGGTGCATGCCGCCGCCTTTCCATTCACCGGAGCCGAGCCAATCCTCGAAGTAGTGCAGCCACAGCACGGTCCATGGCACGATGGTCTGGTCGATCCGCTTCCAGCGACGCCATTCGGACGTTCCGGGCAGGTAGAGGCAGAGTCGTGTCGGATTCTTGTAGACGTGGGGCAGATCTCGGCCCTCGGCGAGTTGGTGGAGATCCGGATCGTCGATGAACGTGTACGGCGAAGTGGCTTTCGTCATCTCGATCCGGACGCGGTAAACGCGACTTAGGGGCGATGGGGATGCCTCGAAGCGCCAGGTGAATGACGTCGGCCGCAGCACGCCGGTCCCGCAGCTTAACGGGTTGCCCTGCAAATTGATGAACTGCTGCGGTAGCGTCAGCGCCTTTCGTCCCCCAAATCGCATGGCTTACAATCGATCCCCAAAAAAGGTATTGGCGCGCACTGAGGTCGCGCTCGCCGCCGAGCCGATGATCAAGCCTGCCGGCTTCGTCACGGAGAGCCTGCCGGCGTTGCGCGCGACGCTGACCTGCTCGGTCAGCGAGTCCATCACCATGTTGGCCGGCCTCGATCCGACGACATTGACGAGCAGCCGGCGGAGGGCGTCGAAGCCTTGGGCGGCGGCGAGCTGCTTGACGTCGTTAACTAGCTTCGCGTGCCAATCAAAGAACGCGACGGCTCGCTCGGGATGCTTGTTCCACTTCTCGCAGAAGTTTTCGCCCGCGGTGGTCTGGTTCCAGAGATACCATTCGGTCCGGCCGCCGACCACCCGCTGCTCGATCGTGTTCGGCATCCACTCCAGCACGTCGACAATCAGGGCAAGCTCGTGGTCGTACTCGCGGCTACGAGCGCAGAACTCGTACGCGCGCGAGACCAGCGTGGTGATGATGATGGAGAGCGGCGCCAAGCCGTCCTTGTCGTCGATGAACTCGATGTCGCGATGGCGCTTCGCGATCTGCACGGTTCGGCGCAGCAGTCCTTTCAAGCGCTTGTTCTCGGGGAACGGCTCCACCTGCCTTTCGGCCATCGCACTGTCGGCCGCCTTGGCGATCAGTCGGATCCGCGGCTGGATCGCAGCTCGCCGCTCGATCTTCGTCCGGTAGCCCAGGGGATTCGAGGCCTTCCAATCCTTCAGTGTCTTGTCGGGGACGAGCTCCCCGCCGAGCCGGCATTCGGGGTTCGGGATCGATGGTGTGATGTCGAGGTGGAATTCGCCGGCGTAGTCGAGCCGCCAGCACCGGGGCATTTCCTTCAGCAGAGGCGCATATTTGCCATTGGCGCGGAGCCGATCGCCGATCCGCTGCTTCAGCAGCGCCGGCGAGATCGCAACCTCGACATCGGGTACGTGAGCGACCAGATCCACATCGTGCTCCAGGCTTCCGATGGGCTTCACGGCGGTGCCGATGGCGACCGAACCCTGCAGTCGGATCTCGATGTTGGCCAAGAGCCAGTCGTCGGACCTGGCGAGCCAGGCGCCGACGCCTTCATAGCGCTGCTTTGCGAGCTCGCGCTGGGGTTCCGACGGCTCGATGTGCCGGCATGCCTCCTCGATCAGCTCAACCAGTTGCGTCTGGCGCAACTGCGCCCGTTCTGCTATGTAATTCATTGTTCCGACACCAGTTTTTCGAGTTACTTGCCCCCGGTTGCCTCTCGAAACCGGTCGCCTCTACAACTGCATGCCCGCCAGCCGAACCTTTCGGACTCAAAAATCTTTGTCCGAATTGATTTTTTGGCCGGCATAGGAAGCGTGAAGCTATGGACCTCGTTGGCGCGCCTTCTGCCGAAGCTGCAGCTCCTCCCCCGGATCACCTCACCTATGACGAGGTGGTCTCGGCGCTGGATGGGCTGACCCCGCTCGATCTCGCTCGGCTCGATGCAATTGAGCGGCGTCACCTTGAGGGCACGGACTTCGCCGACGGCGACTTGCTTCAAGAGGCTGTGTGCGCCGCGCTGTTCGAGGAGAAGACGTGCCCCCGATCCATCCTGTTCATTGCCTTCCTGGCTCAGTCGATGCGGAACATTGCGGGCAGGCGGCGCAAGCGGCTGCAGCATCAGGTGGCACCCGAGGACGCCAGGATGGACGACGGCGGCAGGAAGACAGGCGACGGCAAGAGTAAGTCGCCGCTGAAGGATGCGGGGCCGAACCCGGAGCAGGCCATGATCGAAGCGGAGCACGATGGGCGGGCATCGGAAGTCTGGACGGTGTTGGATGCCAACTATGGCCCGGACGAGGAGATGAGCATGGTGCTGCTGGGCTGGGAAAATGACATGAGGGGCGAGCAGCTCCGCGATTTTGTGGGCCTCGACCAAGCTCGCTTGGATTACGTGATCAAGAAGATCCGGCGCATCGGTCGCCGGGAATACCCCAGGGGATGGCGGATATGAGCAGAGATCCAACCGACCTCGAACGGCTGGTAAAAATCGGCAAGGCCATTGACGACAGCATTATCGATGCATCCGAAGCCGACCTTCGTGAAGATTTCAAGGAAGCAGGCGATGATTTCGACAAGGCCGCCACGCGCGCCGGCTCGGCTGTGGAGAAGGCGAAGGCGCGCGCGGCTCGGCTTCGCTTTAAGCAAGCTCAGGACGAGGTGAAGGCGTTTCGCGACCAGCAGAACGTAAAAAGTCTTGATCTTGAAAAGGCGCGCCGACGGCTGGATGGAATGAGGTCGGGTCGTGTTGCGGACGCCATGATGGCGGCGCGCAAAGGTGGCAAGCTTTCGGAACGAGACGAGGAGGGTCTGCTCAACGATTTAGCCCAGCTACAGGCGCTCGAAAACGAGGACAAGGAAGAACGGGAAGAATGACCCCAGCAGAGCGCCTGCTCGCCGGACTTGGAATCGCCGAGCCCAAAGACATCGATCTCGATGCCATTGCTTGGACCCAGCGCGCGGTAGTCAACTACAAGCCGATCGACAATTGCGAAGCCACGATCGTGGGATCAAAGCGGCATGCAGTGATCTCGATCAATTGTCTCAGCATGCGTCAGCGCCAGAGATTCTCGCTGGGGCATGAGCTTGGGCATTGGCACCACCATCGTGGACAGGTTCTCTTCTGCGGCAAGAACGATGTGTGCAACTTCAAACACGATGCGCTCAATCCCGAGCGTCACGCCGACGAGTTCGCGTCCGACCTGCTTCTGCCAAATTTCATGGTACTTCCCCGCTTGCGCAAGATGAAGCGGCTCACGCTATCCGCGTCCAGAGAGTTGGCGGAGGAATTCGACGTCAGCCTCACCGCCACGCTGGTTAAGATGACGGTTTTGAACCATTTTCCCATGGTCATCGTTTGCCACAATAAGCGGGAGCGGGTGTGGTACAAGGCCGCGCCGATGATTGCACCGTGGTGGCGACCTGTCCGGCAACTGGACGGTCAAACCTTCGCCGCCGACATGCTGCTCCGGGGTGCTGTCGAGCAGACGTTTCCTCGAAAGAACCCGGCAGACGCTTGGTTCGACTTCAAGGGATGCGATCGGCACATGGTGGAGGAGCAGTCGTTCCTGCTGCCGGACGATGAGATCATGACCGTGCTCACGTTGCCGCAGCAGGCGATCGCGCACTAGTCCACCTGCAACCACACGCTGCGCGACGACGGCTGTCGTGAGGCCAGCACCGGCTCGGCTCAAGATCGGTCCCTAGTCCGACAGAGTGTTTTCGACCTGGTTCGCGGAAGCATCTTGCGCCCACTCGCCGAGCGCGTTTGCGCGCAGTTCATCCCAAGCTCTGTAGACCTTCTGCAGTTCTTCTACCACGGGACCGAATGACGTCTCGTCCCATATTCCGATCTGGCGGAAACGCAGCGCCAACTGAACCGACTTCTCGATCCACAGCATCGCCAGCAAAATCGTGCTGTGCCGTGTGCCGTCTTTTTCAATCTGTTCTTGCGGATTGAGCGGCAGCACGTACTGCAAAAACAATAGGTAAAGCACTATAATAAAGGCCAAGTCGCTGTTGTCATCGGCCCGCCCGAACCGTATCCGCTGCCGGCCATTCTGGTGGTATCGAAATTCGCCGTTGGCGTTGGAGACAAGTTTCGTCTGAACAAACTGGTTCAAATCGGCGGCTTTGCGCAGTTTCGGGAATTTCTTAAACCGAGGGATAGTATTCTTGTTGATCCACAAAGCGAAGCTCTTATTGTCGGTACAATTCGCCAACCAGAAGCTTGTCTGAGCGATTACGGTTGCCCCCGGCATCTGGAATTCTTTCCAGTCCTGTTTGAGTCGGTAATCGGTGCGCCCCATCATGGCAATGTGGCGATCCGGATCATTGCTCAGGGCGAGAAGTTCTTCAGGGAAGGGCATTCCTGCAAAGCGCGAAATCAGGCCATCGAAAGAGAGCGACAGAATCCGAATGTTGTTGATTTTGAAGAACATGCCGGCCTGGCTTGTCCGGAATATCTGATTGTCGAGCCCGCCGAAGCCGAAGCCTTTCGTGCGGTCATTCGGATCTACGCTGATGATTGCGATCCGATCCTTTATTCCGATGCGCTGGTCGATCCGGAATTTCGGTGCGAACTCCTCTTTGTGAAGCATGTTGTATCCGAGCCAGAGGCCAACGCGCACCTTGTCGAGCCAATCCAGAAACCAGTAGCACTGCGACACTGCGAGCGATTTTCCTATGAACAAGGATTCGATCGCCTTCTTGGCATGCTTCTCGATCGTCTTTCCGTATTTTTGGTTGCATGGTTCGCAAGCCGGGAAATGAAACGTAGATGCCGGCCTTACGACATCGTCACCGGTTATGGGGTCGCTCTCGATCTTGATCTTTCGATGGGGATCTCCCGTGGCGCGCAGCAGCCACATCGGGATGATGTGCTCGCGCGAACGAGCAGACTTGCCGACGGCCGTGCCGCAGAAGACGCAGTTCGACCAGCCCGGATCGCCGGCTGTGGTGCCACGCCGACCGGCACGTTTCATGAGGCAAATTTCCTGAAGATACCCCCCTCGGTTTTTTGCGCTCGAAGAAATCGCGGAAAAAACGAGGGGAAATTCGTGAGCTGGATCAATAGGAAGTTAGACCGAGTCGTTTTCAAAACGAAATCGAGTCGTTCTTAAAGCGGAAATCGAGTCGTTTTCAAAGTGTCCGCATATACTTGATCTCATTGGTGGGCCTTCTTGGATACGTATCGAACGTTATGCGTTGCACCAACTCGAGAAGCTAGGGAAATTTTCGAACAGATTAGGAATGATAGCGCAGGCCTAAAGTTCACCTAATTTCAATTACCGGTTGGAGATGAGCGCAATCTTCTTGCCCACGTGATCTCGCCATAAACCGAGACGTTTAATTCGATAATCCACCAGTTCATGAGATGTACCGAATATTTTGGCGATAGAGAGGGAATCCTGTTTGGCTTTGACGGCCTTTTCGATAGCTGCTTTCGGCAGTAGCGTTGCAGAAGCTAAAAAATATGCGTCGTGCTCCTCAGCCTTGTCGTATGTTCTGCCGTAGGCTTCTGCGACTCGGGCAATTTTTGTTAATTTGTGCCCCAACAAAATGTGCCAATATTCCTCGAGAATTGTAACCCTCTGTCGTTCTTCCTTGTGACTGTCATTTAACAGAACCGCCCAAGTATCTTCCGAAATTTCAATTGGCACGCTCATTGCGGACCACTCATCGCATGAGTCTGCAAGAAGCTTACTGATCAATGCCCTATCTAAAAACTTACTTTGCTAAGCTTATGAACTTCCACTCCTTCGATTTTTAGCTTTAACGAGTCTAGCGGCTCATCAGCTGCAAGATTTAGATCCTTGCGGAATTTCTCCGCAGTTTTTTCAAGTTCTTCCTTCGACAAAGCGACGATCTCTTCCTCAGTTGAGGGTTTTCCAAGCTGTACGCTGTCTTTGTTGCCTATAGCATTCCGCCGAATTCCGTCTGCCGCTCGCAAAAGCGCCCGGACTGTCGACGACTGGACATTTTTGGCCGCGCGAAAATGAACAAAAGCAACGTTATCGAATTTCAGCCCGGCGGCTTCCGCTTTTTCACCGAGCCATTCTAAAAGGCGAATTTTCGAATTGTTGTCCGGCAGGCCCTCACCACGCTCAATGCGGGCAAGCGTGGAAAAGCTAATCCCAATCACAGCGGATAGCGCACGGATGCTTAGGCCTTCGGCTTCCCGCTTTTTTCTTATTGCATCGACAAGCTTTGTTTCGAACGTCTTCATACATCCTCGTGCGAATAACACGCTTTGACACCCCCGCCCGGAATCGGGCACATTGTGTGCTGACGGCACAGACTCGCACATTCGTATCGGTAGTTAAAGCCGATTCGGACGGAATGGGTGCAGCCGTTGCCGCGGAGGACGGCGACGGATCCTTACTGAAGGCCATGTAGGCCAACAGTTTACTTCGTCCAAAGGGGCCTATTGACCATGCCGAAACATTGCAAGCCAGGACTTGACGACCGTTGCCGCGATTTGGACGGCGAAATTCGCCAAAAGCGAGGAGACACCTTAGTCGGCACGCTGCGCAAGTCTTATGGGCCTGATTTCGCGGCCGGTGTTCGTAGCGACATGCGGCTCGACACGTTACGCGAGCGTATGGGCACTTCGCTCTCGAAAATTCTCAAAGGAGAGTAGGGATGACCGACGCCAAGCACGAAGTACGCATTCACATCGATCAGAAGCCCTATCATTCACCCAACCCGACGACCGGCGCTGACCTTTATGAGCTGGGGCACGTTGCCGAAGGCAAGGTGCTCTACAAGGAAGTTGAGGGCGACCATGAAGACAAGCTGGTGCGCATCGACAGCCCCAGCATCCATCTTACCGAAGATGAGCATTTCCACAGCGGTGACGCGCCTGAAAAGCATTATACAATCATCGTCAACACGGACCCCGTCGTTGTCGATCATGATGTTCTGACGTTCGAGGAACTCGTGAAGATCGCCTATCCGGTGCCGCCGACCGGGCTCGACCCGGAGTTCACCGTCAGCTTCGAACACGCAAAAAGCGTCCCGCATCACGGCGATCTGCCGCCCAACGGCAAAGTCACCGTCAAGAAACATGGCACGATCTTCGATGTCGATCATACCAATAGATCGTAGTCCCGATCTCCAGCGGCTGCGCACGGAGGGATACAACGTCCAAATAACCAACGTGGGGAACTTGGTTGTTCACGACGTTCCCTACATCAACAGCAAGAGGGAAATCGCGATCGGTGCCGTCGCCTCAAACCTCGACCTTGCCGGCGACGTGACAGCGCGTCCGCAAGATCACACAGCCAAATTTATCGGCGAGTATCCGTGCGACAGTCAGGGAAACACGCTGACTGTCTTGCAGCATACCAGTGGATCATTCGACCTCGGGAGCGGGCTCATGGCCCAACACTCCTTCTCCCGGAAGCCGTTGCGCGGGCACTATGAGGATTATCACGAGAAAATGACGGCTTACATCGCGCTGATTGGCAAGCACGTCGCCGCCATCGACCCGGAAGTCACCGCGAAAACACACAAGGTGATTGAACCGGAGGACGACAATTCGCCGTTCAATTATCTCGACACCGCGTCCGCGCGCGCGGAAATTAACACAATTACGGCCAGGCTCGCCGAGGACGCGATTGCTATTGTTGGCGTCGGCGGCACAGGATCGTACGTTCTCGACATGGTCGCTAAGACGCCAGTCAAGAAAATCCATATCTTCGACGCTGACAGGTTCTTGACGCACAATGCGTTTCGAGCGCCGGGGGCGCCCGCGATCGAGGAATTGCGACTTCAGCCGCTCAAAGTCGAATACTTCGTTTCGATTTACGGTCGCATGCATCGCGGTATCGTTCCGCATCCCGTCAAGATTGACGCAACCAATATTGCCGAACTTGAAGGCATGTCCTTCGTCTTCCTCTGTATGGAAGGAGGCGCTGCAAAGCGCGCTATCGTCGACAAGCTGGAGGCGAGGGGGGTTCCTTTCGCGGACGTCGGTATGGGCCTCTATTCTAAACGCAACTCGCTCGGAGGTATGCTGCGTAGCGTCATCAGCTTGCCGGATGCCCGCAATGTTGCGCGTGCGCGCATATCGTTTGCATCTGATGATGCGAACAACGAATACGACAAGAACATCCAGGTTGCTGACCTTAATGCGCTTAATGCGTGTTTGGCGGTGATGGCTTGGAAGAAGTTACGTGGCTTTTATTTTAACCTGGGCAAGGAACGCTTTTTTTCCTTTACGATCGCGAATAGCCTTTTCGTCAAGGACGATGTCCTATGAAAGAGATCGAGACCATCCAGCCCAAATTTCTCGATCGGATACCGAAAGTTCTCGATAACGGCGTGATTTACATCTCACAAAAATACGCAACGGCCGCTCACAATTGCTGTTGTGGATGCGGCACAAAGATCATGACCCCTTTGAAGCCCGGCCGCTGGCGGTTGGAAATCGAGGGCAATGCTGTGAGCCTATACCCCTCTATCGGAAACTGGAGTACGGGCTGTCAGTCACATTATTGGATCAGGAATAACCGCATAGATTGGGCGCTCGCCTTCACTCCCGAACAGATCGCTGCAAACCGCGCCAGTGATCAACATGTACGGCAGGGGGCGCATGCTGAGCGCTACAGAAGAGAACGCGGTTTCTGGGGTCGCGTTTGGGACAAGATTGCCTGGAAACACCTTTGGAATAAAATACAAGGCGCCTGGCAGGCGTTTAAAGGCTGGTTTTAACGAATGTCATGAGCGCGACGTGAATTGTAAGGCTCATAACCTGAAGGTCATAGGTTCAAATCCTATCCCCGCAAGCGTACCAACGGTCCAAAGCCTCGTTGGCGATTTGCAGCACGAAGGCTGATGTTAGGATCAGACTAATGCCGAGCTATGTTTCCGCCGAGCGCGTCACTGAACTTCTTGCTAGCCAAGCTGAGGTGCACCGTCATTTCAACGAGCTGCGCGAAAAGATGTGCCTGCGCACCTACAAGACCGAGCGGGGCGGCGAGTATGCACAACAAGGATTTTGCCGCCGCTTGGAAACGCTCGTCCGGTCAATCAACCGGGTCTATGAGCGGCTACCTCCCGATCAGGAGAAAATTCCTGAGCGCGAGGTCGTGGTTGATGCGGCCATCGCTATTCAGGCCTTCACGATGAATGCCTTCGGTTGCCTCGACAACATCGCTTGGATCTGGATTTACGAGAAAGAAATCAAGAATCCCGACGGTAGCGACCTGGAAAAGAACGACGTTGGTCTTGGTAAGAAAAAAGTCCGGAAAAGCTTGACCAAAGAATTCCAGGCATTCCTCGATAAGAAGCAGAAATAGTTTGGAAATCTAATCGAATTTCGTGACTCTCTAGCACACCGTATCCCTCTCTACATTCCGCCCTACGTTGTGCCGAAGCCGACCATCCCAAAATACAACGAACTCGAAAAAGCCAAATGGGAAGAGCCGGCGCGAAGCGATCCGAACGAATACGAGAAGGTTCAAGCAGAACAATTGGCACTATGCCGGTTCGTGCCAGGGAATGACGCACTCGATATTCGAGCAATCGCCGCAGGTGGAGTTTCATAGTCAATTGCTGAACGACTATGTCACCATAGACGAGTACGGGTTGACACTTCTGGAAGAGCTGGACCGACAGCCTTAGCTAGGTCTCGCCGATCAGCTCTTACTGCGAATTGTTGGTGGAGCTTTATGCGCTTTACGAAATCGGAGATTCTCGACGAGTTTGCGCGGCAAGACCGATCCTATCGGCTGGCCATCATCTCGAGCCATTGGCTTCAAGGCGGCGCGCAGTATAAGCCATCTGCTGTCGAAGAGGCGCGAGGCTTACACATGAAAGTACTCGACGGGTGGGTGTCCTACTCTGATCTTGCAACACTGCTAGAGCAAGACGCGTCGCGGTTTTCGATCACCACCGACTTTGTGCTTAACCAACTTCATGCCCTCATTCGTCTCCCGTTCGAGCTACTAGGCGACTATTGTGAGGACTATGATCGGGCGAGCCCCGGCAGAGCGATGGTCCAAAAGCTTCGTGAGGCGGACTGGTACGAATATGCGCGCGCCATTCGAAACACGGTGTCGCATAATTTCCGATTTGATTTCTCGAGATATAAGCCAGAACAGTTTCCCATTACTTGGCGTGGCATTTCTTTGACCACTGACCTGCACGGCAAGGCGATTACCGTCACGATCGGTCCCTTTACGCGTCCAAAGGAGCCCGCCTTGCGTGCGTCTAAGCATTTCACGTTCTGAATATGGCTAGGTGATTTGTCATTTAGATCAGTGATGCGTTCGAGCTTCTTCGTTAGTACGTCTATGACGGACGCCTTGGGTGGACGAAGCTGGTGTGCGCGCCAAAATCGCACCGAATAATCGGGCTTAGAGGCGAACGTTCGTGGCATCTGATTGGAGAAGTAGCTCGGCGTTCCGTTTCCGACTGGAAGTGGTCCGTGCAAGCAGCCAAGTGCCGCTGCCCGTAGGATCGCGGCTTCGCTGGTTGCCTTTGCCTTCAGCAATCCTTCACGTAGGCTGCAAATCTCTTTGAGGGTTTGGTTGGAGAACGCGCGCCGAAAAAACACGCTATCAGGTACATCTCTCGGCGCCTTCGCGACGAGCTTGTTCGCGAGCGCAATCACGTCCGTCGTCTTGGCGCTAGCGAGCTTGGCCTGGGCAATTGCTGTCGCAATAGGAGAACTGTCGAGACCGTAGGTCCGCAAGCCCAGCTTTCGGGCCGCGTAAATCGTAGTCCCTCGGCCGCAGAAGGGGTCCCAGACGGTGGGGGAGTCCTCTTGGTGCTTCCCAAGGAGATGCATGGGAAACTCCAAAGGAAACATCGTATAATACGGGCAAATGGCGTTGAACGCGTATTCCTTCTTATATGCGAACGCAGTACTCATGTAGTCCCTTCACCACTCTA
Source organism: Bradyrhizobium sp. WSM1417 (assembly GCF_000515415.1). Lineage (NCBI taxonomy): Bacteria > Pseudomonadati > Pseudomonadota > Alphaproteobacteria > Hyphomicrobiales > Nitrobacteraceae > Bradyrhizobium > Bradyrhizobium sp. WSM1417. Next base: position 2,048,944 of record NZ_KI911783.1, read on the forward strand.
GCTTGTGTGATAGAGCTTGCCTAGCCACTTTTCGACCTCAGCTAGTATCTGCTCAAAGTTGGGCTTGCCTCCGTAGTAGAGCGCGCTGCTGCGCTCGTAGGCGTCGGCTAGAGTGCCCGCGTTTTCGCGTTGCTCAAGATGAAGGCGTCGTTCTCGGCAATGTTCTGATTGTCGCCTTGCCGGAAACGCGCCTGCTTGTGCGCGGTGTAGGAGGCGGTGCCAATGAACTTTTGAACCTCGGGCCGTTTTAGTAGCTCATAGACATCATAGTAGTGGCGCATAAATCCCACCGGATCGCTGCCATCTGCTTGCTGCTTGCGGAATTTGGTCGAGATCGTTTGCAATTTTTCCACGAAGGTGTAGCCGGGATCATAGCATGGCACTGCCTTCGCGCGGTTGTCGATGACGTCCACCTTGCTCGCAACGGCCCGGTCGTAAAGCCAGGAACTGATGTCCTTCGGCGCGTTCGGAGCCAGCGTGTCGAAGCCGACCTCGAGCAGCACGCCCTCCCGAAGACCTTCCATCGCCTCGACAACCGTCGTGTAGTTCAGCTTGATGCCAGCGCTGCGATAGTTTGGCACGTCGTCGAACTCGGTGTCGCGCTGGACGTTTACAATGCCGTCGATTTTGATCGTTTGCGCCAGCCACTCATAGAAGTCCGTGCGCGTCTTGATTTGCGCCGCGCTGTTCTGATGCCTGCCCGTCTTCACGTCCCGGTCCTTCGGAGGCTCGATCAGGATGTCGATGTCCTCTGAAAAGCGATTGGTGATCTGATGTCCCTTGGAAAGGGATGTTCCGCCCTTGAGCTGGAAGGTGAACCCAAGCTGCTGGAGCCCGTAAAGGCAATGCATGATCCAGTAGTCTTTTTCGACCAGGGCTGGATCAATGCCCTTTTCTTCCGCCACAATCCGGATCAGATCCGCGAATTGCGGGTGATTGTGGAGGAAATCACGCGGCATGCAGTTCGCTCGCTCTTAAGGCGCGATCGAAGAATTTCTTCGTTCGTTCGTTTCCATACTCGCGGACAGCGCGGCGCAAGCGGCGACGATCGGAAGACGCAGCACGCTGCTCGACCCGCTTGAGAACCTCGTCCTTCGCCTCCGCAAGCTGATCGACGTTGTTGACGAGATCGACGAGCAGA